>CAZOXB010000028.1:1970-23156 GCA_964583635.1 uncultured Opitutaceae bacterium | reverse complement strand
CCGTCGGCAGTGTGCCGCTCCTGGCGCCGTCAGTGCGATGTGACCTGGCCGGCACGACGGAGGTCGCCGGCAATGTCGTACGGTATGACTTTTCGGCGGGCGGACAGCGCTACCGGTTGAAGTGGGTGGTGACCGCGGAGAAGATCACCCTGCAGGCGGAGCGCTCGGCGGACCGCGACGAGCTGGCGTGGCAAAGTGCCGCGTGGAGGGTGGGTCTGAGCAACAGCGTTGCACCTTCGCATGTGATTGGTCGGCTCACGGAAGAAGGAGAAGCCGGTGGCGTTGTCCTGCCGGCCCTGCTGACGCTGCCCACGTTTGGAAGCTGGGTCTTGGAGAGTTCCTCGCCGACGGGTTGGGCCCGCAGTGATTGCCGCCGCTCGCAGAATCTCAATCTCCTCGAGTTGAAGGTGGGGGAGGAGCCGACGCCTGAAGGACTGTACCGACTCCCGGCAGGCACCCATCGTGTGACGTTTACCCTCACGCCGAAAAGCCCCGGAACGCTCTTGAGACCCGATGCGCCCGCGGTCGCCCGGCGTGCGCTGATGCGAACCCAGTGGACGGCGCTGACATTCCGGGCCGACACGGCCACACTGAGCAACAACGGAGCGTCGATCCATTGCCCGATTTGCATGGACACCTGGGCGGCGGTGACGCGCCTGCAAGGCGAGGTCCTGCCCGGCCTTCCTGCGGTGGAGTTGCTGCGGTACTCGTTGGAGCGGTGGTTGACCGGCGGACCTGGCTACGCGGCGGGACGCCTGCTGCAGGACGGCACCTCGCACGATGCCGATGATGAGTACCTGCAGACCGGTGCATCGGCCTTGCGCGGCTTGGGCGAATACCTGCGTCACACTGCCACGCGCGGCTGGTATCGGGAATTCAAGCCGCAAATCCTGAAGAAGCTGCATGCGGCGCGTGATCGCGATCTCGACGGGGACGGCTTGATTGAAAGCCTTCATCGCACTGGTGTGAGCGGGACCCGGCAGTGGAGCACCTGCTGGTTCGATGTCATCTCATTTGGGTGGAAGGACGCATTTGCCAACGCCATCCTCTATGGTGCGCTCCTCGAGTTGGAGCGTGGATTGAGGCGATTCGGCGAACGGAGTGAAGCGGAACGCCTTTCCCTCTGGGCATGCCGCCTGCGGGCAAGCTATCGCGACACGTTTTGGAATGAGGCAACGGGCTGGCTGGCCGGCTGGCGGTGTCGCGACGACAAGCTTCACGACTACGGATTCCTTCCCGTCAACGGTGCCGCGATTGCCGAAGGACTGCTTGATCGGGATGAAGGGCGCGCGGTCCTGAAAAGACTGCTGGCGGAGTCCCGGAAGGTGGGGCTGCCGGATCCCGCGTTCGGATTGCCGGGCAACCTGTGGCATATTCCCGATGAGGATCTATCCGACATCATCCAAGGATATCCCCTGGGTTACTATCAGAATGGCGGGCGAACCCATTCCCAGTCGCGGCATTTTGTGATGGCGCTCTATCACTGTGGCCTCGAGCGCGAGGCGGACGCGATGCTCAAGCGCCTCTGCATCGGTTTTGCCGACGCGAACGTTTTTGGTGGGAACCAGAGCGGGGTCGACTGGCGGTACTGGGACGACCGCCCCTGCGGATACGAGGGCTTGCTTACCGATCAATTTGGGATTCTCGAGGCGATATTCTGGCGCTGGGGTGCCGCCTCCCCTCCGCAGCGGAAAAGGAAATGAGTGGTCGGGGCTCCCCATTACCGCCCGTTGCCATGAATTTGGCGTCAGCGGCTCCATTTTCCGCCTCGGGGAACAGGAGCCGGGAATGCGCAAGGGAATGTCCAAAGCGCGATCATTGTCCCCTGACGATCGTTGCCTGTCGGTCGTGGGTACATGGCCGTCACGCCCGGTGGTCGCGTTGCCGCTGCCGGAGACGGGCATTGACAATCGCGGGGACGACGGGTTTTGCTGATCGTTTCAAATGAGTATCGTCATTGGAATTCTGACTTTCATACTGATCCTTGTCTCGCTCTTCCTCGTGCTGGTCGTACTGGCGCAAAAATCGAAGGATGGCGGCGTCGGTGCGGCGCTGGGCGGTGGCGCGGCGGAAGCGGCGTTTGGTGCGGAAACCGGCAATGTCCTCTCGAAGGCGACGATCAATGCGGCGATCGCATTTTTCATCCTCTCGTTCGCCCTCTATTTGGGGCACATTTATCAGCGGAAGCAAGTGGCGCAGTCCGGCGGCGCGCTGCCAGCCATTGCGGCTCCCGCAGTCACAACTCCGGCCGCAACGCCCCCGGTCCCCGAGGCTGCGCCGGCACCTGCGGCTCCGAAGTCGGATGCGACCACGCCGGCGCCGGACGCTCCCAAGTCGAATCCGTAAGCGGACGAGACGGTTCCCGGATATGACCGCCTGCAGGCAGGTCCGACTGGGGCTCGCGCCTCGAGTCGCCTGCCTGTTTTTTTTGTCCATGGCGTGTCCATGGGTTGTCTGGGCCCAGCATAAACGCTACCGCCCCCCGCCCGACTATGTACAGATCTCGAAGCCTGATCAGGCGGCAGGCCGGGCGTTTCTCGCGGAGTTTCGGCTGAAGGGCTTCCGTGGATACCTCGAGTTTCACCTGCGGGTCATGCCGCGGCGCGGGCCTGAGAAGCTCCTGGCGGGAAAGCTTTGGAGCGACCTGCTGGAAGAAGGGCCCGTCACGCGTATCGAATTGCTGGCCGATGGGTCGCTCGATCAGAACCAACCCTCGGGCCTCCGGCTGCTGCTGAAAGGCGGACCGAACGCCGCCGCCTGGCGATGGGAGCCGACGTTTGGGAGCCAGGTGACCAATCTGGGGTTGGACGCGATCTTCGAGCCGCTGGGAGGAACCGATCTGACGGCATTCGATCTGCAGATGCCGTTTCTTTGGTGGGACGAAGTTGTCTTCGAGGGTGTACGCAAGGTGCGGGGCCGTCCTGCGAACGCCTTTCTGTTCTATCCGCCGGCGGAGATCGCGGCACGTCAGCCGGGACTCACGGGAGTCCGGGTCTTTCTCGACACCCAGTACAACGCCTTGGTTCAGGCGGAGCACATCGGGGAGAATGGCAGAATCCTGAAGTCCATGTCAGTGCTGGATCTCAAGAAGATTGGCGATCATTGGATCGTAAAGTCGATTGATCTCAAGGACGAGGCGACGCGCAACAAGACCCGATTCCTGGTCACGGCGGCAGCGATGGACCAGGATTTCTCGTCCGGGCTGTTCTCATCGTCCGACCTGCCGTTTGCGGTCCAGCGTCCGCAAAAGGGGCTGGTGACGGTTGGCCCTTGATGGCGCCCGAGGCGGAACCTGCGCGGAGGGGATCCGTGTCCGGCTGCTCCTATTTGATCCTCGTTTCAGATTGGGCGTCGAAGAGATGGACCTTGTCGGAATCGAGGCTCACCCTGACCCGTTGATCGGCCTTGAAGCGGTCCGTTGGTCGCACCCGGGCGATGAAGGAGGTTGCCCCCGTCGAGAGGTAGAGGAGCGTTTCGGCTCCCGTCGGTTCCGCAACCTCGACCCGGACCTCGATGGTCGCTTCGCCGGGAGCGGAGCCCGGAAGGGATCCGTCATGGATATCCTCCGGGCGGATACCGAGGACGATCGGCTGGCCGGAATGCGATGCCGCACGTTGGGCCAATGACGGGGGCAGCGGAACACGCAGCGGGTTGCCCGTCTCGTTCGCCTCGACGAATGCAGGCTTCCCGCCACCGGGTGTGAGCGTTCCCTTGAAGAAGTTCATCGGCGGGCTTCCGATGAAGCCGGCAACGAACATGTTGTCCGGATGATTGTAAAGTTCGAGGGGCGCGGCGACCTGTTGGATGTGGCCGTCCTTCATCACGCAGATGCGGTCCCCCATGGTCATGGCTTCAACCTGGTCATGGGTGACGTAGATCATGGTGGCACCCAGACGGGCATGCAGTTTGGAAATGTCAGTGCGGGTCGAAACCCGCATCTTGGCGTCGAGATTTGAGAGCGGTTCGTCGAAGAGGAAGACCCGCGGCTTGCGCACGATGGCGCGCCCCACTGCCACTCGCTGGCGTTGGCCGCCGGAAAGCGCCTTGGGCTTGCGATCCAGGTATTTTTCCAAACCCAGAATGCCCGCGGCTTCGCGGACCCTCGCATCAATGTCCGCCTTGGCGAATTTTCGCAACTTCAGCCCGAATGCCATGTTGTCGTAGACCGTCATGTGGGGGTAGAGCGCGTAGTTCTGGAAAACCATGGCAATGTCCCGATCCTTCGGGAGCACGTTGTTGACGATCTGGCCGTCGATGAAAATTGAGCCGCTGGAGACCTCCTCCAGGCCGGCGATCATGCGCAGGGTGGTGGATTTGCCGCAACCCGATGGTCCGACAAGCACCATGAACTCGCGGTCGCGGACTTCGAGATTGATGCCGTGAACCACCTTGACGCCGGGGCCGCCCTTTTCGGGATAGATCTTTACCAGATTTTCGAGGGCAACGGTTGCCATATCGATTTAGTGGGGCAGTCAAAGGCTGAAACCTGGCCTCTCCGGGTCAAGGGTTGCGTACGTAATTTATCAGCGAGGTAAAGTTTTGCGTTGCGGGCATGCAGGCACACGGGCAAGCACTTGCCCTTATCCTTTTCCGCACGACCCGCCATGGCCAAAAAGAATTCCCCTGCCGCGAATCCTGTCACCTTTGAACTGCCGCTTTCGCTGATTGAGAAGATCGAAGGGATCCGCTCCGCCCGCGATCTCAGATCGGCGAGTGAAGTCATACGAATCGCGCTGGAACATTTCGATTACGGCGAGTTTCGTGTCGATCGTCCCGAGCATCGCCAGATTTCCGTGCGCCTGCCGGATCCCATCAAGAAGAACCTGCAGCGTCAGGCGAAGATCAAGCAGACGAGCGCGGGCGAATTGCTCCGCGCGGCGATTGATGCGCTGCCGGAATCCAAGGCGCGTGCCGGCCGGCATTGAACGGTCGGGAGGCCGCCTGCGGGGAGAGACGCGGCACATGTCCGGTGACCGCGCGGACACCGGGTAAAGGCGCCAGCGGCAGCAAAGCGAGGCCTTGCCATCCGGGATGGGAAAAGTTTGGATGAGAGGGATTGTCCATGAACCAAACACCCGCGCCTCTTTCTGTCTGGGCCAGGAATATCTCGCCGTCGCCAACGCTCGCCGTCGATGCGAAGGCCAAGGCCCTTCAAGCAGCCGGTGAAGATGTCTGTGGTTTCGCCGCCGGCGAGCCCGACTTCGACACCCCGCAGCACATCAAGGATGCCTGCATCGAGGCGCTCAAGGCAGGCAAGACCAAGTACGCTCCCACACCGGGCATCGAGCCGCTCCGCCAGGCGGTTGCGGCCCGTTACGGGGCGGAGTATGGCCTGAAGGTCGCGCCATCCCAGGTCATCGTGTCACCGGGCGGAAAGTTCTCCTGTTATCTCGGCGTGCTGGCCACCTGTTCACCGGGCGACGAGGTCATTGTGCCGGCGCCATTCTGGGTGAGCTATCCTGAAATGGTGAAGCTGGCGGGCGCGACGCCCAGGCTGGTTCTCGCGGACGACAGCACGGGTTTCAAGCTGACGCCCACCCAACTTGAAGCGGCCATCAGTCCGCGCACGCGGATGCTGATTCTGAACTCGCCGTCGAATCCCACCGGCGCGGTCTATACGCGTGAGGAGCTGGCCGCCCTCGTTGACATTGCGGTGAAGCACAACCTCTACATCCTCTCGGACGAGATGTACGAACATCTTGTCTACGACGGTGCCAGGCCGACCTGCGTGGCAGCCCTGGGCAAGGAGGCGGAGGTGCGGACGATCACGGTGGCGGGATTCTCGAAGACCTATTCAATGACCGGGTGGCGAATCGGCACGACGGTCGCACCCGCACCGATCGCCAAGGCGATCTCGGAACTGCAGAGCCAGATGAGCTCGAATGTCACCACCTTTGCTCAGTACGGAGCACTGGCCGCGCTTGAGCAGAAGGAGAAGACAAGGGCCGCATTGTCGCAGATGCTCGCCGCGTTCGATCGCCGCCGCCGCTCGCTTCACAGTGCCCTTAACCAGATTCCCGGCATCCGATGTCTGCTGGCCCAGGGTGCGTTTTATCTTTTCCCGAACATCTCGAAGTTTGGCATGAATGACCAGGAATTCTGCGCGCGACTTCTCGACCGGGAAAAGGTGGCGGCTGTGCCCGGCAGTGCATTCGGCGCCGAGGGGTACCTGCGCCTGAGTTACGCCACGAGCGACGAGATCATTGCCAAGGGTGTCGCCCGCCTGGCAAATTTCTGCCGGACACTTTAGTGCGGGCCAGGGTGGGTATTGCGCCCTGTCAGGCCCTCCCGCCGCCCGCCCCGCCCTTCGCATGGCAGCCGAGTCACCAGTCGCGGTCTGGCTTTCCGCCACGCGCCCGAGGACGCTGCCGGCGGCAGTGGCGCCCGTCCTGACGGGCACGGCATTCGCAATGCGGGATGGAATCGTTGTCTGGCCCGCAGCGGCTGCGTGCCTGGGGTTCGCGCTGCTGATTCAAATCGGGACCAACTTCGCCAACGACTATTTCGATTATGTGAAAGGGGCGGATACTGGGGACCGCGTGGGACCCCGGCGGGCGGTGGCGAGCGGGCTGGTCCTGCCCGCGAGCATGAAGTTGGCCGCGGCACTGACCTTTGCTGCGGCGTTTCTGGTTGGATTGACGCTCCTGAAATACGGTGGCTGGCCGCTGCTCGTGATCGGGGTCACCAGCATCCTCTGCGGATATGCCTACACCGGTGGTCCGTATCCACTGGGGTACAACGGTCTCGGCGACGTCTTTGTCTTTGTCTTCTTTGGCCTTGTTGCGGTGGGGGCGACCTACTTCGTTCAGGGGGGCAGGCTCGGCGCGGACGTATGGCTGGCATCGGTCGCCATCGGAGCGCTGACTGCGAACATCCTTCTGCTGAACAATTATCGGGATGCCGCCACGGACGCGCGAGCCGGCAAGCGCACGACGGTGGTGCGCTTCGGCCGGACATTCGCCCGGATGCAGTTTGCATCGTCCCATGGGATGGCGATGCTCGTTCCGGCAATCCTCGCGATCCGGTGGGGGAAACCCGGATGGATTCTGCTCCCGCTTCTCCTCGTGCCGCTGGCGGCACGCCAGTGGACACGGCTGAAATCCGCCAGCGGCCCCGATGAACTGATTGCCCTCCTGGAGGACGCGGGGCGCTATCTGGCGCTCTATTCGCTTGTGCTCAGCGTTGGCGTGACCTGCTCATGACGATGAGCCTCCTTCCGCGGCAAATGGGGATGAAACCGGACAGGGGAGTCCTGTCGGTGCCATTCCGCCGAAGCGGAGGATCTGTCCCGGTTGATTGCGCGGATGAACCGGTTGCGCAACCGCCGGATCGAGGTGTCAGGCCTTCGCGAGCAGCTGCTCCTTCAGGAACGCCTTCGACTTCATGCCGACGAAGGTTTCCACCGCCTTGCCGGCCTTGAAGAGAATCAGCGTGGGGATGGCGCGGACATGGTATTCGCCGGCAATGGTGTCGTTTTCATCCACGTTTACCTTGCCGATCTTGATCTGTCCCTGGAGTTCGACGGCGAGTTCCTCGAGGATCGGGGCGATCGCTTTGCAGGGGCCGCACCATGGCGCCCAAAAATCGACGAGCACGGGCGTGCTGGAGGCGATGGAGCTCTTGAAATTGGCAGTGTTCAGTTCGATGGTGTTGGTGGACATGGATGTTGAATGGGATGAAGCATATCGGGGTCGGGGCGGAAGTCAAAGCGGCCTCCTGCCTAGCCGGGGGTGGACTTGTGGACAATCTCCGCCAGCTCGTGGGGATCGACACTCTCGAGGCGGCGATCCCGGCGCTTCAACTCCTCAAAGGTCTTCATCATTGTCTCCGTCATGCGGTCATGGGTCTGTTCCGAACCGCCGACCAGGGTGAATTGCTCGCCGGTGGTGATGCGGCGATGGCCGTCATCATTGTCCAGGCCCACGCCCAAGATGCCGGCGGTGTGCGGCTTCTTTCCTTTGGACGATATCGGGCGTTTGGATGGCTTCTTGCTCACGCGGTTACGGTGCTTGGTTCGACGGCAGATTCAAGCGGCATTTGGGATGCCCGGGGCTCCTCCGCGGGAGGTTCCTCCACGGATGTGCAATGGATGTCGCTGTACGACACGTCCTGACGGATACTCATTTTGTGCAGGCGCACCAGTTCGAGCACGGCGAGAAAGGTGGCAACGAGGACACGCAGCGTCACCTTGGAGGGAAACAGTTCCGAGAAGATGAAGCTCTTCTCCGTCTTCATGCGGGCGAGAAGCATTTCCATCTGGTCAGCCACGGTGACCTGTTCGTCCCGGATTTCGCCGACGACCAGTTTTTCGGCGAGACGCCGGAGCACGACATTGAAGGCATTCCAAAGCTCGATGCGGTCGACGTTGCGGAGCGGACGCTCGTCGTCGCGCAGGCGGGCTTCGGTGACGCGGCGGGAGAGCTTGTCCTGCTCGAATTGGGCCAGGGCGTTGAGGGAGGAGGCGGCCTCCTTGAATTTCTTGTATTGTAGCAGCTGGTGTACGAGCTCCCAGCGGGGATCCATGGCATCGTCGTCGTCGTCGGGCCCCACCGCGGCCTGTCCCTTGGGGAGCAGCATGCGACTTTTGATTTCCATCAGGGTTGCCGCCATCACAAAGAACTCGCCGGCGATCTCGAGGTCGAGGCTCTGCATCGAGCGAAGGGCATCGATGTATTGTTGGGTTACCGCGACGATCGGGATGTCATAGATGTCCAATTCGTTTTTCCGAATGAGGAACAACAGCAGGTCGAGCGGACCCTCGAAGGCAGGCAGCTTGATACGGTAGTCGGAATCGGGAACCACGGTGTGCCATGCTTCTATCCCGCTTCCCCGCGGCAATGAAAAAGAGGGGAATCAGCAACCGGTCCGGTCGAGACGGAAAATGAGTGGCAGGGAGGGCACGCTATTCCTCTCCGCGGCGGAAACAGGCGAGATAGAATCCGTCCGTGTCGTGAACTGAGGGATCCAGGATCAGTTCACCCGCGGTGGGATTATCGCGATAGCCGAAGGTATCGACGAGTTCGCCAGGTTCGAAACGGGGGTGCCCCGCGAGAAAGGCATGCCTCACGCCTTGATTCTCGGTCCGGCATAACGAGCAGGTTGCATACACCAGCACGCCGCCCGGACGGACATGGGCGGCAAGGGTGTCGAGGAGTTGCAATTGAAGATGGGCGGCTTGCGCGACGGTCGACGCGTGGGTGGAGTGCTTGAGGTGCGGGGCCCGCCGCCACGTGCCTGAACCGCTGCACGGCGCGTCCACGAAAACCCCATCGAAATGTTCCCCTGCGGCGGGGGACGCGATCCGGATGTTTTTCAGGCCGGCGCGGGTGGCACGGATGCGCAGTTCGGCAAGTGCGGATGCCCGTGTATCCCAAGCCGTCACGCGTCCATCCGGGCCCAGCCGGCGAGCCAAGGCGAGGGTCTTGCCTCCGGCTCCCGCACAGGCATCGTACCAGTGTTCGCCCCGGTGAAGCGGGGGCGCAGCCACCAGCAGTTGGGAACCGAGATCCTGGATCTCGAATTGTCCTGCACGGAACCCGGCCGAGGCCGTGACATCCTTCTCCACGGCAACCAGTCGCCAGGCATCGGAGAGAAGACGCGAGGGGATCACGCTCCAGCCACGCTCCTGGAATTCGGCGAAGAGGCCGTCATGAAGGTCAGTCTGCAGCCGAATCCACATTGGGCTGCGAGTGTGCAACGTGTCGATCAGCGGAGTGCAAAATGCCTCGGGACATTCCGCCTGCAGCCACGATGGCAGCAGCGCCGCATCGAGGCTGAGACCAATTGTCCGGTCACGGAGAAGGGCGCGCTTCTCCCCGATGGTTGCTGGAGTCGCCGGCCAGTCGTCACAAGCGTGACGTTTCATCGAACAGGTGGCGGGAATGTCCGCGGAAAGCCATGCCAGGGCCCGGATTGCATCCGGAGCTCCCTTCGCGAGGGCCGTGCCCAGCCAGGCATGATAGCGGAGGCAGGTGTAGGTGAGTTCCCGATACAGGCGGCGGTCACGTGATCCGAAGGCGCGGTTTCGCGTCAACAGTTGATCCAGTTTGTCGGGGAGAGCCCGGTTCGTTGCCAGCTCCGGGGCCACGGCGGCCCACAGGGAGAGAAAAGTCCGGATTTGGCTACCGGCGATGGAGGAGGAGACTTCGCCCGCCATGGGTGGTTGCGGCAGGACTAGAAGCGCACGGTTTCAAGCTCGACCACGAAACCGAAGGAACTCTCGCGACGGCGGCCTTCGTAGATGTTGATGCCGTACTGCAGGACCCAGGCGTTGTCCAGGGTGTGCCGGATGCCGTACGTCTGCTGGACAAATCGGGAGCGTATGGCGTCATAGTGGAGGCGGGCGAATCCCTCGAAGACCTCGTTCAGGCGCACGCGCGATTCCGCGATGTATTCCTCAATGTCGTTTCGGAGGTAGTGAGTGCCCAGGCGGAGCGACCACCACTCGGAATTGACGACGGTGAGTCCGGTATTGATCTCCTCAAGCCTGCCCGTGTGGGTCGATAGCCGTTGGTAGAGGTCGAAATTGAGCCAGCGCGCGGGGGACAGCACGAGTTCGGTGTGGATGCCCGGGATCGCCCGTTCGGAATCCCCGCGTTCAAAACGCCAGTCCGCAGCGAGGTTCAGCCGTACCAGATCGCGCGAGCCATAGACGTCGTCCCGTGTCTGCAAGGTGTTGTCCACCGCCAGCCGCAGCGTGTTGGTTTCCTTGGGCTCATCGATGGTGCGGGAATCGCCGAGGCCGAGTGGCTGCAGGTAGGTCGAGAACGAACTGCGGTCGATCGACGGAATGTAGGCCCGGCCACGATCACCGCCGGGCAGGTAGCGGTAGCTCAGGCGCGGAGTGACGAGGTGGCGGAGTCCGTCGATCTTCCAGACCTTGTTCCGGTAGGCATAGGTCCCGCTGGCCCGCATCTCGGCATCGGCGCCGACCTCGCCCATGACACGCGTATAGTTGCCACGGTCGGTTCCAGGATTGGCCTTCGTGTAATGGGTCACCTCGGCACCGACGACAGGCTTGACGGCCAGCCATTCCCGGGGTGCATAGGTTCGTGTGAGTGCGTAGTACGCGTCGAGCCGGTCGCTCCTCAGGGTGGGACCCTGCAGGGGGGCGTCTTCCACGAGTCGGGAGACACTGGCATGACCCCGCTGGTAGAGTTTCAGGTCGGGATCGAAGATGAGACGGGGCAGGAGCGCGGCCTGAATTTCGGGCAGGCGTTCCTGCACGCGAAAATAGCGGTTGAAATGGGGGCGCACGAATACCCCGAGCACCAGCGCATCACTCACGTAGTTCGCTTCGACAAAGTTGTCGGGCTGCTGGATGGGATAGAATTGTTCGGGACGGAAGTCGCGCAGCACATCGGAGTCGCTCCAGAAATTGAGGTTCGCGGTGAGCGTAAGATTTTCATGGAGTGTCTGCCGGTGCGACCAATGCGCAAATCCGCGATCCTCCTTGATGGGACTGCCGATGATGTCGCGCAGCTTGTCGCCGCTGTCGTGAATGAAACCCGAGCGGAAGGAGCCCGACATCCGTCGTTCGCCATCGCCACGGCTGTATTCACCGGAGGGGCCGATCAGGAAACCACGGGCGGTGTAGAATCCGGCATCAACGCCGGCTTCGATACCTGGCGCGACCGGAAGGTGGGCCCCCACTTCCAGGAACGCCCCCAGCGATGCGCGGTACCCGGCTCCAAGGGTGAGGTAACGCAGGAAGGCATGCTCCACGGGAATGGGAAAACCTGGCAACGGAAGCGGCTGAAGACGGCCCACGCCGACCCGCCCTCCCTGCATCGTCAAGGTTTCCGTCTTGTGGAGCTCCATGCGGTCCGCGGTGATCGTGGGTGTCCACAGGCCCGGCTCATGAAACGTGGCGCGGGCACGTTCGACAATGAGATCGTCACGCGAGCCGTGCACCCGCCCTCCCGAGACATAGTACGGATCGAAGCCCGCCCGCAGGTTCATCAGGTCAAACGTTCCTTTCTGCACCACGTAGGACATCTCCTCCGCCAGCAGGCGTTGCGGACCACGCTGCAGGATCACGTTGCCGCGTGCGATGGCCATGCCGGTGTTCGTGTTGTAGCGAATTTCCGAAGCGGTGAGTGTCATGTCCCGGTAGGTGAGCGAGGCATGGCCGCGGCCAACCCATTCCTTGGTGGACATGTCGAACCCGACCTGATCCGCGGTGAATGCCTCCGGGGGAACGTCGGCTGCGGCCGCCCAGAGTGTGGCTGCGACGAAGAGCGCCGGCAGAACGGAAAGGAAATTCACACGCACATCCCATCGAACCGCACCGCCGGGTGTCAGGCAAGACTGTCCCCGCTGTCGTTTGATTGCAGGACCGGATTCGCCGCCGAGAGGCGATGGGCACGTGCGATTTGATGGCGGGGAATTTGAGAACAACCTCGGGCCACTCGGTTTGCTCTTTTCCAAATCGGCGGGATATTCCCCAGGCGTCGCAATCCAAGGGCATCTATTCATGGCAAACGCTCCACGTTCCTCCCGGGCACTCCAACAAATGGCGCTGTTGCGGTCCGAAATCCGCCGGCTGGGTGTGATTCTCGGACGCGTGATCGGGGAGGTGGAGGGTCATGCCACGTTTGCGACCGTCGAGCGAATGCGCACCCGGGCCAAGGCGGCCCGGCAGGGCGATGCCGGGGCCGCGAAGGAACTGCTCCTGCAGGTGAGGGGCCTGTCGCCGGCCGAGGGGTTCAATCAGGCCATGGCATTCACGCTCTATTTCGAGCTCGTGAACTTGGCCGAGGAGAATTTTCGCATTCGCCTGCTGCGGCAGCGGCGTGCGGCGCGGATGGTTGCGGGGCCGCCTTCGGAAGAGCACGAGCCGGTCCGTGAATCGATTGAAGCGGCGATGCTTGAATTGAAGCGGAGCGGCATCTCTCCCCTGGCCATGCAGGCGTTGGTGGACCGGGTTTCGATCGAACTGGTGTTCACCGCCCATCCGACCGAATCGAAAAGGCGGGCATTGCTGAGCAAGCTGCAGCGGTTGGCGGAGATGCTGCGGATGGGTTCATCGGCGGCGGATGGTGCGGGGAGCGCAGGTGCGGATCCGCGCCTGATCGAGCGCGAGGTCACGTCGCTATGGCTGACCGACCGCAGCCGGGTGTCCCGTCCGGAGGTGGGTGATGAGGCCCGCACGGGACTTTGGTATTTCGACACGACGCTGTTTGCGGTGCTGCCCCGGCTTCAGCGCGATTTGGAGCGGGCATTGGCGGAGCATTTCCCAACGGTGAGGGCGCCAGCCCGCTGGCTGACCTTCGGTTCATGGATTGGCGGCGATCGCGACGGCAACCCGAATGTCACGGCCCGTGCGACAGCCGATATCCTCCTGCTGCACCGTCGGGTTGCCATCGCAAGCCTGCGGGCGGACGCACAGGCTCTCGCGCGAACCCTGACGGTGAGTGACCGTCGCGATGCGGTGACTGCTGATCTTCGCCGGATGATACGGAAGAATCGTCATCGCTCACCCCAGCTCGAACGCCTCTCCGATCGTTACCCCCATGAAATCTATCGTCTGGCATTCTCCGGATTGAGCGAAACGTATTCCGAGGCGCTGGAGGAGTTGGAGAGCGGAGCCCGGTTGCCGGACGGGATGCTCGCTGCCGAGTCAAAGCTGAAGCTCGGTGATGCAAGCAGAGTTTACCGCGAGGCTTCGGCGAGCCTGCGCAAGGGGCGCGGTCGGTTGATTGCGAGTGGTGAACTCGAGGATGCCCGGCACCGGCTCGATGTCTTTGGCCTTCACACCGCGCGGCTGGACCTTCGCCAGCATTCGGGGCGGCACGAAGCGGCGACAGCGGAGCTGCTGGGCCGCCGTGACTACCCCCAACTCTCCGAAGAACAGAAGCGAGCGGTGATGGCGGAGGTGCTCTCGCAGGTGCGGCCCTTGTCGATGTCAAGAATCCGGGCTTTGTCCGCGGAGACCCGCGCGGTGTTTGATCCGCTGCATCTCATGGCGAGGGTGCGGCGTACCTGCGGCCCGGAGACGCTCGGCATCTACATCATCAGCATGACGGATGACGTTTCCGATATCCTGGAGGTCGTATTGCTGATGAAGCTGTCCGGCGCACGCCTGCCCATCGCTCCGCTGTTCGAGACATTCCATGACCTGCGCCGGGCGCCCCAGGTCCTGACGGACCTGTTTTCCAATCCCCATTATCGCGCGGAGCTGAAGGCTTGGGATTTCCACCAGTATGTCATGCTGGGCTATTCGGATTCGAACAAGGACTGCGGGTATCTCACCGCCACCTGGGCGCTTTTCCAGGCGCAGGAAACGGTCGCGGCCGTGTGCGACCGGCACCGTGTCCGCTTCACCCTGTTCCACGGGCGAGGTGGGAGCATCGCGCGGGGCGGCGGACCCGCGGCCCGCGCGATCCTGGCACAGCCGGCGGGCCTCCGTCACGGTGGCATCCGGGTCACGGAGCAGGGCGAGGTGTTGTCCACGCGTTACCGCGATCCGGACCTTGCGCATCGCATCCTCGAGCAGATGGCCTACGGCGTGTTTGTGGGAACCCATCTCGCCCAGACTCCGCCCGCCGTGCCGAAGGACTGGCGTGCCGCCATGAATGCCATGTCGGAGGCTGCACACCATGCCTATGAGGCCCTGGTCCACGGGAATCCCGATTTCATCTCCTTTTGGCGGGAGGCCACGCCGATAGCCGAGATCGGCAGATTGAAGCTCGGTTCGCGTCCCACCTACCGGCGTGCGGCCCACACCGTGGAGGACCTGCGGGCAATCCCGTGGGTGTTTTCGTGGATGCAGAGCCGCTTCAATTTCCCCGGCTGGTATGGCCTTGGATCGGGCCTGCGGGCCGTGCTCGCGCGCGGTCGTGCCGGGCGCATGCTCCTGTGCACGATGCATGCGGAGTGGCCCTTTTTCCAATCCTTGATCGACAATGCCCAGCTCACCATGCGCAAGGCGGACATGGGCATCGCGCGGCACTATGCGAATCTGGTTGGCGACCGCCATGTCCGGGAAGGCATCTTTGGAATCCTTCGTTCCGAATTCGTGCGCACGGAGGCGGCGATACTGACAGTCACCGGCCAGAAACGTCTCCTGGAAGCCGAGCCGGTCCTCCGGCGATCCATTGAGCTGCGCAACCCCTACATTGACCCCCTCAATTTCCTGCAGATCGAGATGCTGCGACGGCTGCGCGGCGGCGGACTGGGGAGGCGCGAGGAGGAGGAGGTGCGTTCCGTGGTGGAGCTGACGATCAACGGCATTTCCGGGGGCTTGAAAAACACCGGTTGATCAGAGAGGCTCGGAAATCCCCACCACCTCGTGATGATTCCTCAAGACTCGCTGAACAGTTTCCTTCAGGCCAAAGTCAGTCACCCGCATGATTTCCTGGGGATGCATCCCCACCGGAAAGGGAGGTCTCAAGGCGTCGTGGTGCGGGCGTTTCTTCGGGAGGCAGTCGATTGTGCGGTGATGGATGCCGCCACCGGGGAAGCCTGGCCGATGGTCCGGGTGGATGATGCGGGGTTTTTCGAGGTCTTCATACCGAAACGCAGGCAGGTCTTCCGGTATCAACTGAGAGCCACACGCGCGAATGCGGAGATCCGCCAGTTTTACGATCCTTATTCCTTTCTTCCGACGCTGGACGAACAGGACCTCTACCTCTTCAACGAGGGCAACGAACTGCGGCTCTATGAGAAGCTGGGGGCACATCTTCGCACGATCGATGGCGTTCCCGGGGTGTCGTTTGCCGTCTGGGCGCCGAACGCCAAGCGGGTGTCGGTCGTCGGCAATTTCAATGGATGGGACGGCCGGTTTTTCCCGATGCGCGCCCTCGGCGCGTCCGGCGTGTGGGAGCTGTTCATCCCCGGACTCCAGGCGGGTGAATTGTACAAGTTCGAGCTTTGGGATGTGCGGGGGCACATCCGGCTCAAGACCGACCCGTTCGGCACCTACTTCGAGGCGCCGCCGGGCAACGCGGCGATTGTGCACAACCCGCGCACCCACGTGTGGAACGACGGCGAATGGCTGAAACAGCGGGAGGCCGCCGCGACGCAGCTCGACCGGCCGATGTCGATCTACGAAGTCCACCTCGGCTCGTGGAAACGCAAATCCGACGATGGTCACCGGCCGCTGAGCTATCGGGAACTCGCGCCCCAGCTGGCGGACTATGTGAAGGAAATGGGCTTCACCCACATCGAGGTGATGCCCCTTGCCGAGCATCCCTTCGACGGCTCGTGGGGCTACCAGGTCACGGGCTTTTTTGCGCCCACCCATCGCTATGGCACACCCGACGACTTTGCGTGGTTCGTCGACCATCTGCACCAGCGGGGGATCGGCATCATTCTCGATTGGGTCCCCGCCCATTTTCCGAGGGACAGTTTTGCGCTGGCGGAGTTTGACGGAACCCATCTGTACGAGCATGCGGACCCGCGTCAGGGCGCGCACATGGATTGGGGAACGCTGATCTTCAACTACAGTCGCAACGAGGTTCGCTGTTTCCTGGTCGCCAATGCCCTTGCCTGGCTGGACCGTTATCATATCGACGGCTTGCGCGTCGATGCGGTGGCGTCGATGCTGTACCTCGATTATTCGCGCAAGGCGGGTGAGTGGATTCCCAATCGCCATGGAGGCCGTGAGAATCTGGAGGCGATTGATTTCCTGAAGTCCACCAATGATCTCGTGCACCGGCACTACCCCGGAGTCCGCACCATCGCCGAGGAGAGCACGTCGTTCCCCCGCATTTCAAAACCCACCCATGACGGAGGCATCGGCTTCGATTACAAGTGGAACATGGGGTGGATGCACGACACCCTGCAATATTTCTCCAAGGATCCCATTCACCGGAAATGGCACCAGAACGACCTGACATTCGGCATGCTTTACCAGTACGCCGAAAATTTCGTTTCGGTATTCTCCCACGACGAGGTTGTGCACGGCAAGGGATCGATGTTGATGAAAATGGCGGCCTGGCACATCCCGGAGAAGGCCGCCAATCTGCGCGCCCTTTACGCCCACATGTGGGGATGGCCGGGGAAGAAGCTTCTCTTCATGGGCAGCGAGTTCGGCCAGAGCTCGGAGTGGGCCTATACGGGCTCGCTTGACTGGCACCTCACCCAGTACATGGACCACGAGGGCATTCGCCTGCTGGTCCGTGATCTCAACGCCCTCTATGCCGCCGAGCCCGTCCTGGGCTGCAATGACCTGAACCCGCAGGGCTTTCGCTGGCTCTCATGCCATGATGCCGACGCGAGCGTGCTGGCATTCCTGCGGAGCGATCCGTTTGAGCAGACCTTGTTCGCGGTTGTGGGGCACTTCACGCCGATCATACGGAGAAGCTACCGGATCGGCGTGCCGCGACGCGGCTTCTGGAAGGAAGTGGTCAACACCAACAGCCACTACTACGGCGGCAGCGGACTGGGCAATGGCGGGGGATGCCCGTCGGAGGACGTGGCGGCGGATGGCATGAGTCAAAGCATCGTTCTCACCCTTCCACCGCTGACGACCACGATCTTCAAGTGGTCCGCGGAGGGCTGATCAGTTCCTTGCCCGCGTCAGGTGGCTCACATCCACGCGGTAGACTTGGGGCATGCCGTTGACGGGCTTGTTGAAGTAGATCTTCCTGCCATCGCGTGAGAAGGTCGGATCCACATGCGTGCGCATGCTCCAGACTGTCCCTTCCGGCTCGTTCATGATCACAGCCAGCGGTGTGGTGTTCGGAACCCTGAAAAGCGAGACAATCACGGGGTTGAGGGTGTAGCGATTGTCGGAGACCACATATTTCCGGTCCGGAGAAATGCCCGGGTGATTGCCGACTCCAGCCAATACCTCCAGAACCTTGCCGTCCCGATCCCAGCGTTTCGTGCGAAGCGAAGGTCCCGCATCGGATGGTTTGCCGCGTTCCTGCCCGAACAGGGTGGAATCATCAAACCACTGCTGGTGGAGGGGCTTGGTGGGCGACTCGAAAAGGCGGACGTCCGTCCCATTCGACTTGCACGTCACGATGTACTCGGTGCCTTTCTGCGTATCGAGCCGGACACTCAAATGAGTGCCGCTGGTGCTCAGTTGAGGGTGAAAGAGAGTCCATTCGGCGGGACTGTGGCTGCCCTTGAGCCGGTCTTTAAGGAAGCCGAAATCCCTTTCGATGTTTATGACCTGCGTGACGCTGCCGTTCCTGTACAGGTAGATGCCATTGGATCCCAGGCTGCTTCCCTTGGGATATTGCCTGCGGTCGACCCACAGCGGCACGGTACCATCGGGGACGTCCCCGTGACCCAAATATCCTTCGTAGGGTCCGTGGAGGAGCGTGCCATCCTTGCGGACGATATAGGTGACCGGTCCCTTCTCGGGGAGGAAATCCATGTAGGCCAGCGTGTCGTCATCCAGCCAGATCTGGCGGGCACCGTCCTCCCATTTGATGCTCTTGATGTCCCGGATCTTGACGGGGTCAGTGAGGTCGGCGTTGCAGACCCAGAGACTCCCCGATGAACCGTCCGCGAATGCGGGAACCGGCGTCCCGTCGTAGACGACATAGGCGATCAGGCTGCCGTCCGGGCTGTCGGGGAACGTCCCGAAATAGCCAATTTCCGCCGCCTTGCCGAGGGGAGAGACGCGTTGATGGGCGATTCCGTCACTGACCGGTGGCGACGCAACGGCGGTTTCGCCAAGGGCGGGCAGGGCAAACAGCAGGAACATCCATGCGGACAGGAACAGGAGGCTCGGGGGAACGGCAGCGGGCAGTTTCATGGGAGAAATACAATCACATCAAGCGGGCATCGGGTCGCAACGTTGCCAACACTTGTGCTGTAAAGTGAAATCCCTCGGAACGAATTTGGACTTCGTCGCTCGTCGGCACGTGAAGGCGGGATCCGCCCCTGTCATCGGGATGGGTCCGCCAGCTCCGCGATGCGCCGGGCCAGCGAGGCGGAGGCTTCGTTGAGCCACAGGCGGCCCTTCGCTTCACTCGCGGCGGTGGCATCGCCCATGGTGCCGCTTCGCGAAATGTCGCTGCTTATCCAGGAGAAGATGGCAGGTGCATTTTCAGGCCGCAGTTCGCCGGGATCATTGGGCCGGGCGGGATACTCGCAAACGGCGCGATCGGGATGCACGAGACCCTCGGTCACGGCCATCATCAGGGAGGTTTCCCATTCCCCCGCATGGAAGCCGTATTCACGTTCGATCTCGGGAAGATTCGGCGAGTAGCCATTGCTGATCATGCCGGCCCGCATGCCGAGGGTGGACTGGATTTCGCGCAGGGTGTAGACCAGTACCGCGCTGTTGCCGCCGTGGGTGTTGAGGACAGCGATGCTGCGGAAACCGAGCGCGTGCAGCTGGTGTGCGGCCGAAAGCAGGAGTCGTCGCAGCGTCCGGGAGGAGATCGAGATCGTTCCCGGAAAGCCGACATGTTCATTGCTTTTCCCGAACGTGATGGGTGGAGCCACCAGCACACGCGCCCCGGATTCGAGTTTGGGTAGGCAGGCATCCAGCCACGCCTGGCCCAGGATTGAGTCGACGCCGACCGGAAGATGATGACCGTGTTGCTCGATCGCCCCCGTCGGCAGGATCACCAGGGTCCCGGCCTTCGCCGGCCAATTTTCGAGTTCGGCGCGGGTTAGCGACGGCAGGTAAAATGTCCGGTGGGCGGGCCATGGAGGATTGCTGCCGGAGCAGGCACGGGGCTGTTCGCGCTCCGCGGACGGGGGGAGGGGCGCCGCGTTTGGTCCCTGGGCACCCAACGGAGCCTTGGCGCTGATTTCCGCCAGCAGACGCCCGAGGCGGGCAGCCGCCTCTGTCAGGAGCGAGACGTTGTCGGATGCCGGATCGGGAATCACGGGTGGCGGCTGACGCCATGCGCCGGGGCGGAAATCCGGATCGGAGACATCTCCCGCGCGATGTTCGGCCCGTGGGGCGATTCCGCAGAGCTGCGCGCCGAGGGCTTGCAGGGCAGGACGGCCGGCTCCCTGGGGATGAAAGTCGAGCCCGAGTCCATTCAGATTGATGACGAAGGTCTGCAGTCCAAGATCGACCCTTGCATCGCGGGAGGCGGTGTCGACGAGTTCCTCGTTCCAGGGGCTCGTGTTCCAGAAGGCGAGTTTGCGGAATCCCGCGGCCGACACTCCCGACGCAATTTCACGGATAAGGTCATGCGCGGTTTCCGGATCGATGCCGAAGAAACTCGCCGGGATGGGGGCGAGGGCAAAGCGCAACGGAGGGAGCACGCGCAGACATAACTTGTCCAGGGATGCGCCGACTGCACGGCGCAGCAGCTCGCTTCCCACCACCTCCTCGATGTCCAGCGGCAGCGCCATGCCATGGTCCGCAAGACCGTGCACCGGCAGGATCGCGACATAGCGGTCCTTTTCGGGAAGGGCAGCGAAGTCGCTCCAGGTGTGATGCGCCCACGCCGTGGTCTTCTCCCCATTCGCCAGCCAGGTCATGCTCATCGTCGTACTCTAAAGCCAGACACGTGGCGCGCGAGCAAAACGAGACGGGTCAGCCCTTCGGCGGGGCGGACTCAAAATCGGTGTAGGTGACCAGCAAGTCCTCGTCCATCGACTTGAAGAACCACGCCTTGCCGCGCACGGTCATGGAGACCTGCTGGAGCAGGGTGGGGCGTCCGTTGTCAGGCAAGGTGTAGTCGATGACGGTCCGCGCCTGGGAAATGGAGATGCCGAGCACCGGTCGAAATGCTTCGAAACTTGCCAGTTCGACCCGTTCAATCGTGCGGGTTGGCCGGTGCAGGGTGAATGTCGCGGCCATGTGGGGCGCGGAACTGTCGTCCTTCTCGGTCGCATGAAGCTTGAAGCGCCAGGTCACCCGGGTGCCGTTGTCGCTGAGGATTTCGCCCGTGGCTTCGTCGATCTGGTCTTTCACGTTGGGAGCAGTTCTTCCAGTGGAACGACGCGTCTGCATCTGGTTGTAGTGCTCGGTTTCGCTCCCGGTGGGCGCGCGTCCGTCCTTTGCGATGAGTGTCCAGCGGTGGAATTCCGGCAGGCGCGGGTCGTAACGTTCAACCATGGATTTCCCCGCACCTTCGGTCTTCTGCGTGAAGGCCCAGCCCGGGCTTCCTTCCGAACGAAAGGCCTTCAATGCGTCCTTCAACTCAGGCGAGATCGGTTCACCGTGCAGCGGAACGGTGATGACCAAGGCGACCAGGATGCGCAGGGTGGACAGCTTGCAGGAATGCATGTACCCCTCCAGCACTACCGGGCGAAGGC
>CAZOXB010000028.1:0-1870 GCA_964583635.1 uncultured Opitutaceae bacterium | reverse complement strand
AGATCACAGCGGTGATGCGGTGCACTCCGCTGTTCCCCTTTCCCGGCATGAGAACGGACTCTCCGATCGTTCGCCCCAGGAGCCGACTTCCGAGGGGAGATGCGGGCGTGACCACGAGGATGCGCATGCCATCGAGTTCGACCTCCAGCCCACCCGCGCGCGGCCCGAGCAGAAGACGGATGGGCGTGCCGCGGGAGTCGTGCAGGGTGATGACGGCGCCGATTGAAATTCCATCGCCTTCACGGAGGAGGTGCACAGGCAATGCGGCGTACTGGGCAATGGTATCGCGGAGTTCCGCAACAATGCGGGCCTGGCCCTCGGCGAGGTAGGCCGCTTCCTGGGCGTGCATGTCGTATTTGTTCTCAGCCTTGCTCTCCTCATGCGTCGCCTCATCCCGCGAGGTTTGGGCGGCCTCCATTTGCAGGGCGAGATCTGCTTCCAGTTGGCGGATGACAGCTGACCGTAGGGCGGCCTTGTCCATCCGCGCAGCATAGGGTCACGCCATCGGGTTTACCAAGTGCGATGTTTGTGATGACGGAGTTGCGGTCCGGTGCGGTCCGGAGACAGATGGTGATGCGCAGACCTGCAACGTGGCGAAAATGAATTGCAGGCGACGTTTCGTTGCCAGGTCCTGTTCGGAGGATGGACTGCGCCGGCGAGTTCCATGAGCTCTTCTCAACTGCCCGGGCATGGTGACGGAGGCGGATGAGGTGAAAGCGGTGGACGCGAAAATTCCGTCAAACCGATGAGGCGGGAGTTTTACGACTCGTCGTTGGCGCCGGGTGCCGTTTGTTACGTCGCTCAAGTCTGTGGCAAGTTGAACCGAACAACTCACCCGTAATGGCGCGAAAAATTGCTTTCATTAACTACAAAGGCGGCGTTGGCAAAACGTCGCTGATCGTAAATACGGCAGGTGCCTTGGTCAAAGCCGGAAAGCGGGTGCTGGTGTGCGACTTTGACACCCAATCGAACGCGAGCATCTGGCTGCTCAAGCTGGATCGATGGAACGCGATCAACGCGGCCAATGCCGGATCAGTCTACTCGATCTTCGAGAACAAGGCCCATCTCCGCGACCTCATCGTGCGCAACGTCGTCGAGGGAAAGGGCGGGGAGAAACTGCTTCCCGGCTTGGATCTCGTTCCCACCACCTTCAACCTTGTCGATCTCGAGAACGAATACACGGGCGATCCCAAACGGCCGCCGTATCTCATATTCCAGGAGCAGCTGGCGACCATTGAGGCCGACTACGATTTTGTGCTCTTCGACTGTCCGCCGAACATCCTTCGCGCCTCCCAGTGCGGCATCTTCGCCGCCAACGAAATCTGCGTTCCGGCGAATCCCGATGCGCTCAGCCTGATCGGATTCACGCTGCTCGTCGAAAAATTACAGAAATTTCATATGCTCTCCGCAAGCTTCCGGCGTGCGGCGATGGGCCCGCCGGCGCAGGTCTACAGCATCGTGTTCAACGCGATCAAGACGGGCGTCGACATCGAGGTTCCGAAGATGCGCATGCAATTGCGCCTAAATCAGTTCCGGGCAGCCAAGCGCGTTGCCCCGAACGCCAGGATTCTCGATACGCAGGTGCGCGATGCCATGGTCGTACGCCGCGCGGTAACGCTTGGCCTGCCGGTTGTGCTGGTGGGACAGGAGGCGAGTGATCCGGGGCAGGACAATGTGGTGAGTGACTACCGCAAGGTCACGACAGAGTTGCTAAATCAGGTCTCAAATTGACCGATGAATGACGTGCGGTCCCGAGCATTCACCACTGATTCGCAATGAAGTATACTTCCAAACAATGGGACGAGATTCGCGGCTCGTTCTCGACGTCCATTATGGTCGACACGCCGATCCACAGCCTGGCTCAGAACCT
>CAZOXB010000027.1:13637-23164 GCA_964583635.1 uncultured Opitutaceae bacterium | reverse complement strand
AGGCCAGCCAAACCCCGAGACAAATCATGCCATGAGCACCCTCGTCCTTTTTGAAGAAAAGCAAGTCCGCCGCGCATGGAATCAGACCGAGGAACAGTGGTATTTTTCCCTTGATGATGTGGTCGAAGTCCTGACCGGCTCGACCAACGTTAAAGACTACATCAAAAAGCTTCGAAAGCGGGACGCCGCCCTCGAAGCCTACTGGGGGACAAATTGTCCCCTGGTAGCCATGCCCGGGGCGGATGGCAAAATCCGTCCCATCCGTGCCGCCAACACCGAGGGATTACTCCGCATCATCCAATCCATCCCCTCGCCCAGAGCCGAGCCCTTCAAGCTCTGGCTCGCCAAGGTCGGCCACGAACGCTTGGAGGAAATCGAGAACCCCGAACTCGCCGCCAGACGGATGCGCGAGATCTACGAGCAAAAAGGCTATTCCGAGGACTGGATCGAAAAACGCCTCCGTGGCATCGCCGTGCGCGATGAACTCACCGATGAATGGAAAAAGCGCGGCGTAAAGGAGCAGCGCGACTTCGCCATCCTCACGGCCGAGATCAGCCGGGCCACCTTCGGCATGACTCCCTCCGAATACAAAGCCCACAAGTCCCTCGCCGATCCCAAGGACAACCTCCGAGATCACATGACAGATCTGGAACTCATCTTCACCATGCTGGGAGAGGCCTCCACCACCGAGATCGCCAAGAAACGGGACGCCCAAGGCTTCCCTCAAAATAGGGTCGCCGCCCAAGCCGGAGGCACCGTCGCCGGCAACGCCCGCAAAGAACTCGAAGCCCAAAGCGGCACGAAAGTCTCCACCCGCGCCAACTTCAAAGCTTTGCCCGATGGAAAAACCAAAGCGCTGCGCCGCCGCAATCCCCAGTCCGACTGAACTGCCATGCCCGCCACAGCTTCTCAAAAACTCGCCGTCGTTCCCCTGCCCGGCCTGCACCCTCGGACTTGGACTCGCCGCACTCGGGCTGATCACGCTCTGCGCCCGCCACTGGCCGACGGTGCGTGGCGGCTGGCGCGGCAGTGGTTAGCCCTGGTTCGCCGCCTTTGCCAGTCTGGCTCGTTTCAAACCGGGTACCCGATCGAAATCCCCGTCCAGGTAGATCAGCGTGGCAGAATAGTGTAGCGCGGTGGCAGCGATCCAATTGTCGTTTTCGCCCAAGCGGGATCCGCCCTTCATCAGCCGTTGATCCAGCTCTCCCGCCCGGTAGGCCAGGATCTCGGAAACCGGAATTTTCCGGAGATGGCGGAGGAGCACGCGGGTGGCGGTCTCGGATGCGCCGGAGGCCAGTTCACCCACCGTGACCGTGCTGCAGGCCAGGTCTTCACTCTTGTGGCGGCCCAGGTATGCGCGCACCGGGCCGACTTTGCGTCCGGACAGTTCGCGTTCGAGTCCGATCAAGGCGCTGGTATCAAGCAGCAGCATGGGCCTTGCGCCGGGCTTGAGACGCGCGCGGGGACCGTTGATCCGCGGTTAGCCGGGCGCGTTCGTCCGGCGAAAAAAGGCTTCTGCCTTCCAGAGGCGCCAGTGAGTTGAGCCAGTCGCCCACGGTCTTGGCAGGCTGGTTGTCAAGGAGCCGGGTGATCACATCGCTGTAGCTTTCACCGGATTGACGGTTGCTGCGAAGGCGCCTGGCCACCTCCTGCCGGACGGTGAGGGTTGTGTAGGGCATGCATTGAAAATGCATTATGCATTGATCGCGTCAAGGCTTGTCGGCCGACGCGCCGCGCCAGGGCTCCGGTGTGGATCCATGAAGCTCGTCCGGCGCGGTGCCGACGACTTCAAGAACTTTTCTCCCGACCGCCTCCGTGTCATTGCTCCATACGGCCATCCCACCGCATTCCCCCCCAAAAAAAGCGCCAATCCGGCATGGTGCGGGTGGCGGGAATCGAACCCGCCTCTCATGCTTGGGAAGCACACATTCTACCGATGAACTACACCCGCAGGGGAGGGCGACATCTTGGCGGCGGGGTGTACTGGGTCAACCTTCTTTGTGGCGAAGCCCGCTGTCCGATCGCGAGCCTCCCCCGACTCGCCGGGTGTTGCTGCACGAATCTGCCGATTTTACACCTCCAGCTCCCAATCGGTTGTCCTTTCGGCGTTCCATATTCCGGATCCTCAAGCCGCTGTCGTGAGGGCAGGTGGCATGCCATCCAATCGTCTCGCCGTTTCTGTGGTGTTCCCGTTTTCGGGAACGATAAGGAACATTTCCCGGGTTGCACTCCTGCTCGTCATCGCCCTCTGCTGCGACGTCGTTGCCCGTTCGCCTGCGCCCGTCACTGATGGCGGCGATGTCCTGGAAGGCCGGATCTACTTCGCCTGCGGATCCCACCTGTTCAGCTTTGCGCTCAGGCCCTGAGCGAGTGCCTGCCATCTGACGAGGGCGCCGCGGCAGGCATCCGGCTTGTGCTTCCGGAGTTGGACGGACCGGCCAAAGGGAGAAGTGAACAAAAGTTGTGGACGGCGGAGAAGGGCTGGCAACTGAGGGAGCCAATCGGCGCCTACCCACTCGCGCTTTGTCGCGCCATTTCATCCTTACTCTGCTCGGGTCGACCCGGGAGTGGAGGGCCGGAGCATGGCTGCAATCACGATGTACAAGACGAGTACCGTGCCCGCAATCAACGCACCGGAGGACGGCACTGCCAGCCAACTCAGTGATTCCTTCGCCGGGCCGGTTCCCCCGAGGGTCGGGGCGCGCAATCCGGCCCACATCCAATAGAGCGAATAGCCAAGACTGCCGCCGCCCAGTCCAACGGAAACCACCCGCAGGAGCCAAACCGGGGGCCCGGCGAGGGCGGCAACCAGGATGAGGGCGAGCGAACTTGCGCCAAGACCGCCCGCATGCAGGTGGGCGCGTTGCATGTATTTCCAAGACTTGTCGAGCACGGGCTTCATGCGGGTCTCATCGCTGTTGTAAACCGTGTCCTTGACGGCGATGGCGGAATTCCTGAGGCGCGTTTGGATGGAATCCTCAAATCCGCCAAAAGCGATGCCGAGGCCGAATCCATAAAGAAGCGTCAGGATGCCGAGAAACAATCCAGCCAATGCCGGACGAAGGCGTGAATGCACGGTAGGAAACGCGGACGGGGTGCTCATAAGGAAGAACTTGGATTGGGATACTCAATCGATTCCGGGCTGCCGGCATCAGGTCTGCCAGTCGGCGGGACTTTGCTGGAAAACAGATTTCGGCAGGCGATCATCGGGGGTCAACCTCAGATCAATAAGATAGCGGGAGCCGTGTGGGAGCGCCTTGATGCCGATCAAGCAATATGGATTCCCAAGGGAACCTGAGAAGGTTGAATTATGCTGCTTGCCGGCCACGGCGTGCCCCGGGTTTGGGGCAGGGGGAGGATGGTGGGGTGGCGTGATGAGGGCAGGCTTTTCCTGTCACCATCGACGTCATTCCATCCGCCCATGCCCACGTTTCGTTATCAAGCCGTCCAGAGGGGTGTGCGGGGCAGGCGGCGGGGTCTGGTCGAGGCGGTGGACGAGGCGGAGGCGGTAAGGTCCTTGAAGGCAAAGGGGCTGGCGCCTGTTTCGCTTGTGCCGGCAGCCCGGCGGGTGGCAGCGGTGTGGCCGCGGGCTGGAGGTGGAGGCGGCCAACGGCACGGTCGACGGAGCACGTTTTTGGAGGGGGCTGTGCTGACGACTTTGCGACGGTGGTTGCGGGTGTCCGTCGCGCAGCCGCGGGTGAAACCGGGCCGGGTGGGGCTCTTCACGCGGCAACTGGCCACGTTGGTGGCGGCAGGCATGCCTCTGCTGCGCAGCCTGGAACTCCTCGTGCGTCAGGATCGCGGCAGCACGTTGCGACCGGTGCTTGTGGACCTCGTGGACCTCATTCGGACTGGAAGCAGCCTCTCGGCGGGATTGGGGCGACACCCGCGGGCCTTCGATCCACTCTACGTCAGCATGGTCCGCGCGGGTGAGTCCGGAGGGATGATGGACGCGGTGCTCGAGCGACTGGCGCGCTTCCTCGAAAAGGCGGAAAAGGTGCGCGGCAAGGTCCGCGCGGCGATGGCCTATCCGATCATCGTCATGATGGTCGCGAGCGGGATCGTGATGGCTTTGACCACGTTCGTGGTCCCCAAGTTTGAACAGATATTCCTCTCGCAACTCCAGGGGCGGACTTTGCCTGCGCTCACGAGAAGCGTGTTGTCCGTGTCGCGCGGTATCGCGAATCACTTTGGCGTTTTGTTCATGGCCGGGTTCGGAGTGATCGTGGCCGCCGGATGGGCGGCTCGCCGGGAAAGAACCAGGCGGTGGCGGGACCATGTGGTCCTTCGAATACCGGTTCTTGGGGAGTTCGTGATTCGTGTATCAGTCGCCCGGTTCGCCCGAACGCTCGGAGCGCTCCTGGCCGCCGGCGTTCCCATCCTTCAGGCATTGACCCTGACGCGGGAAGCCACTGCCAACCGGGCGGTCGCGGATGCGCTGCACGATCTGCAGGGCAGGCTCGAGGCCGGTGCGACGGTGGCGCATTCCCTCGAGGCTTCCGGGTTGTTCCCTCCCTTGTTGCCTGCGATGGTGGAAGTTGGCGAAGCCACCGGACGACTGCCGGAAATGCTGGAAAGCATAGCAGGCCTTTACGAAGACCAAGTCGACAATGCGGTGGCCAGCCTCACTTCCATCATTGAACCGGTGATGATTGTCCTGATGGCCTTGGTTGTCGGAACCATCGTCATTGCCCTGTTTCTCCCGATGATCGAGATCGTCAAGGGACTGAGCGGCGGATGACGGGGCCGAATGCCGATGCGCATTGGCCGGTGTCAGGAGGAAGCGGGTGGAGTGGGCAGACGCCGCGTCAGCAACGCCGTGTTCAGTCCCGGAAGGCGTTCGGAGAATTCTTCGTTGCCGCTTGCCTGCCGCAGGGCGCGTTGGACCATGCCCATCTTGGCGTCCAGGTTGTCGATCATGGAAACGAATACGGCTTCGGGCGTGGCGGCATAGACGGCGGCGCCCCATTCCGGTTCCCCTTGGTGGCTTAGGATGATGTGCTCGAGTCGCTCGAGCCGTTCCGCGTCAAGTTGCGCCTTGATCGCGGCCTTGCGAACCAGTTGGTAACCCAGCACCACATGCCCCTGCAGCAGGCCGCGGCGGCTGCGTTTGGTGGCCAGGGTGCCCTCGTACTCGATGGTCTTGCCGGCGTCATGGAGGAGGATGCCGGCCAAGGCGAGGTCCGGATCCACCTCGGAATAAACCGGCAGCAGGGCAAGGCAGCACCGCAGCATGTGCACGGTGTGTTCAAGGAGCCCGTGGCGGTAGGCGTGATGCATGGACACGGCGGCCGGACACCAGCGGAATGAATCGCCGATCTTCTCGAAAACGCCTTGTACCGCCAGTCGGAGCCCATCGTGCCGGATCCGGGCAATGCCTTGCTGGAGTTCCTGCCAAAGATCCTCCGCATTCTCCGGCGCCAGCTCGACGAGGTTTTCGAGAACTCCGGGTGCCGAGAGTTCCTCTTCGGTCAGAACGACCACCCGGTTCAGACGTGGGGAGAGTCGCCCTTGGAAGAAGTCGGTCTTTCCCTCGATGCGCACCACGGCACCTTCGCCCGCCTGTCTGACAGTCTCCGATATCGGGTTGTCGTTGAAGAGGGTGCAACCGAACGATCCGCCGCAATCGCCGAGTTCGAGACTGATGAACGGGTTCCCATTCGAGGCGACCTTTGTCACCAGCTTCTTGATGACCAGAACCGCGGCGAAGGGTTTGCCGGAGACCTGGTCCAGGGCCTTGAGATCGCGAACAGAGAGAAGAGGACTGTCATCTGGCATGCCAGCAGGTGAGGCAACCCCGGGATGGAATGATGGCAATTGCAGAATTGTCGGAGTCAGCCGAAGTAACGGCGACGCGCCTTGACCTGCACGAAACGTTTCTCGGGCAGCAGGTAGGCCGTGAGATGTCCACCCATCACGCAGGCGGTGTCGATTCCGGCCGACCATGGCAGGAGATGGATTTCGGGCCGCGGCGTGTGCCCATAGACGACATAGGGTGGCCCCTTCCAGAGGTCCGCCCAGGGAGGACAGTTTTCGCATTCCGCCCGTTTGCGGGGCCTGCCGGCCGGGTCGACGACCTGAATCCGCGTGACGACTTGGGCGGATTGGGTTTCCCACGGCTCATTGGAGAGAAATCCCCCGTGCACGAACACGGTTTGAAACTCCTTCGCGAAATAGGTCAGCGGCATCTGTTCGAGGTAGGCCCAATCGTCGGGCCGCAACCGGGAATGGGTCTGCTCGTCCGTTTCCTTCAAGAGGTTGCGGTCACCTGTCTTCCGAAAGTTCAGCAGGCGAAGTTCGTGGTTTCCAAGCAGGGAAATGGCCCGGTGTTTTCGGGCGAGATCGATGACCTTCAGGCTGTCCGGTCCGCGGTTGACAAGATCGCCCAGCAGAATCAGCCGGTCCTGCGCCGTGGGCGAGACGCGTTCGAGCAACTCCGCGAATTCCGCATGGCAGCCATGGATGTCCCCGATGGCGATGATTCGTCCGTTCATGCGTGCTGGGCGCAAATTTGCTAGCGTCAGGAGAGGAGGAAAGTAAACAAGAAAGCCTATGGAGTTGAATCTACAGCCGCTGGGCGCGCATTGTGTGGTCACCGGCCATCCGTTTGCCGCCGGGGAGCGCGTGGCCAGTTTCCTCGTACGCGGGGCGGACAACCTGGAGATTCGGCGATTCGATGTTTTTGAAACGGAGAACATCCGCTTCAATCCGCCGGGGGTGGTGGTGTGCCGTTGGGTGCATGCCTTCAAGCCGCGGCAGCCGGGCGACAATGCCGAGCGCGCGCTCAAGCTCACGGCGGAGACGCTGTTTCTCACGCTAGCCGATCCGGCCAATGAACTCACCCCGGAAACCACGCGTCTGCTGCAATTTCTTGCGCTGATGCTCGAGCGCAAGCGCCTGGTGCGGCCGAAGGGACGCAACGCGGACGGAACCCGCAACGTGGTCGAGCATGCGAAGTCAAAGCAGTTGTTCGAGATTCCGGCCGGGGATCTCAATCCCGAATTCTTCATCCAGGTTCAGGCCCAGTTGAGTGTCCTCGTGGGTGGAGAGACGAAGCCCGGCGCCGGGGTGCCGGTCGCTGAAGCCGAAGTCCCCAAGAGCCCGGAGTGATGCTGGCGAAGCCGCGGCGCGTGCCGGCCGCGCGGGCTACCGGAGGCGCAGGGTATGGGCTTCGTCCGGACGGATCCCGAGCTCAATGTGCAGGGTGTTGGCAGGGATCCATGAGGGAATCCTGTCCGGCCACTCGATGGCGAGGCACCACGGAGAGGAGAGGAAATCCTCCAACATCAGCGCCTCGGCCTGGCGATCGTTCTCCAGGCGATAGGCATCGAGATGCACGAGCGTGCGCGAAGGTCCCCGGTAGAGCGTAAAGATGGTGAAGGTGGGGCTTGTAACGGATTCCTGAATACCAAAGCCGCGGGCCAGCCCCTGGACAAAGGTGGTTTTGCCCACGCCGAGATCGCCGTGCAGGGCGAGCGTGCAGTCGGCGGGCAGGATGCGGGCGAGGGACTCGGCGTGGGCCCGGGTTTCGGAAGCAGAGTGGGTGACGACGCCGGCCTTCAGTTCGGCGATCAGGGGATGGGTGGAGGGCGGCATCAGCGGCGTCCCTTGTCCTTGCGTGCGGCAGTTTTGTCGGCGGGTGTCGGCAACAGGTGTTCGAATCCGCGATAGGGTTCCAAGTCGATCCAGGTGGAGGGAATACCTTTGGCTTCCGAGCGATGGAAGAAGCGGCCGATCCGGCTCAGCTTCACGTCCGGAAACGCATGGCCCCACGCCTTGGCGAAGGCATCGAAATCGGTCCCGGCACCGATCACGAACGCCAGCTCATAGTCCTCGCCGTCGCACAGCGCATGGGCCAGCGCGGTCCGGCCGCTGATGCGGGCGGCGAGGTGCGCGTCGCGGCTGATGGGGATGGTCGCCGGATCGAGCCGGATGAGGGTGCGGGCTGGGGCGAGCGCGTCGAGATCCTTGGCCAGCCCATCGCTGACATCCATCATGGCGACGACTTCCGGGCGCGCGGCCAGCCAGGCCCCCTCCTGCAGACGCGGCGTGAATTTCCAGTGATGCGATCGGAGGCTGCCGCCGAGATTCCCCGTTACGCAGATCCAGTCACCCGGCTGGGCTCCGCTGCGGGTGAGAATCCGCCGCCCAGGCGCGCAGGCTTCGCCCATGAGGGTGAGCGTGGCGACGATGCCGCCGGTGAGCTGGGCGACGTCGCCTCCGACGAGCGGCACATCGTATGCCCGGCTGATCCGGGCCAGACCCCGATAGAACAGCTCCAGCCAGCGGATGCTGACGGTGGGATCGATCGCCAGGGCGACAACGGCGGCCCGCGGGCGACCGCCCATCGCGGCGATATCGCTGAGGTTGCGCTTGAAGAGCTTGGCCCCGGCGGCCCCGGGTGTGACGGCGTCATCAAAGTGCCGCCCGTAGATGACCGGATCGACCGTGAGCAGAAGCGGCCCGCGCGCGTCCGGGGATTCCGGAACCACGGCACAATCGTCACCGATGCCGAAGGGGCTCCGGGGGGACGCCGCACCCAGCCAGCGGCGGATCGATGCAATGACCCCCGGCTCACCCAAGGCGGTGATCGACTGGGAGGGTGTATGGGTGAAGGGATTCATCGGGCGATGGTTGGCGGCAGCGGGGGAAAATGGGTCTCGCGGTGGGCAGACGGTTCCCTTGCAGGGTTCAATTCTTCAATGTGATCAGCAGGATGACGAGCGTGTGCAGATTGAAGAAGGCGTGTGCAAACACGCATATCGCCAGACGGCCGGTGCGCTCGTAGACATAGGCGAGGATCAAGCCGAAGACCACCAGCGGCACGAAGGCAGCGAGATTGTTGTGGAGTGCCGAAAAGAATACGGCCGAAAGGAGGAAGGCCGCCGTCCTTGGGATTCGGGTGCGCAGGTAGCGAAATACGCCGGCACGAAACACGGTTTCCTCGATGATGGGAGCGAAGACAACGGCGAGAACCGCCATACCGGCAATCAACAGGGGTGACTTTGAACGCAGCAGGAGATCGACCAGTTCCTGTTTTCCGGCATCGATTCCGGCTGCCTTGAGGGCAAGGGACGAGAGCAGGCTTGTCAGTGCGATCATCGGCAGGGAACCGAGAAACAGGAGCAAACCCGCCAGCACGGTGTTCATGCGCAGCGCGGCGTGCGGCGCGGGTTCCGTTTCCGCTTGGGTCAGGTTGGCGGCAGCCTCGACCGGACCCGAATCCCGATGTTTGGTCCGGCTCAAGACCATTCCAAGGAGAATTCCGAAGAACAAACCCACCTGCATCGCAAGATTGTGCACGACCATCCAGAGGTCTTCGGTCCACACGCTCTTGTGTTGGCTTTGGAGATGGAGTGTCAGGAATTGGAAGCCCAAACCGCCGAGCACGGCGAACAGGCCGCGGGTCAGGAATCCGCTGGCCGAGAGTGTCCAAGGAAGAAGTCGTGTGGTCTGCAGTATCCGCGCCCTTTCACCGAATCGCCAGCGGTACAGAACAATGCAGCCGACAACGAGCAGGGCGATTT
>CAZOXB010000027.1:0-13627 GCA_964583635.1 uncultured Opitutaceae bacterium | reverse complement strand
GCACCGGTCACGGAAATAACGGAGGGTGGCATCTGATTACGCAAGTTGCCGATGATGTTTTCCGATTTTGGAGTCGCGGACTGCGAGGGATAACGCTGAATGGAGGGCAGATCCGTGTGAGATGAACATACGCTGGTTCGACACGACCTTGGGCCGCTGCGGTCTTGCCTGGCGCGACCGCGAACTCACGGGTTTCCTGCTGCCTGGATGCGATTTGGAAGGTCGGCAGGTGGCTCCTCTGAAAACTGCGGATAGTCATTCGGTCGGGGAGAATTCGCACGCGATGGCCGAGGCTCCGCCCTGGGTGGAGTCAATCCTGGTGCGCGTTGGTTCGCATCTGTCGGGGCGGCCCGAGGATTTTTCCGACCTGCCGTTTGCCTGGGCTGCCGTAAGCAGTTTCAAACGAAAGGTTTATTTACAGACCTTGCGAATCGCATCAGGAACGACGAGCACTTACGGGGCCATCGCACGCGAACTGGGGCTCGACCGCGATGGTGCCCGTGCGGTGGGCGTGGCATTGGGCGCAAATCCGTGGCCGCTGCTGGTTCCCTGCCATCGGGTGGTGTCTCGCGATGGGGCCATGACGGGATTCTCCGGACCAGGTGGCATCCGGACGAAGACGCGCTTGTTGGTTCTGGAAGGTGCGGAATTGATTTCGGAGTGAAGCGGTTGCCACCGGTCAGCGGAACGAGCGAGCTTGTCGGACCCGGACACGGAAGCGCCCGGAGTACGGCCATGGTCGCGGAATCGAATTCGGCGAAAGCAATTTCATGCAGTTTCCGGCATTGTTTGCGGTTGTGGATTTGGACTGACATGCGGTGAATCCTCGGGTGAGTTCGGTGGCGCATGATTCGACCCGCAAGGATTCAACTCTTTCGTCGGATGTCCCGCCGTGGGGTGCGTCGGAGGTCCCGGTTCACGGGTGGTCGCGCGGAGGCATTCGCGCCATGACCCGGATTTACCGCGCGAGTGAAATCCTGGCGAAGGCGCACGAAGCGGTGCCCCTGCACTCTGCGCGTCCGCATCCGTGCCGGGTGTGCGGTTGCACGACAAAGCCGGCGGGTGAGGCCGTCGGCCGGCGCACCGGCCGGACGTTTCACCTTCAGCGATGCATGGTCTGTGGATTTCTCTTCGTCAACGACCCGTGGACGGACTACGCGTCGATCTACGACGATGCCTATTACCGGGGGGAGGGATCCGATCCGCGGGTGGATTACGCACGGGAGTTCGAGTCCCCCCGTGAGTGTGTTCGCCATTACGAGTGGCGCGGCCTTGAGCGGATCGCGCGTCATTTTTATCCGGCGGGCGGCAAGTGGCTTGATTTCGGGTGCGGAACGGGCGGTTTGGTGCGGTTTGTCCGGGCGTCGGGCCGGTTCGAGGTGATGGGACACGACACCGGACCGTGGGCGGAGAAGGCGAGGCAGGCGGGGCTGCCGATTCTTACCGAAGCGGAACTCGATGCGCATGCCGGCACCTTCGATTTCGTGACTTCCATCGAGGTGCTCGAACATCTGGTGGATCCCGTCCGGGCGCTCAAGCGGATGCGTGCGATGTTGAAGCCCGGAGGGACGCTCTTCTTCACAACCGGAAGCACGGAGGATGCGCCGGCCGACATCAGGAAATGGTCCTATTTGCAGCCGGAGATTCATGTCAGCTATTTCAATCATCCGTCCATGAAGGTTGCCCTGGAGCGGGCCCGTTTCAGACTGCAATTTCCGGAAGCCCTGCCGGGCCGGACGGATCTGGTGCGTTGCAAATGCCTCAGGAACCTTGGGGTGAGGAGACGCAACCTGATCGAGCGCATTCTGCCCTGGTGGCCTATTTCCCGAATGGTGACCGCGAAATACAAGCTCGCCGACTACCCCGTCGGCATCGCCTGTTGACGGCATCGGCCGTTGGAGAACTTTCCGCTGAAAGTGGCACGTCCGGTCAGTGCTCCTTCCAACCCTATCATTGCCGACGGTGTCTGCACGGCCGGCTTCCGTATGCTGCCGGTCGGCGGATGAGCCAAGGTCCCCCATCGGGGCGCGATCATTGGGCGATGCGGCCGCGCCGGGCGCGGCCGCGGAACACCGGTTCAGAAGTCAGCGCGCAGGGTGAGTGCGATCTGGCGTGGATCCTCACGAAAACCGCGGGTGGTGAAGCGTGCGCGGGTGATGGTGTCGAGGTGCGCCTTGGTGATGTAGATCGTCCGGTCATCCAGGAGGTTCTCGATGTTGATCTGCCAGGAAACGGTCGTCTTGTCCGCAAACAAACCGAGGATGCCTCGCGTGCGGTATTGAAGCATGGCGTCAAACAGCAACCGGTCGTTGCCGTAGAGGGGAGTGTTGTTGAGAAGATCGGCGCCGGCAATGTTCTTGCTCTGATAGCGGGCACCGCCTCCCACCGTCAGCCCCTTCAGCCGGCCATCCGGGAAACGGTAGCGTGTCCAGACGTTGAACTTGTGCTTGCGATTCCCATATCCCTGCTCCTCGGCGAGACGTATGTTTGCGAGCTCCGTGTCCGAATCGGCAATGCGATCGGCGACGGTGCGGGTTTGCACGACATTGCCGGTGTTGACGTAGAGCTGCTTGAGGATGGAGGGCCGCCCCGTGCGAGCCATGTAGATCTGGTCGAGGCTTTGCCATAATGCCACGCGATCCGCCCACCATGGAACGCCCTCATTGAGAACATTCATCTTGGTCGACTTTGTCCGTGAGTATCCGAGACGGATTGTCCAGTTTGCAGTGGGATTCGCGATGAGTTCGAGTTCCTGCCCCGTGCTCTTGCGGTCGGATAGATACGATGCGGCCTGCGAGAAGTAGTTCGTTCTCAACTCGTCGATTGACTGGATGGGGTCGCTCGCACCCAAGGTGGTGAGACCAGCCTGCCGGAAGTAGTACTCGAACGAGGACATGATGTCGTTGTTCGGATTCACGAACGCGGTTGTCACCTGGCCGTTCGCCTGCTCGCCGAGGAACTTCGTGTCAAAGGTCTTGATGGATCCGATGATCCGGTCCTTGAGCAGGCTGAAACTCAAACCCACGTCGACGCTTTCACCGCGGTAGGGCAGAGGGACCTGTTCGGTCGGGAGCACCGTACGGTTGCGATCGGGCAGCTCGATGCCGTTCGCCGTGTTTGCGGTCAGTGATATCTGATTCGTGACGTGATAAACTGCACCCAGCGAGCGGCGCCAGCCGTGCTGACTTACCGCGTCGAACCAGTCCGTTCCACTTGCTTCAAAATACGGCGCGTCATCAGCATTGGCGAGTCGGAAGGCTTGGGTCGCCGTATCGAGAAGCGTCTTCGGGCCCCACGTATCCACCTGATCGTAACGCAGGCCGAGTGTTGTCACCAAACGCCGATTGAAAAAATAGCTCTGCACGACCAGAAGCTGCGAGTCGGTGACGATTTCGTCATCGAAATCCAACGCATTCGTGGGAACGGCGCTGCTGGTCAGCGTACCGATGTTTGCAAAGGAGGACACATAACTCTCGACACCCAGCGGCTCCTGCGGAAAGCCGGTCGTATAGTGGTCCCAGGAGGAATCGATCCTGAAATAATGACGGCGTCCGATTTGATTCGGCGCTGCGGCGGCAGTACCGCCAAACGGGCGGTTCGCCCAGACTTCTCTCAGGCGGTCGCGCCGATAGTTGTTGATGTTCCGCTCCACCATCCCGGCGATCCGATGGAACCCCCAGCGCGAACCGAGGTTGAGGTCGTAGGAGGTCGACGCGCGAAACGTGAGGTTTTCCGTGGAGAGGCCTTGTCTCAGAAAACTGGGGGTCTGCATGAAGTAGTACCCGTTTCCGTAGAAATAGGGGTTCAATGTGCCGTTGGGCAGCCGGTAATCGAGATCGGCCGCAACGGCAGGGTCGCCGACGAGCGTTGCGATGCTGGTGCGCCCGGATTGGTTGGCGGCGAGTTCGACATACCATCCGTCCGCGAGGCGGCGATTAAACGTTGCACTGAAGACATGGTAGTCGATTTCGCCGTATTCAGAGCCGCCGGTCGCCGTGACCTCACCCAGGGGAGCGATCCATTCCGGCGCAATGGGCACGAGGGTGCCGGTAAACACGCTCGCGTTGGTGACCAGGCTGCTGCGGTTTGCCGTGGATGAGGCTCCCTCCCATAGAACGGGTGTACCGAGATCCGGTCCGTAAACCAGAAGTGTGCGTGCAGCGCTGGCACCAGCGCCTGCGGAAGCGCCGACCACGGCGCCCTGGCGGGTCTCATAACGTTCGCGGGCAGGATTCCATACCACGTCTCCGGATGCGAGCGCGCCGATGAACTTCGTGATGTTGTCAAGAGGCCCCCACTTGCGTCCCGAAACGCCGCTGATGCGCGAGTGTTCATAAGACAGCGTGAGATTGGAGTCGCTGGCGAACTTGTAGTTGGCGGCGAGCGTCGCGCTCTTCTTGCGCGTGTACTGATAGGGCATCGAGCTGCCTTGGTTGTCGTAGAGGCCCATCAGCCGCAGCGCAAATCTGTCCTTGAGCAGCACGTGGTTCACGTCAAACGACGCGCGGTGCCCATCGTACGATCCGACCCTGAGTTCGATGTTGTTGGAGTCGCGCGCCGGGTTGGCAACCTTGGTGCGGAAATTCAGTGTCCCGCCGGGTGCGCCTGTGCCGAAGAGGATGGCGTTCGGGCCACGGATCGAACCGACACTTTCCATGTTATAGGTGTCATGTCCGCCGGACCCGGTGCGAAAGCCGTCGGTCGCCGTGGATGAACGAAGACCGCGCATTCGGAAGACTCTCTGGCCGTCGGTGAACCCATTGAACTCCGCGCCAGCGCCGCCGGCCTGTGCGTCGCCGTATTCCTCTTCGACATTGATATCGTAGCGGATGATGTCCTTGATGCCCGTGGCCCCGATGTCGTCGAGGAAGTCCCGTGTAAAGACGCTGATGGGTCCGGGAAGGTCGCGCAGCGAGGTGTTCAGGCGGCTTCCGAGCAGGCTGCTGGTGGCGCGGTAGCCTTCGTCCGAGTCGGCATTGACCTGAAACGGATTCATGGTGAGGACGTCGTCTGCGGGAGCGGGTCCGGCGGCACGCGAATAGGCGGTGGCAAGCACGGCGACAGCAAGAATGAGGTGGGTTCTTTTCATGGTGCGGATTCGCGCGGACGTGCCGCGTGATGCATTCGGGGCGCGGCGACATTAGGCTGTTTGGAGCACCGTGTCTTGGGCGCCGACGGAATATTAGGTCGCCATGGTGGAATGAGCCACCCATTGTCGGACGGAAAGCCGGTCGGTCCAATAGGCTCTCCCGGCACCGGGAAGGCACCCTCCCGATACGTGTATTGCGGCCCGGAGAAAACCGGTTTGTTGAGGTGCACGAACGGGCGATGGATGGAGGCAAGGCTGAGGGAAGCCGCCGCTGCGTTCCACAGGTGGAAAATCGTGTCTCACGTACGGAATCTCGATCCTTGCGCAGTGTAGAATCGCTTGCCCTTGTCCGGCGAGGTGGGGTTGCTCGATGCCGTGACTCGATTCTGCCCCGATTGCATGCTGATGACGCTGTTTCAAGGCGGCATTTGGGCGTTTGTCGTTGGCATTCTCTCCATGGCGGGTTTGTCTGGCCAGCCGGGTGCCCCACCGTTGCAGAAGACGCTGGCGGTCAACCCCGAGGGGCGTGTTTTGGTTCAATGCGCATTTGTGCCCTATGACGGCAACCGGCGCCTGTACGCCTGTCTCGTGGGCACACCCTCCGGTGTACATTATGCCTACGACTTCGACTTGGGCGCGCCGTTTCTCATCTGGCGGGGTCGATTTGCCGACATGTCCGGGATGTGGGTGGGTGCGGCCCATGATCAGATCGCGCGTCCCGCAGAAAACGCGATACAACTTCCGTTGAGTCCGGCGTTCGCCATGTTCCCAGCGCGCCTTTTCACCTTGCCGGAGAGTTGGCCGGGTCAGCCGGAGCCGTTGTACCGATCGCATGGCTATGAGCTGGAAAGGGACGGTCAGCCGGTATTTCTCGCCTCGCTCGAAGCATTGGTGATCCGTGATCGGATCGCGCCTGCGGCAGTCGGCCGCGGGCTGGAACGAACCATCGCATTTTCGGGGCGGTTGTCGCCTTGGGAGACCTGGCTGCTGGTTGGCGAAGCATCCGTATTCACGACGGCCGACAATGGGTGGATCGCGGAAGGGGACGGATGGTGGATTGAATGGCCCGCGGGCACCGACATCCGGCCGGTAATTCGCAACGAGACGGGGAGGCAGCTGCTGGCGCTAAAGCTGGAGACAAGGCATCTCAGCGAACCGGTGCGATACACGCTCTGTTGGAAATGAATCGAAACCAAATTGGCATGATCGCGCTCGGTGTGATCACGGTGACCCTTCCGAGCGCGGGGTTCGCGCAGACGCGGATCTTTTCCCATGCAGAACGCTTCGCGTCACCGCAGGCCGGACGCATCGCCAGGGAGGATCAGGCCTGGCCGCGTCTGGCATTCACGCTACCGAGCGATGTGGTGCTGGAGGCGAGTGCCGTGCTGCCGCTGCCTTTGAAGCGCTTGCTCGTGACGAGCCGGCGCGGTGAGCTTTGGATCCTGGATGGAGCGTATGACGCCACGCCTGCCATTCGATGCACGCTGTTTGCCTCGGGTCTGCATGAGCCCCTTGGAATCGCTTCCTGCCCGGAAGGCGGATACTATGTCGTGCAGCGTCGCGAACTGACCCGGGTTGTGGATCGCGATGGGGACGGACGCGCAGACCTTTTCCAAACGGTGTGCCGTCTCCCCGTCTCGGGAAACTATCACGAGTTCGCATTCGGCCCATTCCCTGCCCCGAATGGCGCTGTGCGCGTGACGCTCATGCTTGCCTACAATGCGCCGGCTTACTCGCCCGTGCCATGGCGCGGCTGGATGCTTGAAATAGATCCGGCAGGCAGGATGACGCCGATCGCAGCAGGATTTCGCGCGGGAGCGGGCGTGGCTTACACCTCGAAAGGCATCTGGCTCGCGACCGAGAATCAGGGCGAATGGATGGGCACAAGCCACGTCACGCACATTGAACCGGGCGATTTCATCGGCCATCCGAGTTCATTGGCTTGGAGCACGCTGCCCGGATCGCCGGTCCGCTTGCGGCCCGAGGACATCCCGGACACTGGTGAGCCGATCTTCGATCTGGCGAAACGCATTCCGGGAATCAAACCACCGACGGTTTGCCTTCCCTATGCGACGTTTGGCATTGCGCCGACCGATATCGTGGAGGACACGACCGATGGGAAGTTCGGCCCCTTTGCGGGCCATTTCTTTGTCGGGGATTCCGGACAGAGCCGGATCCTGCGGGTAAGCATTGAGCGTGTGCGTGGAGTCTGGCAGGGCGCGGCCTATGCGTTCAGGGAAGGATTCCAATCGGGTGTCGCCCGCCTTCGATTCGGCGAGGATGGCTCGTTGTTTGTTGGTGAGACGGCGCGGGGATGGGGCTCGGTCGGCGGAAAGCCCTTCGCTTTCGAGCGGGTGCGCTGGCACGGTGATACGCCGTTCGATATCCAGGAGGTGCGGATTGATCCGGGCGGATTCGTCGTCATGTTCACGCAGCCCGCCAATCCTGAAAGTGCCGCCAACACAGCGAACTACCGGGTGGGCAGCTTCACCTACCAGCATCACAGTACCTACGGAAGCGCTCCGATCAACCGTTGGATGTGTCCGGTGCGGCGCGCCGTTCCGGCATCAGACTTGCGCAGTGTCCGGCTCGAGGTGGCCTGTCTGCGGGAGGGTTACATACACGAACTGCGGGCTGCCGGCGTCCGCAGCGCCGATCGAGGGGAGGAATTGCTCCATGATACCGCCTATTACACGTTGAACCGGTTGCCGGAGCGTGCATCGGCCAACGTGCGCGGTACGGAGAAACCGGAACTCTGCGGCCCTGCCGTGCCGCCGGAGGCACTCGCCCCGAGTGCGAAGCGTCCAACGGAGCAGCCGCCAAGCTGGAGCCGCCTGCGGGGTGATCGTACACTTCTCCTCGGAACGCTGCCGGGCATGCGTTTTGACAAGACGGAGCTGCGCGCAAAGGCGGGCACCGGGATTCAACTCGTCCTCCGGAATGACGACGACATGCTGCACAATTTCGTGCTGTGTGCTCCGGGGCGGGGCGAAGCGGTGGGCCGTGCTGCCCTTGAGCTGGGACTCGATGCGGCCGTGAAGAACTACGTGCCCGCTACGGACGATGTCTTGTTCCACACGGCCATAGTGGCTCCGGGTGGCGTTGACCGCATCTATTTCACGGCGCCGGCCCAAGCCGGCCGCTATGATTTCATCTGCAGCGTTCCCGGACATTTTGCGACGATGAAGGGTTGGCTTGTGGTTGATTGAGGCATTCCGCTCCAACGGCAGCGCGCGGGTGGATGCGGGAACGGCAGCGGTTTCCCCGGATCCGGGGAGGGCGCGCACCATGTGCCCCGGCCGTAAAGGATCCAGTCGTTCTGCCGCCGTGTCGCCCTGCCTATGAGGCGGAAGCAGATCCGCCGCGTCGCAACAGTTCGGCTATCCATCGCCGGTGGGGGCCGGAGAGCGGGATGGTGGAGAGTTCCGATAGCGGCACCCAGACCAGTTCGGGGTGGGAGATGGCGCGAGGGAGCCGCTGAACGCGGTGGATCGATTCGGTGATCGCGTAGCGGGTGATGCCCCGCTTCTTCCGCGCCAGGAGACTTTCCCCGGTGAGCGCTCCGGGCTCGAGTGCGAGCTGTTCCGCCGTCGGCAACTCGTGGAGACCGGCCAGGCGGCGTGCATCGGGGGCCGCACGGTGCAGGAGCAGGGCACGGTTGCGCAGTATCCAGATTCGTATGACACGTTTGCGTTCGATGGTCCTGGGTGCGAGCCTGGGGAAACGTGCGGGGGAGCCGGCCTGCGCGCCGGCGCACCAGCGCCGAACGGGACAGACCGCGCAACTCGGATGCTGCCTGAGGCACACGGTGGCGCCCAGTTCCATCATCGCCTGATTGTGATCGCCGGGGGCTTCGGGCGAAAGCAATTCACGCGCGAGGGGCGTGAACGCCTGGGAGGCATGGGCGCTGTCGCGAAACTCCGTTGGATTCGCGGTCAGTCTCGCCAGAATTCGGACGACATTGCCGTCCACGCACGCTTCAGCACTGCCGAAGGCGATGCTGGTGACGGCGGCGGCGGTGTAAGGACCGACCCCGGGAAATTCCCGCCATGCAGAGGCGGCGGTGGGGATTTCCGGCAGGGTGATCAGGACCCTGGCAAGGCGGTGCAGATTGCGCGCGCGCGAGTAATAGCCGAGCCCTTCCCATTGCTTGAGCACGTCGGCCTCGGGCGCCGCCGCCAGGGAGGCAAAGTCGGGAAACCTCTGCAGCCAGCGATCGAAATACGGGAGCACCGTTTTGACCTGGGTCTGCTGCAGCATGAACTCACTCACGACCGTCCCATACAGGGATGGCTGCAGCCGCCAAGGCAGCGCCCGGCGCGATTGCCGATACCAAGCAAGCAGTGCGGATTGAAACCTGGCCCGCTGGGCCGGTGTAAGGAATGCAGGCGGAGAGAGCACGGGACACCGCAGACAGGCAGCGGAACCGATGGGTGGGAATCCCAAATGTGGCGGTGCAATACGTGGAGTTTCGCAGGTTTCCTGCAACGCGCGGTTTCATTTTGCGTGCCTTTACCCGTCCGGTCGTGATTTAACCCAGCATGCCGAAGAAACGAAGCGTCGACGATCTCAACACCGACGCACCGAAGAAAAAAATCAGTTCCTACACTGCGAAGCTGGACGATGAGCAGATGGCGACGCTCAAGGCGATCCTCGTCCGGCGGGGATGGGAACCGTTTGAGGTCGCTTATGCACGGTATGCTTTCAAGGGCACGGACTGCAATGTGACGGCGTACGAGAGCGGGAAGGTGGTGATTGCCGGAAAGGGGACGGAGGAGTTTGTCACCATGACCCTGGAGACTGAGGTCACCCTCGCTCCGAAGCTCGGTTATGACGAGGTGTTGCATCCCGAGTGGTTTGAAGCGCATGCCGGGCTCGATGAGAGCGGCAAGGGGGATTTCTTCGGACCGGTGATTGCCGCGACCGTCATCGCCCAGCCGGCGATGATCCATGCCTGGCGCAAGGCGGGCGTGCAGGACTCGAAGAAGATCACCGAGGGGCAGATCCTCAAGATGGACGACATGATCCGCGGCACGCACGGCGTTGTGGTCAAGACCTGTTATTGCAGCATGCCCAGGTACAATGAGCTCATGGCCCGTCCGCGGGCCAACCTGAACTCGCTGCTCGCCTGGCTGCATGGAACGGCCCTCCTCCAGGCGCTCGGTGAACGTCAGGTGGCCTGGGGCCTGCTCGACCAGTTCTCCAAGGAGCCGCTGGTGCAGCGGGAACTGGCCCGCAAGGGGTTGAAGGACTTCGAACTGAAGATGCGCACCAAGGCCGAGGAGGATCCCGTGGTGGCGGCGGCTTCGGTGGTTGCGCGCGCGATGTATGTGCGCGAGATGCACAAGCTCTCCCTGCGATTTGGGGAAAAGCTTCAGAAGGGCGCGGGTTCCAAGGTGAACGTGCAGGCCGCCCGGATCATCGAAAAATTCGGCGTGCGCGCGCTGGGCGACTTTGCGAAACTGCACTTCCGCACGGCGTATGATGTGGTCAAGGCCGCGGGCAGGCTGGACGAACTGCCGCTGCCCGAGCCCAGGGCAAAGATGGCCTGGTAAGGCGGGGGAGGTCCGGCCGGGAATATGCTACCATGGCGAAACGCCGTCAATTGAGAGGATTCGACCTGAAGCACCTCGAAGGTGTCTCGGAGCTGATCGGCGTGGACGAGGTGGGCAGGGGAGCACTCGCGGGCCCCGTGGTGGCTGCGGCGGTGCTGGTGACGCGTGACTTTCTCAACAGCCGGTGGTCGGAGGCCAACGCACGCCGGATCAATGACTCCAAACAACTGAGCGCGGCGGAGCGCGAGTCGCTGTGGTCGGACTTCGAAGGTCTGGTTGCCGAACGCATGATTCATGCGAACTACGGCGTCGCCGATGTGGGCGAAATCGACCAGTTCAACATCCTTGGAGCCACCAAGCTGGCGATGCGCCGGGCACTCGAAGGCATCCATCCTCCGTCCGCATTTCATCGGACAACGGAACCTGACCTGTTTTCGTCGCCCGAGCAGATCGCCGCCTATCAACCCCAGGTGTCTGCCCGAATCCTGATCGATGGACTTCCGCTCCGCAACTTCCCCTATCCCCACGTTTCGGTGGTGACAGGAGACGCGCGATCCCTGTGCATCGCCATGGCATCCATCGTGGCGAAAGTCGTGCGGGATCGCATCATGACCGAGATGGAGAACGTGCATCCCGGTTACGGATTTGCCCAGCACAAGGGATATGGCACCGACGAGCACCGCGACGCTCTCATTCGGCTGGGCAGATGCATCCAGCACCGCGAGATGTTCCTGAGGAAGCTCCTGGCGGGCAGGATGAATCCCGGGCAGATGGACTTTTTTGCGGATACCGATCCCGGAGCCGACGCGGAGGCGGAGCGGCGGATGCCCGATCGCGCCGGATCCGACGGCTGATTTCTTTCAGGTCGATTTGCAGCGAGGGAAGCCTATGGTGCGGATCGGCCCCTGATTCAATCCACCCATCCGCATGGCGACCAAGCGCAACACTTCCCTTGACCGCGTCCTCGGGCGTCTCGACCAGCTGGATACGGTCAACCTGACGAATCTCGTGCAGCGCCTCGCGCGTGAACGCAGCCTGTTCGAGGACATCTTCAACACGCTCCAGGAAGGGGTGTTGGTGATCGATGAGGAAGGAATCATCGCCTACGCGAATTCGGCTGCGCACCGTTTGATCGCCCTCGGTCCCGACAACGATCTTGCGGGAAAGACGTTGTGGCGCCTGATCCCCGGGCTGCGCCCCTCCCTTGGGCCGACGATCGACGAGGATGCGGCGCTGCCGGTCATGGCCCGGGAATTTGAGCTCACGTACCCGGCGCCGCGCACGGTCAGGCTCTACATGGTGCCGTTCAAGTCCGAGGACAAGGCCGGCTCCCGTGGAAGGCGCTTCGCGGTGATCCTGAGCGACGTCACCCGGGACAGGGAATCGACCGAACAGCGGATCGAGAGCGAGCGCACCTCTTCCGTCCTGCTCCTGGCGGCGGGTGTGGCCCACGAACTGGGCAATCCGCTCAATTCCCTGACGATCCACCTTCAGTTGATGGAGCGGCGTATCAAGAAACTGAAGGCTGACAAGAACACGGCGGCGCTGGCCGAGTCGGTGGAGGTTTGTCACTCCGAGGTGCAGCGGCTCGACGGCATCATTTCCAATTTTCTTGAGGCGATCCGGCCGCGTCCGCCCGATCTGACTGAAACGAATCTGGCCGATGTTCTCACGGATGTATTGCGGTTTCAGCACAACGAATTTGCGGATCGCGGCATTCAGGTGGAGGTGGATGCATTGGAAACCCTGCCCCCGGTCATGGCGGACCAGAACCAAATCAAGCAGGTCTTCTTCAACATCACGAAAAACGCCATGGAGGCGATGAAGCCCGGCGGCCATCTGCGCATTGCCGCACGGAGCGACGACGAATTTGTCCACCTCAAGTTCGGCGACACGGGCAGTGGCATCAAACAGGATGATCTCTTCAACCTGTTCCAGCCCTACCACACCACAAAAACCGGCGGGCACGGCCTGGGCCTGATGATCGTGCAGCGCATCCTCCGCGAGCACGGCGGGCAGGTGGGCATCGAAAGCAAGGAAGGTGTGGGCACCGTGGTTTCGCTCCAGTTTCCACGGAAGGATCGTCGCGTCCGCATGCTGCAATGACGCGTGGCGGGCGGGTGACTGTCAGCTCGGCAGCCGTCCATCCGCCGTGCGCGCGAGCACGTCTGGCCTTCCCAAGACGCTTGACCACGTCGCTTCCAGGGAAAGACTGCTGCGTCCCCCATGGTGCCAAGCGTCCTGATCGTCGATGATGAAAAGCACACCCGCGAGGGCCTGCAGCAGGCGCTCGAGGACAATTTCGACGTGTCCGTCGCCAGCAATGCGGACGAGGCGTTCAACCTGATGGATGCGCAGGAGTTCGACGTCATCCTGACGGATCTCCGCATGCCCGGGAAAAGCGGACTGCGGGTGATCGACAAGGCCCTGGCCGTTCCAAACAAGCCCGCCGTCATCATGATGACCGCCTACGGCAACATCGATACGGCGGTGGAGGCCATGAAACGGGGCGCCGTCGATTTCCTGACCAAGCCCGTCAACATCGAGCGGCTGGAGATCCTGGTGCAGCGGGCCTTGAAGAACAAGACCCTCGAGGTGGAGGTGAAGCAGCTGCACGAGCGGCTGGATGAAAAATTCAGCATCGAAGGCATCGTGGGCAACTCACCCGCGCTGGAGAGCGTCATCAACCGCGTCCGCCTCGTGGCTCCATCGAAGGCGACGATCCTGATCGAGGGGGAGAGCGGCACCGGCAAGGAACTGATCGCGCAGGGCATCCATCAGATGAGCCCGCGGGCGCGTGCGCCATTTGTCGCGGTGCACTGCGCGGCGCTTTCCGAGAGTCTGCTCGAAAGCGAGATCTTCGGCCATGAGCGCGGTGCGTTCACGGGAGCCACCGAGCGCCGCATCGGGCGTTTTGAGGCGGCGGATTGGGGAACGCTCTTCCTGGATGAAATCGGGGAGATTTCACCGAGCACGCAGGTGA
>CAZOXB010000026.1:18570-23623 GCA_964583635.1 uncultured Opitutaceae bacterium | reverse complement strand
TGGTCATATCGACCCAGCATACGGAGGATGTCTCCCACGGGCAGATCGAGTCTTACCTGATCAGGAATGTGATCAGGAAGGTCATTCCTGCGAATCTGCTGAATGCCAGGACGGAGTTCCTCATCAATCCCACGGGGCGCTTTGTCGTCGGCGGGCCGCAGGGGGATTCGGGGCTCACCGGGCGTAAGATAATTGTGGATACCTACGGTGGCTGGGGCCGGCACGGCGGCGGTGCGTTCTCGGGCAAGGATCCCTCGAAGGTGGATCGTTCAGCGGCCTACATGGCACGCTGGGTGGCCAAGACCATCGTTGCCGCCGGGCTGGCGGAAATCGCCGAGCTGCAGGTGGCTTATGCCATCGGCCATCCCAAGCCGGTGAGCGTGTATGTGGATACCTTTGGCACGGGCAAGGTTTCTGACGAGATCATCGCCCAGTCCGTTCAGGACGTGTTCAGCTTCAAGCCGGCGGATATCGTGAAGCAGCTCAACTTGCTGCGCCCGATCTATCGTCAAACGACCAACTACGGCCATTTCGGCAAGAAAGACCTGCCGTGGGAGATTACCAATAAAGCCAGGGCCTTGGTCACCGCGGTGAAGCGCCGCGCCTGACCTGCCATTTTCAATCAAACCGTCCTCAATTCTCATGCCTTCCGCCCTTACCCAACCTGCCGCCGTGCAGGATTTTCAAGTCAAAGATATCTCCCTGGCCGACTGGGGCCGGAAGGAAATCAACGTGGCCGAGCACGAAATGCCCGGCCTGCTTTCGCTCCGCAGAAAATATGGCGCCGCCAAACCGCTGAAGGGTGTGCGCATCACCGGGTCGCTCCACATGACGATCCAGACGGCGGTGCTGATTGAGACCCTGGTGGAACTGGGCGCGTCGGTGCGCTGGGCGTCCTGCAACATTTTTTCCACGCAGGATCATGCCGCGGCGGCGATCGCCAGGGCGCGTGTGCCCGTATTTGCCTGGAAGGGTGAGACGCTCGAGGAGTACTGGGACCTCACTTGGAAGGCGCTCAGCCATCCGCACGGCAAGGGACCTCAACTCGTGGTCGATGACGGCGGTGATGTCACGCTGCTGCTGCACCAGGGCTACGAACTCGAAAACGGCTCCGTCTGGGTCAACACGGCATCAGGCTCGCATGAGGAGCAGGTCATCAAGAACCTGTTGAAACGCATCCATGCGGAAGACCCGCTCGTGTTCACCCGCATGGTGAAGGAGTGGCGCGGGGTCTCCGAAGAGACCACCACGGGCGTGCATCGCCTCTACCAGCTCCATGAGAAGGGCAAGCTTCTTGTCCCGGCGATCAACGTCAACGACTCGGTCACCAAGTCGAAATTCGACAATCTTTACGGCTGCCGCGAGTCGCTGGCCGATGGACTGAAACGCGCGACCGACGTGATGATCGCCGGCAAGGTTGCCTGCGTATGCGGCTATGGCGACGTCGGCAAGGGCTCCGCCCACTCGCTGCGCGGCTTCGGTGCGCGCGTGATCGTGACCGAGGTGGATCCGATCAATGCGCTGCAGGCCGCCATGGAAGGCTTCGAGGTCAACACCGTCGAAAGTACGCTGGGCACCGCCGACATCTACGTCACGACCACGGGCAACCGCGACATCATCACGCTGGAGCACATTCAGCAGATGAAGGATCAGGCGATCATCTGCAACATTGGCCATTTCGACAACGAGATCCAGGTGGACCGCCTCTACAAGTCACCCGGCACGAAGCGCATCACCATCAAGCCGCAATACGATCAGTTCGTGCTCGCGAATGGCCGCAGCATTTATCTGCTCGCCGAAGGCCGCTTGGTGAACCTTGGTTGCGCGACCGGGCATCCCTCGTTCGTGATGTCGAATTCATTCACCAACCAGACGCTGGCCCAACTGGACCTCTGGGAGAAGCGCGACAGTTACAAAGTCGGCGTTTACCGACTGCCGAAGCACCTCGATGAGGAGGTTGCCCGCCTGCATCTTGAGAAGATCGGTGCCAGGCTCACGGTGCTCACCAAGGAGCAGGCGGCCTATCTGGGCGTCCCCGTGGAGGGGCCCTACAAGCCCGAGCACTATCGGTACTGAAAACAGCCGGTACGCTGCAATTGACGATTTAGCAAAGACGTGAGTTAGGCTTGACGGGTCGGCTGAGGTCCGGTCCTGGCTTTGGGGAAGCCCACTGCCAGCGCTGGGAAAATGCATGCGGACGAACACCTGAACATGCTCCTCGGCAAATACATTAGTGTATAACCTAACATACCAAATTAAATCTTGAACAGGCTGAAGGGACCGGCTAGCGGTTGAGTGTGTCTCCCACTGTAGCACCGTTGCCATCGCCGCCGTCCGTTGCTCCCGCCGCTGCGCCAGCGGTGAAGCCCCTTGTCGCCAACGAGGGCGTCAAACTGGCCTCCAACCTCCTGCGAGGGACGATTGCCGAGGACCTGCTGGATACGTCGACCGGTGCGATTTCCGACAACAGCAGCCTCCTCACGAAGTTTCACGGGCTCTACCTGCAGGATGATCGGGATCTGCGCATTCCGCTCAAGAAGGCCGGCAAGGAAAAGGCCTATGCGTTCATGCTACGCGTGCGACTGCCGGGTGGACGATGCACGCCCATGCAGTGGCAGGTGCTCGACTCGCTCGCGGATCGCTTCGGCACCCAGACATTGCGTTTGACCACGCGCCAGACCTTCCAGTTTCACGGCGTCCTCAAGGGCAACCTGAAACCCCTGATCAAGGGGTTGAACAGCGTGCTGCTCGATTCAATCGCCGCCTGCGGGGACGTGAACCGCAACGTGATGGCCCCGCCGAATCCCGAGCGCAGCCCGGTGCTGCAGCAGGTCTACGAACAGGCGAAAGCCTGGAGTGACTATGCACTGCCGAAGACGCGTGCGTACCACGAGATCTGGCTCGACGACGTCCGGGTGGCGGGAGGCGAGTCCGAGATCGAACCGCTCTACGGCGCGACCTACCTGCCGCGCAAGTTCAAGACAGGGTTCGCCCTGCCGCCGTCGAATGACGTCGACCTTTTCTCGCAGGACCTCGGTTTCATCGCGATCGTCGAGAACGATCAGCTCGCGGGCTACAACGTCGCGATCGGCGGTGGACAGGGCATGAACCATGGCAACGCCGACACCTATTCGCGGCTGGCCGATGTCATCGGATTCCTGAGGCCCCAGCATGTGAATGCCGTGGGTGCGGCGGTGTTGACGACGCAGCGCGATTATGGCGACCGGACCAATCGCAAGCATGCCCGCCTCAAGTACACGATCGACGACCGTGGGCTCGACTGGTTCAAGGCGGAGGTGGAGCGTCGCTCCGGGGTGAAACTGGAGCCGGCGCGTCCCTACACGTTCACCACCATACAGGATCCGCTCGGCTGGCAGCGGTGCGCCGACGGAACCTGGTTTTACGGCCTCCACATCCTGAGCGGTCGGATCAAGGACATTCCCGGCTGGGCCATGAAGACGGCCCTGCGCGAAATCGCGGAATTTCATACCGGTGACTTCCGGCTGACTCCTTCACAGAATCTCACAATTTCAGGAATCACCGATGAAGGCCGGAGCCGCATCGAGGAAGTGCTCACGCGTCACCAGCTCACGGCTGAGAACGCGCGCTCCGGCATCCGTCTGAATGCATTGTCCTGTGTGGCCCTGCCGACCTGCGGCCTCGCGCTGGCGGAGAGTGAACGCGCGTTGCCGGACCTGCTGGCCCGTTTCGAGACGATCCTCGAGGAGGCCGGATTGCGTGACGACGCGATCAGCCTGCGGATCACCGGCTGCCCGAATGGCTGCGCGCGGCCCTACCTGGCTGAAATCGGTTTTGTGGGCAGGGCACCCGGAAAATACGCGTTGTATCTCGGTGCGAGTTATGAAGGCACGCGCCTGAACCGCCTCTTCGCCCCCAGCGTGACCTTTGACGACGCGCTGGCCCAGTTGACGCCGATCATCAGGCGCTACGCATTGGAGCGCGCCGATGGCGAGCGTTTTGGCGACTGGTGCCACCGCGTCATTCTGCCCAAGGACGCCACATTTCATTCGGTTGGCACCAAGGCGTGAATATCGGCGGGCTTGCCGCGAGGGGGTGGGCGATTGCCGGGGCTGAGAAATGCCCTTGCACTTTGTGATTTGCCCCTTTGCTTGAGGGGCTTGGATTGGAGAGATGGCTGAGTGGTCGATAGCGGCGCTTTGCTAAAGCGTTGTACGTGTAACAGCGTACCGGGGGTTCGAATCCCCCTCTCTCCGCCATTTTGCCACGTTTTTGTCTGATACGGACCCTGTATTGCCATGAAAATTGCGTCCTTGCTGCTACTCGGAGTGGTGTTTGCCGCGGCGGCCTTGGCGCAGGAGGAGAAGGTCAATGATGCCTTCCTGCTTCGACAATTGAAACGCGCACCGGATGCCGATTTGAACAGCGACGGGCGGCTCACGGTGGAGGAGTGGCGGGAGTATCGAGCCAACGCGGCTTTGAAAAAGGAAATGAATGCCGATGAGGCGGCGGCATTGAAGTCCGGGCGCGATCAGGGAGCCCGGGTCTCGCCAACCTATACCGACGTGGCTTACGGACCCCTTCCGGAACAGCGCCTCAACCTCTGGCTCGTGCCAGCCGCCGAACCGGTACCGCTCATCATCCACATCCACGGCGGCGGTTTCATCCAGGGTGAGAAACAGGCGACAATCGATGAGGCGCTGCATCAGCGGCTCAAGGCATCGGGTGTCGCGTATGCGTCCATTCAATACAAGTTTCAGTCCAAGGGGCACCCGCTGACGGAGGTATTGCGCGGGATTGCGCGGAGCGTGCAATTCCTGCGTCTCCGGGCGCGGGAGTGGAATCTCGATCCGCAGCGTTTTGGCGCGTTTGGTTCGAGCGCGGGCGCCTCGGCAAGCGCCTGGCTGGGCATGCACGATGATCTGGCCGACCCGGCCGCTGCCGATCCGATCCTGCGCCAGTCGTCGCGGCTGAAGGCGGTATGGGCGATCTCGGTCGCGCCAACCCTGGACCTTTGGGAGTGGCCAGGCTACAATCCGCGTTTCACCAAGGACATGATCGCCCCTTGGCTCGA
>CAZOXB010000026.1:0-18470 GCA_964583635.1 uncultured Opitutaceae bacterium | reverse complement strand
GCCGCCTATTCACGCCGGCATGGGTTCTCAGGAACCCGGACGGCAGGGGATCGCGCTCGCGGGCGCGGAATAAATGCGGGATGTCGCAGCGGGAAGGCCTTCCCTTGGCGGCGTCATTTGAAAAGTCCTCTGGACGGGATTTCGAGTGGATGCCATTGCTGGGTGGACATGAATATGCCTTCCACACGGATTGAGACTGCGGGGAGAGTGACTGCGACGCATGGCATGGCGCCCATCGAGCGCCTATTCCTTCGTGTTCCGGTCCCGTTGCGCTTCAGCCTGAGAGGCATTGTGTTCATCGCGCTGCTCCTGTTCACGCTCATTCCCGTACGGGCGGCGGAGGCGCGGCCCAACATCCTCTGGGTTGTGAATGAGGACCACAGCGCGAATTACGCCGAGGGTTATGGCGATCCGCTGGCCCACACGCCGAACTTTGCCCGTCTGGCGCACGCAGGGATCCTGTTTGAGCGGGCGTATTCGACCTCGGCGGTCTGCGCGCCCACGCGGGCGAGCATCATCACCGGGATGTACGCGCCGAGCCTCGGCACCCAGCACATGCGCAGCATCGTGCCCATGCCGCCCTGGATGCGGTATTTCCCCGCCTACCTGCGTGACGCTGGCTATTTCACGACGAACTGCAACAAGACGGACTACAATGCGAAGGTGCTGCCCGGCACGTGGGATGAGAACAGCAAGGATGCTCACTGGAGAAACCGGCGTCCCGGCCAGCCTTTTTTCAGCATCTTCAATTTCGCGGAAAGCCACGAGAGTTCGCTGCACAGACGTTTTCCGCTCACGGTGGATCCGGCCAAGGTGCGGGTGCCGGCCTACCTTCCCGACACTGAAACGGTGCGAACGGACATCGCGCAGTATTATGGACGTGTGGCGGCGGCCGATCACCACGTGGGTGAGATCCTTGCGCAGCTCGAAGCCGACGGGCTCGCGGAGGATACGATCATCTTCTACTACTCCGATCACGGCGGAGTCATCGCGCGCAGCAAACGATTCCTCTATGAGAATGGCACGCACCCGGCCTTTGCGGTCTACTTTCCCAGGAAGTACCAGCATCTGGCGCCGACGGGGCCAGGGTCGCGCAGCGCGGAGCTGATCAACTGGGTGGACCTCGCGCCGACGGTTCTGAGCCTGGCCGGCGTGAAGGCGCCGGAGTTCATGCAAGGACGCGCCTTCGCAGGGGAGTTCAGGAAGCCCGCTCCGGAAATGACCTACAATTTCCGCGACCGCATGGATTCGCGGGTGGATTTCTCCCGTGCCGTCACCGACGGCCGGTGGCGCTACATCCGCAACTATCGTCCGGATCTGCCGATCCTGCAGCACATCGACTATCTGTGGAAACAGGCAACGATGCGGCAATGGGAGGAAATGTACCGTGCCGGGAAACTCAATGCGGTGCAGGCATCCTTCTTCAAGCCCAAGGCACCCGAGGAGCTCTTTGATTGCGAGAGCGATCCGGACAACGTGCACAATCTCGCCGGCGATCCTGCCCAGAGGTCACGCATGGAGAGCATGCGCTTGGCAAATCGGGCCCACCTTTTGGCAACCCGGGACACCGGATTCATGCCGGAGGGCATGTTGCGGGAACTCGCCGGCGACCGCTCTCCTTCCGAGGTGGGCGGTGACGATCAGCGGTATCCTCTCGCGGATGTCATCGACCTGGTGGATGCCCTGCAATTGCAGAAAAATTCCGATCAAGCCCGCCGCGTCGCCGGCGCGCTGGAGAGCACGTCACCTGTCCTGCGTTATTGGGCGATCGTCGGAGTTCTCGGGAGCCGCGTGGTGCCGGATGCCCAGTTGCGCGATCGCTTGAAGGATGCAAACACCTCCGTGCGGGTCGCAGCCGCCTTTGAACTGGGCATGCGGGGCGCGGAGGCACCGATCGTGCCGGTGTTCGCCGGAGCATTGGGCGAAGACGAAGTGCCGGCGATGCGACTGGAGGCATTGAATTGGCTGGGCGGCTTGCCGCATGCGCCCGCCGGCCTGCAGTCCGCACTCGAAGGCGTGGCGAAGCAGAAGGTCGCCGCGCCCTACGACGCGTACATCAAGGACTGTCTGCAGCAACTGGGTGTGAAGCCATAAGCTGGCGCGTAGTCACATCCGGCTGGCCCTTGGGTTGCCGGATTACGAGCCTGCCTGCGGAGATGGCGGCCGTTCCCCTCCGCAAGGCGGAGGAATCTTGTCGTCCGGATCGGTTGCCTTGTCGTAACGGTCCAACTTCGATCCGGATTGCCGCCATTCCGGACGGAAGCGAACATCCTGGAGACCGGCCACCTCTCCGACCTTGGCGTGTCCCGGGGCGGCGCCAACTACGCGCATTTCCCACCAGCATTGGCCGCAATGATTGTGTTCGTGATCGATTACGTAGCCCGCCTTCCGCATCACCGGTCCGATCCAGCCCATGCAATGGTCGCAATAGTCGCGGTACTGCTCGAGGCCGTTGCGGATGAGAAAGCCCTTCGAGGGACAGTCGTGGATATCGATGCGAAAGACGTCCGGCAGTTGCTTCACCGTGAAGCCCAGATCCGGCGATTCTTCCGTCAGCACGTGCCCCCAGTGCTTCATCATGCCGTTGAAGCCCTCGCGTTGGATCAACCGGAGGGTGGGAAGCTGGCTGTCGCCGGCGATCGCGTTCCGCCAGTAATCGAGCACCCGTTCGTGGCCGCCCTGGCTTTCGAGCCAGGCGAAGATCCATTCATAGTGCCCGCAGAAGTCGTAGCAGCCGATCATGACTTCCGTTCACTTGGACGGGTTGGCCGGAGGATCGATGCGGTCGCGGCCCTGGGTCAGCCACTCGAGGTTGAAGCGGGCAAAGGTGATCTTTTCATAGTAGCGCTTTTCGCCCCGTTCGTAGAGACAGGCGACGGTCATGTCGGGCAGCACCGCCAGCGATGAGTAACCCGCCGGTCCGCCGTGCAACTGCCGCACCTCGCGCCAGGTCCGTCCTTCGTCGTAGCTCAGGCGCAGGCTCATGTTGTTGCGCCGCAGGCTTGCCGGATTGGAGAAAAGCACCCGGTTTCGCCCGTGCTCCCTTCGGGTCGTATACCGCAGCAGGCTCGCCTGGCAGCCGTTCTCCGGCTCAATCAATCCGGTGTCGTCCGTCATTTCGGTCCAGGTCCCGCCACCGTCGGGGCTGTGCGCCACCTTGCGGAAATTGCCGCGGCCATTCACGACATTGCGCATGTTCAGGAGCAGCGAGCCATCTTCCGACTCGATCACCTGGCATTCGTTGGTGACTCCGCCGGGCGAGGTCATGCCGCCCGTGTGCCAGGTACGACCATGGTCGTCGCTGTAGCTTACGAAGGCCGTCGGCCGCATGGGTTCATTCGCCTTGCCTGAAAAATAGTACCGGGGCACGATCAGCCGTCCGTTGCGCATCTGGATGCCGTTGCCGGGGCCGACCGATCCGGCGCGCCAGTCCGGACGCTTGAACATTTCGGTCAGGTCGATCGGCTCGGACCAGGTCACCCCATCGTCGTCGCTCCTGACCGCCCAGTACGTCGCGGTTGGACCCGAGAGGCCGGGCTGCACGTTGGAGCTGCCCACGCCCTCGGGAAAATAGACCGCAAAGACCCAGATCGTGCCCGTCTGCTGATCGACCAGGCCGAGCGCATCTCCCGCGGCGCCGTTGCCATTGTCCATCAACGTGCGCAGCGGGCTCCAGGTGCGACCCTTGTCCGTGCTCCGCTTCATCACGATGTCGATGTTGTTCGGGGCATCGCCGCTCTTGTGGACGCGGGCGTCACAAATGGCCAGGAGCGTCCCGCGATTCGATGTCAGCAACACGGGGATGCGATACTCGAATACGTTGTCCTGGCCACTGATGAAGATGTCCGTCTGTTCCAAGAGTTCCGCCGCGGCCAGTCCCTCCAGACCGGCGGCGAGGGCGATGAGGAAAAATCGGGCAAGAGTTCGCGTCATGGGGATCAGGCGGTGTTTGTGCACGGATCGGGGTGGCTGGACAGGGAGGCGGCGCCGGGCAGCATCACGTACGTGGTGCCCGCCGGCAACCGCCACCGCTCAGAAGCGTCCCTTGATGCCGATGGTCACCTCGGTGCCGGTGTCGATCAGGCGTTGATAGCGGGCGTAGTCCGGTACGTCATTGTTCGGATTGTACTGTTTCTGCACGTCCACATAACCACCGCCGATCAGGTCCGTGACCTGCGCGTAGAGGGAAAAACGACGGGTGAGGGAATACTCCGCACTGATCGTGTCGCGATTCTTCGCGCCGGCCCAGAAATAGTCGCCCGTGGTTCCGGTTGCCGCCCGGCGGGTCTCGCCCATGTAGGACATGTTGAACTTGAATGAAAAGCGGGGGCGCACCAGGTTGACCCCGTAACTCAGGTTCTCGGGATTGAATCCGCTGAAATCGGCCAGTGCGCTCCCGTCGAGTTCGAGGCGGGTGTAGTTGACGAAGACCTGCAGGCCACGTGCCCAGTCGGGAAGGAACGTCAGGGAATGCCGGTAGCCGAGTTCGAAACCGCGAATCCGTGCGTTGCCGGCGTTCACCCGCGTCTCGATCACATAGTTGTTGAGCTGCGGATCTCCGCCATACAGCGCCACTTCAGCGGGAGTTGCCGGGCGGCTGCTCAGGCCGAAGAAATCATCAATGTCCTTCTGAAAGATACTGATGGATCCATAGCTGTCCTTGGAAAGATAGGTCTCGAGCGAAAGGTCGTAGTTGTTGGCCGTCCACGGTTTCAGGCCCGCTTCCACGACCGTGATCACGCGATTGCCATCGGCATTGTCCGATGCCGCCACGCTCGCCCGCGGCATGATGTACTGCATGTCGGGTCGCGCGATGGTCAGGGCGTATGCGGCGCGGGCGGTAAAGCGTTCATTCAGGCGGTAGCTGGCATTCAGGCTGGGATAGATGCCCTGGTAATCCCCGTCGGTGGACAGACCGAGCAGTTGGTCGCGCAGGGGGCCCTTCGCTTTGTCCGAGGTGTGTTCGTAACGGGCGCCGGTGACGATGTTCAGCCGGCTGTCCATGAGGCGGAAGTCGGCGCGAACGTAGGCCGCCGAGACCCATTCCTTGACGCGGAAGGTGTTGTTGGTCTTGTTGCGGGCATTGGTCGGCTGCTCCGTGAAATACTCGGGGTTCGACTGGGTAAGGTTGTAGACCAGGGTCGGGCTGATCCGCTTGACGGTCTGGCCCGCGGTGAGCGGGACATAGGAGAAGAGATTCGGATCGACGATGTTGTAGTTGCTGGCCAGGCGCACCGCGGCACTGGCTCCGGAGCGGAAATTGTAAGCCTTCGTGTTCCAATCAGCGCGCTGCCGCTCCTCCTGCACCGCGACACCGAACTTGAGCAGGGTCAGGCCGCTGATGCCGAATTCACGCTGCAGATTCGCTGAAAAATTCTGCCGGGTGTTCCGGAAGCTGAGATCCGTGTTCGTGATCGAGGCGAGCGAATAGAGATTGCCGTCTCCCCAATCGACCGGCTTTCCCCCGCTCGTGACCGTCAGCCTGGCCGGAACGTTGCTGGCGATCCGGTCTGCCTTGGGGGCAATGCCGTCGCCCCGGATGGCCAGACCGGCCAGGTTGGCGTTCGTGACGCCCGTATATCCGTCGTTGTCGTAGTTTTCGACCAGGGTGCTCGAGAAGGAGTATCCGGCGTCGAACTTGTAGTCGGCTCCGCGGAACTCGTATTTGAGGTTGGCAGTTTGGTTGGAGTTGTCGCGCTGGATGAAGCCGTTTGCCTGCTGGAGTGTGCCCCCCCCGGTGCCCTGGACAAAGTCCGGACCGCCGGTGACGCCCGTGCCGTAGGTTGACACGTAGACATCGGACACCGCCTGCGACGCCGCGCGTTCGCGTGCCTGGAAGGAGGCGCTGAGGAGGGAGCTGGGATTCAGCCGGTAGTCCACCTTGATCTGGCCCGAACGGATGGTCGCGACCTGGGGCACGACACGGTACCGTGAGTTCGTCTGACGGAACGTGGTCTGGTTCCATGTCGCGATCGTCGTATCATTGTGAATGTAGCGAAGGATCTGGGAACCTGAAACGGAGATAGCCAGCTTGTTGTCGACCGGCTTGAGGTAGGAGAAGGTGAAGGAGGGCAGAATGTGTCCCGCGGAGCGCGCACCGCCGAAGAGGGGGATGGGCATGCCGATGTCACGTCCGCGCAACTCCCACGGGTAATCGCCGCGGAACGTGCTGTAGACGTTGAAGGTCAGCAGGGGCTTCCGCCGGTTGAGGGCGCTGTTGCTGATGATGTTGACGGTTCCACCGAGTCCGTTGGCGGGCTGATCCGGCGTGGGCACCTTGGTGACTTCGATGCGGGAAATGTTGTCGGTGGCCACCATCGACAGGGTGGTTTCGCGGGAGGCGCTGGTTGTCGCGCCCCCGGCGAGCACCACACCGTCGCTCAGGAGGTTGGTGGTGTTGCTAGGCATGCCGCGGACCGAGACGCCCACCGGAATCGAGGCGGAATAGTCGACTGATACCCCTGGGATATGCTTCAGGAATTCACCCAGATTACCGTCCGTAGTGTAGCCATATTCGTCGAAAGCCACGACGTTCTTGATGTTGGTGGCGGTGCGCTGTTCGTTGATCGCCATGTTCTGGGCGCTCATTTCGCGCTGCTCGACGACGGAGAATTTTTCGAGTTCGATCACCTTTTCCCCTTCGCCGGTTTTTGTGCCGGGGCTCAACAGATTGATTTCAACATCTTCACTGCCTCCGGCGGTGACTTCGACGCTGGCGGTCCCGTCGGCCAGCCCCGGGTAGCGAACCTTGATCCGTGCCGTACCCGCGGGCACGTTGCGCAGGCGGAAGGTGCCATTGTCGTCGGTCAAGGTCTCGATCTGCGTGCCCTCGACGGTGACGCGGGCGTTGTAGAGATAACGTTCCCCGATCATGTCGTAAACCCGCCCGGTGACGACACCGGTGGCGACGTTCTGGGCGAAGACCGCCGGGCTTGCCGCCATGAAGGCAGCCGCAGCGATCGCACGGGCGGCGTGTCCGGGGGAAGCCAGCGGCAGGAGCAGGAACCGCGGCAGGAGTCGAAGTCGGGAGATGTGCGAGGCGAGGGAGGTGTTCATGGTATCGATGGTTTGGGTACGGAGGGAACGGGGCGTGCGTCCGAGGAATCGTGGGCGAACTTGATCGGTCGTGCGCACCTCACGACGGAATGCCTCTGCCGATCGAGTGAATTCTTTTGGTCATGTTTGCTGACAAGTTGGGTGGCAGAAGGGGTATCGTTATGCATCCTACGGACCTCAGTAACCGGTGTTGGGAAACCACTCGCTATAAGTGTTCTCTCCGAAACTCGTCAGCGGGAAATGATTGACCTCCGGTACTCCGTCGGCCGCCCAGCGGCGGAGGAGCTGCGGATGGCCGAAATAGGAGAGCAGGTCGAGGGTGTTGCCCTGATAGTTTCCCGAGATGCTGGCGGCGGCTTCGGCGTGTCCCTGCTCGACGACGGGATCCCAGACCGCAATGCCGGAGGCTCCGGCGGACAGATAGCCGCTGGTCAGGGCGGCCAGGTCCTTGGGATTCCGCGGATTGCTCGCGAGAACAAACGGGAAGATCCGCACCTTGGTACCGCGGGTGATGCGGGCGTAGTAGGGGACGTCGAGGGTAACCGGGCCGCCATTGGGCTGCCTGACATAGTAGGTGTTGGGGGCGATCCCCAGATTGTCGACCAGACCGAGCTTGATCCAGGTCTCGATGTCCAGGCCGAACAAATCATTGCCCGCTTTGATCCCATAGGTGGACGCGCTCAGTTGATAGCGCTTGTTCCGCTTCGCCCCCTCCTCATCGAGCATCGTGCGCAGCTCCTGAAAGAGCTGCGTCATGATCCGGGCGCGCAGCTTGAGCACCCGGCTGTCGTCCGGCTTCAGGCGCCGCGGGTCGGTTCCGTATTCCCTCTCAAACAACTCGCAGAATGCGGGCTCCCAGAGGATCATCGGCATGCCGCGATTGAAGAGGAAGCCAACGCCGTCGGGATCGCTCATCCGGACCGCTTCACGGAGGACGGCGACCACATGGCGACGGACTTCCGGCACCGCGTAACTCATAAAGAAGGTTCGCTTTCCCTGAATATCCACCGCGCGCCATTCGGGATGTTCATGGTAGAACCGGCTGGCGAAGATTTCCTCGTAGGGATACGAAGCCGCCCATGCGGCGGGCCGGAGCATCACGTGAAACTCCCGTCCCTGATGGGTGGCGGCCTCGCGGGCGACCACCAGCGGATTGATTCCCTCGTGGATCAGATGACGCACGGCCTCGGCGTGGTCCTTGCGAAAAGCCTGCGGAAAGTCTTCCGTGCCGTCGAAGCGGACCGTGGCGACATTGGACGCGTAGTACACCTGGTCCGCCCCGACTTGGAACCACCAAAGGCCGGCATCCGTGTTTTCCATGCCCCGGAAGCTCGCCCTCAGGTCGTCTGCCGAGCGGGGACGGTAGGGCCAGATCCAAGTGCCACCATCGAAGGTGAAGACGGAAGTCTTGGTCGAAGGATCACTCTGATCCCGCAGCCAGGCGTGCTTTTCCTCGGCGGTCACGGGAACCATCCTCACGTAGGCGACCGTGGCCGGCAGATTGGGCAGCATGGAGAATTCCAAGGCATCATTCACATCGAGATCAGCTACCGTGAAGAACTGCTCCTGCATTTGGTCACGGCGGGGAGCGATCACCTTCACATTGTTGGCCATCCGGCGGAAGACGGACTCGCGTGCGAGTTTCACCTGCAGACCGTTCCTGGTTGCCTGCCCGAGTCCGTTCGAGGTCGTGACCAGGCCGATGTAGATCGCAAACGTTCCTTCCCGGCCGAGCTTGACGGAGACCTTGGGCGCCCCGGTTTCGGCAAAGACGGAGAGGGCGTTTCCGCGAAGCTGTCCGACGGCATAGTCAACCACCTTCCAGGTTCCGGGTTTGCGCGCCCCGCCTGTCAGGGCGGCCGCGGGCTGTGCCCGGGACAGGTCGGCGAGGATCAGCGATTTCGCATGACCGCTCCATTGGCGGGCATCATCCGGCAGCCAGCGGGCATCGATTTTGCGATGGAATCCGTAGGTCCCCTCCGGCATCGTCCTCCGGTCATCGGCCGCCCTGCCAATCCCGACAAGGATCGCGCAACTCATGAAGACCGGCAGGAGGGAGTAATGGGATCGATTGAACATGATTCGACTCGCGGAATTCGGTTGCAAGGCCCGCCGAAACAAAGTCGGGATTCGCCCGCGTGGATAGAAGAAATATTGGACACATGAAATGACCAGTTGTCCGCCAGATTGAGGCATGGGATGAAGATCGGGGCACCCTTCCCATTGGTCATACGGCATGACCTGTTCTCGCGGATTGCCTTCCGCCCAAGAGACCAACAACAGGCTGTCGTGCATTCCCGGTTATCCTGCCGGCGGTCCGGTCTTCGCGTACCCGCCGTCGCTGTTGCGTTCTTTCTTCTGCCGCCGATCGCTGCGCTCGCCCAGAGCGGGGTCGGCGGATCAGCGGACGGCACCCCGCGTCCGTCGGCCGGACTGCAGACCTGGGATTGGCTCGTCATAGCCATCTATATGCTGGGCGTGCTGGGCATCGGCTGGTATTTTTCCCGTCAGCAAACCGACGAGAAGGAGTACTTCATTGCCGGGAAACGGCATGTCAGCCCCATTCTGACCGGCATTTCACTCTTCGCCACGCTGATGAGCACCATCAGCTATCTGGGGAAGCCGGGTGAGGTCATCAACAAGGGGCCGTTTCTGCTCATCGCACAATTCATCGCGGCGCCCATCGCCTTCTTCATCGTGGGCTGGTGGGTGGTCCCGAAGCTGATGCGGGTGAGGGTGACGAGTGCCTTCGAATTGCTGGAGTCACGGCTGGGATCAAGCGTGCGCCTGCTCGGATCGCTCATGTTTGTTTCCCTCCGCCTCATCTGGATGGCGACGGTCATCTATCTTTCGTCCATCGCCTTGGTGGTGACGCTCGGTGTTTCCCCCAGCTACACGTTTCTCATCACCGCCGCGGCCGCGGTCATCGCGATCATTTACGCCTCGATGGGGGGGCTCCGCACGGTCATCATCACCGACCTCATTCAATTCTCCCTGCTCTTTCTCGGTGCCGCGACCACCATTGTGATCGTCACGCTCAGCATTGGCGACTTCAGTTGGATCCCGCGCGGATGGTCGCCCAGTTGGGATCACCAGGAATGGTTCAGCTGGGATCCGACGGTCCGGGTGACGGTCTTCAACGCCACCCTGGCCATTGTCGTCTGGCGCGTGGCCACGGCCTCGAGCGATCAGACGGCCGTGCAGCGGTACATGGCGGTGAAGGACATTGCCGCCGCGAGGCGATCCTATCTGGTGACGGAGTCGTCGGCCCTGATCATCACGGCGGTACTGGGACTGCTGGGCTTTGCCCTGCTGGGATTCTTCACCCGTTTTCCGGAGGCGATGCGCGAAGGCATGACCATCAAGCAGAATGCGGATGTCCTGTTTCCGCTCTTCGTCGGAAACTATCTTCCCGTCGGACTCACCGGACTCGTGGTGTGCGGCCTGCTTGCGGCCGCCACGTCCAGCGTGGACTCGGGAGTAAATGCGATCTCCGCCGTGGTCACCAAGGACATCCTGCCACGCCTGAACATATCGCCCAAGACCGACCGTCAGCAGGTCCACCTTGCGCGGCTCATGTCCTTCTCGATCGGTGTCAGCATCATCGTCCTCAGCTATTTCGTGCAGTTTGTTCCGGGCAACTTTCTCGAGATCGTCAACCGCTCCGGCAATCTGTTTGTCCAGCCGATTTTCTGCCTCTTCCTCCTGGCGATCTGGATCCCGTTTGCGACCCCGCTGGGGGCATGGATGGGGTTCATCTCCGGCTTGGGCATCGCCATTCTGGTGAGTTTCTGGAGCAATATCACCGGAAGGATGGGCATCAGCTATCATTGGATCGGGCCGTGCGCCCTCGTTGCCGATCTGTCCGTGTCGCTGGCGGTCAGCTATTGGGGGCCGAGAAGGGAGAATTTGCGGGGCAGCCGGACCTTCGGTCTGATCTTCGGCGCCTTGATTGTGACTGCGTTTGTCGGTATCGCCGTATGGGGTCGCAGTCGCTCCTGATCCTTTCGATCTTCCACCTCCCATGTCGTCACGCCCGAACATCCTCCTGATCATGTCGGACCAGCACCCGGCCTACCTCGCCGGGTTTGCCGGAGATCCCGTTGTGCAGACGCCCCATCTGGATGCATTGGCGGCCCGCGGTGTGCATTGCACGACGACGCTGTGTGCGTCCCCCGTGTGTTCGCCCTCACGTCAGAGCATGCTCACCGCCAAGGAGCCGCACCGGTGTTCGGCCTGGAACAATCACTGGATGATTTTCCCGGAGCATGCCACCTGGCCGCGGCATTTCGGGGAACACGGCTACACCACGGCGCTGGTGGGGAAAATGCATTTTGGAGGACGGGACCAGCACCAGGGTTTCCAGCATCGTCCCTACGGCGACCTGCGCCACGGCCTGGGTCACCAACCGGAGCCGATCGATCTTTTTCCTGGTTACGCCCATGTGAAGAGCGCGGGGGTAAGTGAAATCCCTGAAAGCATGATGCAGGATGTCGTCGTCACGCGCGAAACGCTGGCGTTTCTGTTGGAACACCAGGATCAGACCCCCGAGAAGCCGTGGTTCATGTGCGCCTCCTATTCACGACCGCACAGCCCGTTCACCGCGCCGGGCCGCTACATCCGCCGCTACCGTGACAAGGTCAGTCTGCCATCGCTCGCACCGGAAGAGCCCCAGGGGTTGGAACCGTTCGCCCGCATGGCCATTGAAGGCGACCATCCCTCGCTCGAGGAGCAGACGCGCGCACTGGAGGCCTTTTACGGCAGCGTGAATTTTGTGGATGACTGTGTCGGCGAGCTCCTCCGGGGCCTGGAGGAGGCGGGAATGCTCCGGAACACCATCGTCATCTACACCTCGGACCATGGTGACATGACGGCACGCCACGGCCTGTGGGGGAAACGGGTCTACTATGAGCAGTCCGTGGCGGTGCCGCTGCTCATTGCGGGCCCCGGCATTGCCGAGGGCCAGCGTTGGCACAATCCGGTTTCGCTCCTCGATCTCTTCCCGACGACCTGCGGATTGGCGGGGCTGCCTGTTCCCGATGGCTTGGATGGCGTCGATCAAAGCGCGGCACTGCGGAACCCGTCCGCGGCAAGCCCGACCCGCGAGTTCGCTCCGTCGTCGTATTACGATTATGGCATCCGCATCAACCACCGCCGCAATCCTGATTCCGCTCCGCATCGGGCGATGCGGCTCGTGCGGACACGCGACTGGAAACTGGTTCAGGTGGAGCGAGGGGCGGAACTGCTCTTCAATCTGGGCGAGGATCCCGAGGAGCGCATCAACCGGGCGGATGATCCGCAGTGTGCCCAGACCCTGCAGGCCATGCGTGCAATGCTTGCCCGCGGCTTCACATGGGACGAAGTCCATCGTCAGCTTGAGGCCGACCGCCGGCGCGTGCCGGAATTCCTTTCCGGTCAGCGCCCCAGCATGCCGAATCAATACACGCTGCGGGACGGCCGGGTCTGCGACGCCGAAACGGGCCTCTATGAGGCGCGCTGGCTCTATATTCCAAAGGAGGCCACCGGAGGCATCATTCCGCAGATGACCGGCTGATGTTTGGCGCAAGGGATCGTGTCCCGCCGGAGGGCCGTGCCTTGAACGACGTATCCCGGAACCGACGGCTTTGTATCAGGGAACGAGCGTCCTCATCCAGTCCGCAGTCTCGCGGTTGGCCTGCGTGATCAGGGCGACGTTCTCCGAATCGGGCCGCTCGATTTCATCGCGCAGGCCGCGGCGCCGGGCGTGATTGCGGAGATAGGCGCCGCAGAGGTGTGCGCCGATGCAACCCGGGATCGAACGCAGCCCTCGCAACGTCTCGCGATAGGCGGCGCCATCATTCCTCACGATGGGTGTGCCGGTGACAGGATCCTTCGCGGCAACATTGTGCGCGCCGTCTGCCCAGAGCACGGGCCGGCCGGTGCGGGCGTACCATGCCCCGACGTCCTGCACCGGATTCCGGAAAGCCTGGAAACTGAGCACATCGACGTAAGGCTTGGCGGCCTCGACCACGGGGTCCGGCAGGGGAGCCGCGAGTTCGTAGCGGTCGCCGAGAATCAGATGATGCTTGTCGTAGCGGCGGATCGCATCGTGGGTGACGCGATAGTAGCGTGTCGCCAGATCGAACAACGCCTTGCGTCCTTCCGCAGATTGCAGTCGTGCCGGATCGAAAAGCGGGCCCTTCCACGTGTTGCCCGGACGCGTGTGCACCCACATCGGGCAATCCGAATGGAAATAGCCGATGAGCTTGGGGTCGGCGGCCATGCGCGCACAGGCATTCCGCGCAACGAAGTCACACCAGTCCTCGAAGTCCGGGCTGAAGAAATCGGGATGCCTCGTCTCGTTCTCCCACTGATGGATCTCGGAGAACGGGAGCAGGTGACAATACGGCAATCCGAGCCACTGGTATTCTTCAAACGTGAAGGGCGGCGAATGCCGACGGATACTGTCGCCGCGGACAACCACCTCCTGCGTCCAGCCCACGCTGTTGAAGCCCCATTCGAGCAGGTCCACGCGTACCGCCTCCTTGAGCCATTGCTCGGTGCTGTTGCCGTACTTGCGCGCCCAAAGATCGCCCGCTTCCGGATACCGCAGCGGCGAGGAGTCGATGTGATTCAGGCCGAGCGAGAAAAAGGGTCGCTCTTCGGGCGTGAGCAGCCACCAGCGGTCGCGACGCTGCACGACGGAAAAGGCGCGTCCTGAGTTGGATCGCGAGGCTGGAGCCGCTTCTGATCGGATGATGCCCGGAAGGAATCCCGCAATGGCTGCTCCTCCGGCCAGACGCCCCAGAAACGCGCGGCGGGAGGACGATGGCAATCCGGGGCTCAGGGAACGGGTTGATGCGGGGGAACAGATCATGGCCGGATTCTCTGGTCTCACGCATTTTGAAGCGCATCCTTGCCTGATGCAATCTTGCTTCCCGGGTTGACGAATGCCGTGCAAATTGTGACGCCTGTGCACGTCATGAACCCTCCCGCTGCGCTACCTCCCATGGATGTTCCCCATTCGGCGAAAAACTATCTGGTGGCACGTCTTGATGACATTGAGCCGGTTCGCTGTCCGTGCGGTTTTGCCCGCCGCGCGTTTGCGGTGCCGGACAATGCGGTGGCAACCCTGCATCTGGTCGATATCCAGACGGACGCCCAAGTGCACTATCATAAGAAGATGACCGAGATCTACCTCGTTCTGGAGGGAGAAGGCTTCATGGAGCTCGATGGCGAACGCATTCCGGTGAAGCCGCTGACCTCGATTCTCATCAAGCCGGGATGCCGCCACCGCGCGGTCGGCAAGCTCAGGATCGTCAACGTGCCGATCCCGGCCTTCGATCCGAGCGACGAGTGGTTCGATTGAACGGCGCTCCGCGGGCGGAGCCGGGATCCGGCCTGGGCCCGGGCGCGACCGGACGTTGTTCCGGTCGGAGAGCCCGTATCAGAAATTCCTCGGCCAGGGAGCCCATTCGGCATCGTCGGCGGTTCCGAACTTGCGGTCGGGTCCTGCCGAGCGGATTTCCATCTGCTGGCGACCCAGGACGTGAAACCTGAACGGTGTTTTCCAGCGGTCACACAACTCTCCCTGCGCATTGATGGCCGGATGATCGGGCGGAATGAATGCGAACTGCAGCGAATTATTGCCGGTGAGCGCCGCCGTGATTTCCTGATTGTTCCCGATCGGAATGCCCGCCGTGGGAAAGTTGGTCAGCCAGGCATTGAAGACTTCGTTGATCAGCTTCAGGTCAGCGGAGATGGACCCGGCGGGATCATTCAATCCATCCAGCAGCTCGCTGCGCGGTGGAAGGGTCGGTGAAGAAAGGGGTGTTGATGCCGACGTTTGTCCGGAAACAGCCTTGCCGCCCGGGCGGGGGTTGGCGTCTCCCGTTGCAATGTCGGGGCGAGGAGACGCGGAGTGCGTGGGCGGGTGCCGACCATTGCGTGGCCAGAGCACGATCAGGATGACAACAGCGAGAACGACGGCAGTGCCTGCCAGAAGAAGACGTCGCATCGGCATGTAAAATCGAGTCCGGTCCAGCGATTGGCCCTGAGCCAACTTCAGCTCCGGGGCCGCGGTGTTGCCGGCAATCCCGCGTTCAACTTGTCGCCATGAAACCGAGGTCGGGTTTGGCGAAGCGGCCGAGGTTGGGGAAGATCAGGGGCAGGTCGGTGGCGCTGACACCGAACCACCGTGCGAGCGTGGCGCTGTATTCGTCAACGCTGGTCGTGGGTATCCAGAGTCCCCGCGAGCCGGCATCGTCGGGTCCCCGAATGGCGAAGGTGGGCATGGTTCCGTAGATGCTGCCGCCGCGCACGGCGCCGCCGACGATGATGTGGTGGGAGCCCCAGGCATGATCGGAGCCGTCGCCGTTGGTGTCGAAGGTGCGTCCGAAATCGGAAGCCGTGAAGGTCGTGACCTGGTTCTCGGCGCCGACCGTGCGCAGCGCGTTGTAGAACGCGTTGATCGAACGGCTGACATCATTCAACAGCGTGGCGTGGGCGCCGCTGGTGCGCTGGCCGACGTTGAGTTGGTTGTCGTGGAGATCCCAACCCCCGATGCGTGCGAAGAACACCTGCCGCTTCAGGCCGAGTTGCTGCTGCACATTGATCAGGCGGGCGATCATGTGCAGTTGCTGCGAGAGATTGGTGTTGAGGTTGGAGAAGGAAGCTTGGAACGGACTGGTCCCGGTGACCACGCTGGCAAGGTAGGCGCTGTCGTCGATGGCTTCCTTGGTCATGCCGGCGAAGGCGGTCTCGAACAGGTTCTTGTTCTGGGCGGTGAGGAGATCGGTGAGGGCGGCGGTCCGCAGGCCGTTGACCGAGGTTCCGGTGCCGGATCCGGTGAGCGAGGGCACGGAATTGGTGCCCACGGCGTACTGGCTTACGGTGCGCCCGACCTGGAAGAAATTCTGTCCGGCCACCGTGACTGCCATGGATACACGGTTGTTGGTGTTGAGCGCGTTCGTGAGGTCGGCCAAGCGTCCGCCCCAACCGCTGGTGAAGCCTTTGTCGGGCACGCTCGACTGCCAGTCGATCTGCTGATCGTTGTGGGAAAAGAGTGCGGGCGGCAGCGGGACGCTCCGGGCGCTGTACTGCGCCTTGGTGGTGGGATACACGAGCGTGCCCACGTTGCCCAGCAGGGCGACCTTGCCGGCATCGTACATCGCCTTCAATTCGGGCATGGCCGGATGCAGACCGAATTTGCGCCCGTCCGCCGTGGTGCCCCCGAGGGGCAGCAGATCGGCCTGGGGGATGGCGAGCGCCCCGCGGCCCGCGGCATACTGCGCGTAGGTGCTGGCATCAATCGGCACCAGGAGATTGTTGGCATCGTTTCCGCCGGCGAGAAACAGGCAGACCAAGGCCTTGTAATCCGATTCCGGAGCGCCGGCGGTGCCGGGCACGGCCGGCTGGAAGGGATTGCCGGTATCGGCCACGGCGCTCATGAGGCGGAGCTGTGCCAGTTGGGACAGCAGCCCTGTCGCGGTCACCGCTGCACAACACGTACCGAGAAACCGGCGGCGGGAAGGATCGAAATTCCGGGATGTAGTGTTCATGGCGGGAGAGGGTCGGGGGGCTACTTCTGAATGGCGCCGTTCGGCGAGATGAGCGTGAGGTATGCGGTCGAACGGACCCGCTCGCGCCGGTTCGCTTCAGATGTGGCGGGCATGGCGGAGACGGCCGTGACGATCCGATCCGTCGTCGCCTTGGGCAGCGAACCGGAGGCCAGGGTGAGATTCATGTAGTCTGCCAGTGCCTGCGGAGTGTTGGCGAGTGAAAGCATGGAGGCATCAAAACGGATGCCCAGGGTCTGATTGTCGGTGTCCGATTCGACGGCCCGGTTGCTGTAGAGATAGGTCCAGAGGAGATTTGGCACCGTCATGGCGGTGGTGTCGTTCAGGATCTGGTACTCCGGTGCGAACAGCCCGGCTGAGGCGAGCGTGCCCGGCTGGACGTAATTGGGTTCATAGAAGTTGAAGACCGTAGGGGCGCGGAGCGGCGTCTGCGCGAGACTGGAGTCGGTGTTGCCGGAAAAGAGCGGCACACGTCCGCTGTTGGACCCGCCGCGCAGGCTTCGCAGCAGACCGGTGACCCGCAGAACGGGCTCGCGGAGTTTGCCGAAACTGGCGGATTCCGCCACCGTTGCGGACCTCGCTTCGTAGTCGAGCAGGACGGCACGCACGACCGCCCCCAGGTCGCCCCGCACCCCGGCGCCATTGTCATCAAAGGCGCGGGCAACGCGATAGATGTAACCCGGACTCGGGTTGCTCGTGACCATGCGCTGGATGAGCTGCCTCGCGAGGAAGGGCCCCGTGTTCGGGTGGAGGAAGAGCGTGTCGAGGGCGTCCTTCAGGTCCTGCACCCCGGTCTGGTTTGCGGGCAGAACCACCCCGCCGACGATCGTCTTGGCGGAAATGTCATGAAACTCCGGATACATCTGCATCGGCCTCAGGTAATTCGCGGTGGCGCCGCGGAAGCTGGGATTGGCGGCGGTCGAGGAATATCCCCAGCCGGTGAACACCTTCGCCATTTCGGTGATGGTCTTCTGGTCGTAGGTGGGGATCGCGGTCCCGGTGGGATCAAGCTTCAGCGTGCCATCGGGATGAAGCTGGACGATGCCGATGGTGAACAGCTGCATGATTTCCCGGGCATAGTTCTCGTCGGGAAACGTCAACTGCACACCCTGGTTGTTGAAGGTGGCCTTGGCGTTGCGAAGGTGGCTCAGGTAGATGCCCATCGCGGGACTGACGGACACGTCCTCGATCAGCGTCCGGAAGTTGCCGAATGCGTTCTTCACGAGCAGATCGTAATAGGTGGCGAGGGCGGCGGGCTGGTTGAGCAACACGGCATTGATTTCCGAGACCACCAGGATTTGGCTGAGCGCAAAGGCCACGCGCTGGCGGAGCTGGTCGGGACCGTTGACGGCTATGTTCCACCAGGCGGCCTGCCGGTTGGTCTGGCTGAGGGTGCTGTTGCCGCTGGGCTTGGTGAAGGTGTCGAAATCGGTATCCGTGGCGGCGTCATGGGACGAGGCGGGCCGGGCCATCTGATCCGTGATCCAGACGTTGAGATCCGCGAGGCTGCGGCCGGTCAGGGCGTCGATCTCGTCCTTGGTGCCCCCGAACGTGGCCTGCGTCAGGAAGCGGGAGGCTTCCGCGGCGGTGAGGGGATTCAACGGGAGGGCGGGTGGCGGGGCCGGCGGGACAAATGCCAGAGAGCCGTTGGTCCGCAGGTAGGAGCCGCGCAGCTCGCCCGTCGGCAGATTGGCGGTTTCGATCGCGAGATACACGCGCCCGTCCTTGATGCCTTGCACAATGTCGGAGGTGCTCAGCGTTCCGCTGGCCCGGAGGGTCCATTGGTAGCTGGAGACCTGGCCATTGGGGAGGCGCACGAGGTCGACCCCCACCTGCCCCGGATCGCCATACCGGAGG
>CAZOXB010000025.1:0-23901 GCA_964583635.1 uncultured Opitutaceae bacterium | reverse complement strand
ATTCCTTCTCGGCGCGGGCGGCGCGCTCGAGCAGCGTGAGTTTCGAGATTTCAAGCGGCACCGTCGTGATGGGTACGGGCTGCCCGTTGACGAGGATCGGGCGACCTGAGGCGTCGCGCTGGATGTTGCGCGACAGATCCGTGAGCGGACCCTCGCCCTCGACATTGGTCTGCTCGAAACGGACTCCGCCCACCAGGTTGAGCCGGTTGTTCATCAGGGCGACATCGGCGCGGATGTAAGCCGAGGAAACCATCTCCTTGGCGTGCTTCGAGCCGTTGATGAAGGACCGGTAGCTCGCGTCTTCGCTGAAGGTGAACTGGCTGGGGTTGGCCTCGAAATAGTCGAAGACAGACTTATAGTCGACGAACTGGATGGGCGGGAAACCATAGGGGGTTGAGCGATCCAGGGAGGTGCGCTCGACAAATTGGGCGGCGCTGCCTTTCACATTGGCTCCGCTGTAGTTCCACAGCCGGTTCCCGGTGCGGTACTCGCGGATGGACTGGCGGAAATCCAGTCCGGCCCGAAGGGTTACCGGGAAGCTCCAGTCGAAGCTGCGCCGGGCATTGGCAAAGGCGGTGAAATTGATGTCCGAGGAGCGGAGGGGGGTTTCCGCAACGGAGACGAGCGAATAGTCGTCGAGCACGTAGGGGTTCACCGGTGCCTTGGTCGCATTGTCGATGACGTTGATGATGCCGGGGCGCTCATCGGTGATCTGGTCGAAGCCGATCGTCATGTTGGTGCGCCGTGCGATGATGGTCTCGAACAGGCCCTTGTCGCGGCTGCGCAGTGCGTCCTGGGTGAAGGCACGACCCAGGCCGGCGTCCAGCTTCCAGGTCGGCCCGTCGTGGCGCCAGTTCACAACGTGCATATGGGTCTGGGTTTCACGCAGGCGACCCGTAGCACTGGTGGCAACGAGTTGGCCCGCTCCGGCGACACCCTGCGCGAAGGTGGGGTTGAAGGTGCCCGGGACGATCCGCGTGGGATTGAACTGCAGGTTGCGGTTTCCCGTCCAGTTGTCGTATCCCGCATACTGGAAGGAATAGGAGAGACGGTCGCGGTCCGACAGCATGTAGTCCAGCGTCAGGCCGAAGGAACTGCGGGTGATGATGTTCGGCGCGACCCTGACCTGATAGGCGGACAGGTAGGGATTGTCGGGGGTGGTGTGCGGGAAGGCCGTGCCGTTCGTGGAGGCGGAGAGCCCGCGCCACGTATTGGTATTGCCCGTTATGGTGCTGAACTTCTTCGACTGCCCCAACGCGACCGTGAAACCGAAACGTTTGTTGACCGGCACGATCCAGGAAACGTCGAAGCCCGGCTTGATCACGCGGCGATAGTCGCCGTACTGGAAAGGCTGCTTGCTCAGCGTGAGCATGTTGTCGCGCATCGTGAGAAACGCGCTGAAGTTGAGGGTCGCCTGTTTGCGCTCGAATGAACTGCGCGGCACCAGATTGATCGATCCGGCGAGGGCCGAGCCGGGGGAATCGGGTGTGGGCGAAAGCGAAACCTCGATGCGGGAAATGTTGTTGAGGTTGAACATGGCAACCTCGACCTGACGGGCGGTCCGGTTCGAGGCGGGCAGGTTGACACCGGCCAGCGTGATGGGCGTGTTTTGTTCGGGCGCACCGTCGATCGAAACGGAGCGCGCATCCACGCCATTGTAGTCGATGAGGAGACCCGGAAGGAAACGGAGGAATTCCCCCGCATTGCCTTCCGCAATCGCGCCGAACTCATCCGTGGATACCACCTGCTTGATGTTCGAAGCAAACCGCTGCTCGTTGATCGCGATGGCCGAGGCTTCCATCTCCCGGGATTCTCCCACCACAAACGCCTCCAGCTTCACCACCGCGGGATCCGTGGACGTGATGCCGGCGCCCAGCGTGACATCGTGTTCCGTGGTCTTGCCGCCGGCTACCATGACGGTCTCGAAATGGGGAGTGAAGCCCGTGTAGAACACGCGGAGCCGGACACTGCCGCCGGGCACGTCGTCCAAGAAGTACCTGCCGTCGGCATCGGTGAACGTGACGAGGGACGTGTTCTCCACGCTGACCCGTGCGCGCTCGGCGACCAAGCCGCTCCGCGAATTATACACCCTGCCGGTGAGGGTTCCGGTGCTTTCGGCGGATTTGGCCGCCGGTGAGACCATCAGAAGCGCCGCGGCTGCGAGCCTGCTGAGAAGACGATTTTTGTTCATGGTTTTAGGTGGTGGGGAAACATCGGATTCGGACTGACCCGGGGGCGGGTGCGGTCCGGGGTGGCGCTTTACCGAAAAAGCGCCGGTGACGGCATCATGGACGGCGACCAGACCCGTCTTTTCGAGCATGCGGTCGATGGCGTCGCGCGCGGAAAACTCGCCCTTGACCGCGTTGGTCCGGACTCCACGGACAAGACGGGAGGCGAAAAGGACCTCGCTTCCCGACTGGACGGAAAAGCGTTTGAGCGATGCGTCGGCCGTGTCGGCCGGGAGATTGAAGGATTTTTTCTCGACGTCAGAGCTCCGCGCTTCGAGGGGCAGCAGCAATGCCAAGGCCAATAAGCCCAGAAAAGAGAGGATGACGTGTCGTGCATGCAATCGGCGAAAATGACTCGCGGCACCCTTCAACACGAATGACACCTCGGGATTGCATACTCCCTCCGGGAACTTTTTCGAAAATTTCTTCTCTCCGGGAACGTTTCTCATCCCGTGCTTCAGGAACGGGGCTGTATTTCCCTCGGAATGTAAGCGTGGGTTTCCTGTTGCCATGTGCGAAGTTTTTTCAGCAAGCGGTCCCGGATGGCGTTTTCATTGCCGGACAGGTCCTTCGTTTCCCCGGGATCTCTCCAACCCAGATCGCCCGCCACAATAAAAAGGATATGGAGCCGGGAGTGCGCGTCCACGGCTTCGGCGTGCAGGGTGGGGCAGCTCGAATAACATCCGAAAAAGAAAAGAACGGTGAGAAATAGTGAGCGCATTCTATTTGCGGGGATTGTCTGTGAGCAATCCGGCCAAGAACAACGGTCAAATTTCTCGTACCCGCCCCCGACGATTCTTGGAAAAAAGATTTCGGTCGCGGGTCAGGTGTGGGGAAGGAATCCCTTTCCCCGCACTTCTGAAGCATCGACGAAGATCATGAACGCATTGGGATCCAGACGTTTTACGTGATTTCTCAGCTTCATGGCCTCTGCCGGATTCATCGCGACCATCAGGAGGTCGACCGCATTGCCGCTGTAGCCTCCGCGCCCCTCGAGAATTGTCAGACCCAGAGGGATGTCCTTGAGAATCGTTTTGCGAAGATCGGCCGCCCGCGACGAGACGATGAGAGCAACGCGCGATCGGTTGAATCCCGTCATGATCGAGCGCGCGACCCGGCTCACCGTGAAGACGGCAATCAGTGCCGCCAGCGCCTGTTGAGTGGAGAAGAAATAGGCGGAGGCAAGCAGCACACAGGCATCGAGTGTGAAGAGGACGGTGTCGATGGGCAGACCCCAGGTGCGATTCAGAGCTGCGGCCACGGTGCTGAATCCGCCGACCGAAGATCCGGCGCGAAATACCAGACCGATGCCGAATCCGAGACCCGCCCCTCCGCACAACGCTGCGAGCATGAAATCGGTGGTGAGGGGTGGTGCGCCGCGGGTAAGGAAAACAAACAAAGGCAGGAGGACGGCCCCTGCGAGGCTCTTGATCACAAAGGCCCGTCCCAAGGCGAAACCGCACAGCGCGAGAATCAGGACATTCAGCACGCCCTGGCTGATGGCGGGTTCCAGCCCCAGCATCTGCTTCAGGACCAAGGAGGTTCCGACGATGCCGCCGGGAGCGATCCCCGCAGGGCGCAGCAGACAGTTGAAGCTCAATGCCGCCACGGCCGTGCCGAGGACGATCAGAACGGTGGCGGGCAGGCCGCGATCATACTCGCGGGGCGGTTGGCGGTCCTTGCGCGGGACCGCGGGCGGATCGGCATCCTTTGGCGTTCCTGACGGATCGGGACTCATGCGCAGACGGGGTGATGCCGCCATTGAAGCACGCAGGGCAAGACTCTTTACGACAATACGTGGAGTTTTGCCGCATCCCTGTTCGTGAATTGACGGAAAGAACAGGCGATGCAGGTATGGGCAAGCCATGCTTCTACCCCCACGCCACCATGAGTAACTTGAGTACTCCGGAACTGACCTCGGCAGCGGATCAATCCAAGTGGTTCGCGAGGGAAGTGCATGTGCATCGCGCCCAGTTGAAGTATTACCTGCGCGACGCCTTTCCTTCGATTCGCGATGTGGACGACGTCGTGCAGGAGTCGTACGTTCGTGTCTGGCGCCGGCATTTGCTTCAGCCGCTGGCCTGTGCCCGCAGTTTCCTTTACAAGGTCGCGCGCAATCTGGCCATCGATGCGCTGCGTCGGCAAACCGTTTCCCCCATCGAAGCCCACCCGGATCTGGCCGGGCTGAATGTGGCCTCACACCAAGCCAGCCCCGTCGAGAGCGCCTGCACCCATGACGAGCGGGAGTTGCTGCTGGAGGCGATCGAGAGTCTTCCGCCGCGATGTCGCGAGGTGGTGATTTTGCGCAAACTGCATGGCCTTTCGCCCCAGGAGATCGCGGAGCGTTTGGGCATTTCCGAAGGGACTGTTCATATTCATGGCGCCAAGGGAGTGCGTCGGTGTGAGGAGTTTTTGCGGCAGCGAGGGCTGGAATAATCTGTTTTTTTCCGCCGTGTCACCACAAGGAGCTGAATTCGAAAGGATCGGGGAAGAGGCGGCGCGATGGGTGTTTCGCCGTGAGGCGGGACTCTCTGCCGGGGAGCAGGCGGAAATGGAGCGTTGGTTGGAGGCGGATCCCCGGCACGGTGAAGCCGTGACTCGGCATGAGCGTGCTTGGACGAGTCTGGACCGCCCCCGGCTGAGCGGACAGACGGACGAGTTTCTCGCATGCCTGAGGAGACGGAAACTGCGGCGGCGGGGAGTGCGCCTCGCATCGGCTGCGTTGATCATGGCCGTCGCCTTCACGACCGTCCTCTGGATGCGCCCTTCGCGCGATCAGCGGGCCTCCGCAGGCATCCTGGTCCTTGCGCCGGAAACGAGGATTCTCGATGATGGCAGTGTGGTCGAGCTCAAGTCCGGGGCACGGATTCGCGTCAACTACAGCGCGACGCGGCGCCAGGTGTTTCTCGAGCAGGGGGAGGCTCACTTTCAGGTGGCTCATCAGGCGGGGCGCCCATTCTTTGTCACGGCGGGAGAGGTGGAATTTCGCGCGGTTGGAACGGCTTTCTGCGTCCAACTGGAGTCCGCCTCGCTGGCCCTCATCGTCACGCAGGGAACGGTTGCGGTGGAGAAGGCGGAAGTGATCGAAGACGGCAGCCGACCTGCGGGCAATCCGGCTTTGCAGATGGAGGCGCCCCTTGCGCTGGTTTCCGCTGGCGGCAAGGTCGTGGTGCCGCGCGCAGACAGCACTCGCTCAGCCGCGCTGGCGGCGACCTCCGTGCCGGCGGGGGAAATGTCGGAACTGCTCGCCTGGCGGATTCCCCGTCTTGAATTTACCGAGACGCCACTCGAAAAAGCCGCCGATCTCATGAACCAGTACAACGGCCTCAAGCTTGTCATCGAGGACCGCGACTTGGCTAAATTGAGGGTGAACGGCCTCTTTCGTGCGGATCGGGTCGAGGCCTTTGTCCGCCTGCTGGAGGCGAATTTCGGCGTGGCGGCCACGCGGACGGAGGCCGCGGTTGTTCTTCGGAGGGACCGCTGAAGCTCCGCTTCCGGCAGGCGGACCGTAATGGGGACGAGCCCGTATCGATTTATCTGCTACGAAGCCGAGGCATCCACGGATTACTTATTTGCGCCGATGAGGACGTACGGGAGCAAAGCAGGGTCCCGGGGTACCCGCGACGGGCTGTTTTCTGATTAAGTACATAAATTTCACAATAATTGTTTGATAAACACTCATTTTTCACGAAATTCACTTCTTTGCCTGAGGTAACCCCCGCTTTTCATGTCTGTCCTTTTTGGCTCTTCCAATCCTGCGGAAGCGAACGCCTTGGCCAGAATGATGACGAGGAACGAGGCGCGCAAACTCGCTTCCCGGCTTTACACGACCGATATGAACGGAGCTCCGGACGATATCGTTCGGACGAACCTGCCGGCGATCATTCGGCATTTTTACCCCGGGGCGGTGATAAGCCACCGTACCGCCATTGAGGCCAAGCCGTCGCCAGCCGGCGTCTACCATCTTACATACGGCTCCCGGGACCGCACCCATGCGCTTCCCGGCGTCACTCTTCGAATTTGGGCCGGGGCTCCAGCGGTCGAGGGAGACACGCAGCTGGGCTCTGATTTGTTCATGGCTTCGCGTCCGCGAGCTCTGCTCGAAAATCTCACCGAAAGCCGTTCCCGTGGCGGCGCCGAGCGCAAGACACTCGATCGCGAAGCAATTGAGGCATGGCTTGAAAGGCTCTGTCGGATCCATGGACCCGACGAACTGCGCCGTCTGCTGATTGCGGCAGAACGCCTGGCGCCTGGTGTCCATCTCGAAATGGAAGCCGGCCGTGCCCGCCGCCTCATCAACGCGCTCCTCGATGGCAGGGAAACCGACCTGGTCTCGCCGCTTGCCCGTGCCCGCGCCCGAGGCGAGCCGTACGACCCGGACCGGTTGGCATTATTCACGCGCCTGGCCACCCGGCTCGCGGCGGAGTCTTTCCCCTCGCTGTCGGAGCGATTGGCCGACGAGCGCCGCTTGCACGCATTTTGGGAAGCGTACTTTTCCAATTTTATCGAGGGAACTGTCTTCACGATCCAAGAGGCGCGGGAGATTGTCTTCGACCACAAGCTTCCGGCGACCCGACCCAAGGACGCGCACGATATTCTCTCCACGTTCCATCTCGCCACGGACGGTCACAACCGCCGTGAGGTGCCGCGCGACGCGAATGATTTCCTCCGGCTTCTCGAAGTGCGCCACGCCCGGTTGATGCATGACCGGCTGGATGTCGGTCCCGGGCGCTTCAAGGAGATTGCCAATCGCGTCGGCAACCGCGAGTTTGTCCTGCCCGAACTGGTGCGTGGCACGCTGAGGCAGGCTTTCCTGGTGGGCCAACACCTCAAGCAGCCGGCCGCTCGCGGTGCTTATGTGATGTTTGTCGTGGCCGAGGTCCATCCTTTCAATGATGGCAACGGTCGGCTCGCCCGTCTCTTCCTCAATGCGGAGTTGACGGCCGGCCGTTGCGACCGGTTGATCGTGCCGACTTCGTTGCGCAGCGATTACCTGACCTGCCTCGAAGCCCTGACCGTGGGCGGCAACCCGGACCCCTTCGTCGGCCTTTGCTTCAGGCTGATCCGCTTCTCCGCAGAGCTTCCTTGCGGCTCTTGGGAGGCAAGCGTGGCGGCATTGGAAAAAACCGGCGCGTTGAAAGACACGCCCCATGGAGCATTGGGACTGGCAAACACGTTGTTCTGACCAGTGTCATCGATGGGCTGGGCTCCGTCGTCAGTGCCCGGCCGGCAGGCGGACGGTAGTGGGGACGAGCCCGTATCGACTTATCTGCTACACATCGGAAGAAACCACGGGATTGCGCGGCCCGGGTCCCGATCGGAACCGGGCGCCTTCAATCCAGCGGCGCCTTCTCGAAGTCGGTGGGATTCACCCAACCGGTCTTCATGCGTTCGCCGCGCATGTACCGCTCGTAGAAATTGATGAGGGCCGGATTCGCGAAAGGATAGCGGTCAAAGATGTCGCCCTGGCCGAACATCCGCGGGTCGCCCTCAGCCTTGAGGCGTGTGTGGAGTTCATCCTTCAGGTGTGCGCGGCGGACCGCGGTGGACTCGGAGGTTGCGAGGTTGTTCACGCAGTCCCGATCGCGCGAGAGATCATAGAGCTCGGTGCCGGGACGTTTGCCGAAGCAGAGGGCCCAGAATGGATCGGCCGGATCGGCTCGGTGCGCCTCGAGGATGAAGGTCTTGGTCGCTCCCCCGTCGACATTGAGATATCCGGTCTCCGGATTGCAGGCCGGCCAGCGGGAGGGCTCGAAGTTTTCCAGATAAAGAAAATTGTCCCGAATGATCCCGCGGATGGGGTAGCCGACATCATGCGGACGGCCCACGTCATGCCGCTCCATGCCGATCAGCACGTGATCGCGTTGCGGATTGACCTGGCCGGATTTGTTGGAGCGAAAGATGTCCGTCAGGCTTCGGCCCGGGCTTTGGGCCATTCCGGTCTGTGCCCAGCTCAAGCCCGCCAGCTCGACAAAGGTGGGGGCGAGGTCGATGAAGCTGACGTAGTCGTTGACGACACGCCCACGGCCGGCGATGCCCCGGGGCCACATCGCCGCGAGCGGCACATGATTCGAGTATTCGTAGGCGTTGCCCTTGGAACGGGGAAACGGCATGCCGTGATCCGACGTGACGATGACGAGGGTGTTTTCCAGCAGGCCGCGCCGTTCCAGCGTGGCGAGAATCCGGCCGACATGGGTGTCCACGTGCTCCACTTCGAAGGCGTAGTCGAGCATGTCCGTGCGGACCGTTTCGTTGTCCGGCCAGAAACGCGGCACGCGATCGATCGAAGCCGTGGTGTGTCCGCCCTTCCTGATTCCCGATCCGAACTCGTAGGCCCGGTGCGGTTCGAGGGCTCCGCACCAGAACGCCCAGGGGGTGCCGGCGGGAGCCTGGTCGAGGAAATCGTCGAAGTTGGCGGCGTAATCGATGGGGCTGATTCCCGTCGTGGCGGGCTTTGCCGTTCTCGCGTTGAACACCTTACCCGTCATGGCGCGCGGCTTGCCCTGGGCGTCGTTGGCCACGCCTGGACCCCAGCCTTTGGCGGTCTGGCCGACGAACCAGCCGTGTTCCGCGAGGGCTTCCCCCCAACTCTTGAACTCGGCGGGAAAGTAGCAGACGTGATTGGCCGCCTCCTTCAACTGCCAGGAGTCGCGTCCGGTGAGGATGCTCGCCCGCGACGGCGCGCATTTTGCATTCGGCGTATAGGCATTGGTAAAAAGAATGCCTTCACGGGCCACACGGTCGAAGTTTGGCGTCCGCACCCAAGGCGTGCCATAGGCCCCCGCATGCAGGCCCCAGTCGTCGGCGATGATGAACAGGATGTTGGGCGGGGACGCGTGCGGCTCGACGGTGGCCGGTGCCGGGAAAGCCGGCACGCCTGCCATCGCCAGCAGGGGAAAAATACGCAGGAAGAACATGGAGGTTTGCCGGAGGGCGGTGCAGGGAAGACGCAGGGGCGGATGGCAACCCTAATGAGGAATCCACTTTCTGCAAAGGGCGATTTCCGGGACGTGCATGGGGTTCAACGGCCGACCACGCACGCCGTGAAAGGGAAGGGCAAATTGCGCGTGCAAGTTCGCAAAGCATGCGTAGTGAGGAGGTGTTTCCGCGGCAAATTTCACACGACTCCGATCAACCATGAAAACCGTCCTCGCTCCCATCGATTTCTCCCCTGTCAGCAAACGCATCATTGACGAGGCTGCGCACATTGCGCGGGCTTTCAAAGGACGGCTGGTCCTGCTCCATGCGGTCAATCCCCCGATTGTCACCCAAAGCGAGTTTGTCACGCAGAAGGCCGCGGAAGTGACCGCGTTGACCTTGGAAGCGGCGGGCAGAGACCTCAAGGCGTTGAAGGCATCGCTCAAGGTGCCCGGGCTGCGCGTCGAAACGATGCACCTGACCGGCTTCCCGGGCGAGACGATCCTTGAGCAGGCGAAGAAGCTCAAGGCCGACTACCTCGTCGTCGGATCACACGGACATGGGGCCTTCTACGATCTCATCATCGGCAGCACGACCAGCCGCATCCTCAAGCAGGCGACCTGTCCCGTGATCGTCGTCCCGCCGGAAAAGTTGAAGCGGAAGCAGGCCGCGCACGGATAGCGGGCAACAGGCACCCCCAGCCATAGGCCGTTGCCGCGTTCCGATCGGACTTGCTTCCGGTGCCGAAAGGCGCATCTGTCGCTGCTGCTTGAAGCCCCGCCCTTGCAGTACCCTTTCCCAGAGTCAGTCCACGGGCACGGACCATGACCGCTGGTTTGCAGAGGAGATTTGTCCCCACGAAGGATCATTGCGAACCTATCTGCGTGCGCGGTTTCCGCGCTTGCGGGACATCGACGATTTGGTGCAGGAAACGTATTCGCGGCTCATCCGCGCGCGGATGTCGGGTCCCGTCACTTCCCCGAAGTCGCTTCTCTTCGCGACGGCCCGGAATGCCGCGTACGACATCTGCCGCCGCCAGCGGGTCGTATCCATCGAGGGCATGGCTGATATCGACCAGTTGTCCGTCTTGGAAGACAGGCCCACCGCCGCCGAAATTGCCAGTCGAGCCCAGGAACTCAACCTTCTGGCGGAGGCGATGTGCCAGCTCCCCGAACGCTGTCGCCAGGTTCTCACGCTGCGGAAAATTTATGGACTCAGTCACAAGGAAATCGCCGACCAGCTCGGCATTTCGACCAACACGGTGAACAACCAGCTCTCCATCGCGATCGAACGTTGCCGGCATTATCTCGCCCAGCGCGGCGTCCAAGGAGCAGGCAGCCCATGAGCGGAAAGACGTTCATTTCGCCGATCACCCCCGAAATCCGGCGCGCCGCCGCGGAATGGCTTTCCCGGCGGGACGACGGCTTGACGGAAGTCGGGGAGAGCGAATTCGCCACCTGGCTGGAGGCGGATGTCCGTCACGGCCAGGCGTTCGCCGAGGCATCCGTCGCGTGGGAGGCCCTCGACGGAGTCCGGTCGATGCGGCCGTACGCCGGCCGCCCGGATCCGGATTTGCTCGTGCGCGTGGCGCTGGCGCCGCCCCGCGCCCCGGTGTGGCGCCGCGGTTGGGTTGCCGTGCCGGCGCTCGCCGCGGCGGCGGCCGTGGTCCTCGGTGTCTTCCTGCGGCCCTCCGCGGTGCGGCACGACACTCCCGCCACGGTCACCAAAGTGGCGGTGACTCAGATCGGCGATGTGCGTGCCATCACGCTGCCGGATGGCTCGAAGATGCATCTCAACACTGACACGCTCGTGGAGGCGAATTACACCACCGAAGAGCGGCGCATCGTCATGACGCGCGGCGAAGCTCATTTCACCGTCGCCTCCAACGCGCAGCGTCCATTCGTAGTCTCGGCCCGGCACCTGGCCGTGAGCGCTGTCGGCACGGCCTTCAATGTCTGGCTCGACGCGGAAAAGGTTGAAGTGTTGGTGACCGAAGGAAGCGTCGTCATCACCGCGCCGGGCACCCACCCCGCGCCAGCGGGGAGTGCGGGCTCTTGGCCGGAAGTGAAACTGGCGGCGGGTGAACGGGCGGTGATCCCGACGCGGAACGACCAGCCGACCGCCGCCGAGCCCGTGATCGAGCCCGTTTCCGCGGGAGAAGCGGAACGGGCGCTCGCGTGGCGCGAACAGCGGCTGGAGTTCGTCTCGGCTTCGCTTGCCGAGGTCATCGCCCAGTTCAATCGCCACAATCGGCACAAACTCAGGATCGATCCCGAGGCCGCCGACCTCGGCGACCTGCGCTTCGGTGGCGGCTTCCGCTCGGATGCCCAGGAGGCGTTCGTCCGTCTGCTCGAGGCGAATTTCGGCATCAAGGCTGAGCGCCGCACGGAGGAAACGATTCTGCACTGGGCGAAATGAGGGGTCGGCCGGCCTCCCCGGCGGCCGGCTCCGTGAGGACAAAACGGATCGGAGAAATTCTTTTGGCTGTTTTGGGCGGGCCGTTCGTCCTGATGCGTGCCCCGACATGATCCCGCACGCCGCCGGTCTTTCGGGTGTCCCCCATGCTCACCTCCCCCTCGTCCTCGTCCCGCACTCCCGTACTGATCGTGTCCCGCAAGGGGCTCCACTTCGCTTGGCTCATCCTGCTCGCGCTGGCCGCGCTGTTCGCGCTGGCGCTTCGTTCCCCCGCCGCCGAGGCAACCCGCAAGAACTTCAAGATCGCTACCGGCGAGGCACGCGTGACGCTGCCGCAGTTCTCCGCCCAATCCGGCGAACAGATTCTGTTCTCCGAGGCAGCGGCGGCGGGAGTCCGCACCAATGCGGTGAGCGGCAGCTTCACGTCCGCTGAGGCGTTGCAACGCATGTTGAGCGGCACCGGCCTGGTGTCCGCGTACGACGAGCAGACCGGCGCGATCGCGATCCGCCGGAAGCCGGCCAAGGAGCCCGACGGCGACAAACCTCCGGCCGCCGGCGGCAAGCGCTCCGCCGAAATTGGAAACGGGGACGCCACGGGTGAGGAGGCCCTCATTCTGAACGCCTTCGAGGTCACAGCGACCGCGGGCCGCGGCTACGTCGCGCGGAATACGGAGGGCGGCCTGCGCACCGGCGAACCGATGTTCAAGATGCCCCAGGGCATCACGGTCCTGACCCGCGACTTCATCGACGACCTCGCGTATTCCAATTCCTCGGACATCCTGCGCTTCGGCGGCACGGCAAACTTCTTCCAGGGCGAATCCATTTCGCTCCGCGGCAGCCGGGTCAGCAACCCGGCGATCGACGGTGCCGCCGACAGCCAGCCGTATGTCGACAATGTGTTCGTGGATTCCTACGAGGTGTTGAAAGGTCCAATCGGCGGCAGCGTCAACCGCAACCCGAAGCGGCCATTGCGCGTGGCGCAACACTCGGTCACTGTCCGGTTCGACGAGCACGGCATGTACCGGGGCGAGGCCGATCTCACCGGCCCCATCGGTCGCATCGGCGAGAGCCAGTTCTCGTATCGCCTGGTGGGCGCGTACCAGGATGGCGACACGTTCCTGAAATTCCGGGAGGATGAGCGGCGGGTCCTTCATCCCACGCTGCAGTTGAACTACCGGGACACGATTGTGCGGCTGGCCGGAGATTTTCAGTTTCTGAGGCGGCACCCCAACTCCAACAATTTTCTTACCACGGACGGCAAGCTTTTCACCGGCGCCGGACGCGACGAGGGTTATTTTGCTCCCGGCGGCATGGAGGACTTCAAACGCACCGCCGGCCGGCTCACGATTCTCCAGCGGTTCAGTCCGAATTGGGACTTTGAACTCGAGTTCGATGCGCAGCGCTGGAATCGCTACGGCATCGCGTTGCTTGCGGCGGGCGGCGTCAACTGGCGCGATCGCACGGTCGGTTTCATCAGTCGGCAGAACGCGCAGGACTACGAAGTGTACAACATGCGCGCCTCTCTCGTCGGCCAGTATCGGACGGGACCGATGGTTCACCGGACATGGGTGAACATCAGGGGCGGACAGTACATTGCCGAATCGCGATTCTGGGCGTCGGGACAGAGCTTTCGCCGCTCGATCGACAATCCACAGATGGAAACCGTGGTGCTCCCGGCGCGATACTCGATCCCGCGACCCGCCGCCGCGGGAGACCGGGTGAAAATCGATTCGATGAGCACGAATCTCCGGCACTCGGTCGACCTCTACGATCGCGTCTACCTGCAGGGCAGCTTGACTTACGGCGGCAATGAAACCACGACGCGCACCAACATCGCCGATCCCACGGCGCCCGTGACCAGCGTCCGGCTCTTCTCGTGGCCCTACACGTTGTCGGTGTCCCTCAAGGTGATCGAAAGCATCTCCCTCTACGCGAGCGAATCGCACACCTCCGGCCGTCAGTTTCAACGCGACATCAACGGCAACCAGTTGCCGGACCAGACGACAGTTGGGCGCGACGTGGGTCTGAAGTTCCAGTTCCGCCAAGGGCAGATCACGGCCTATGTGGCCGCCTTCGATACCGAGACGACGAACCAGGCGGTGTTTGGGGGGATCACTCCGGGTGGGGTGTCCTATTCCATTCCCGTGGGCACGACACGGCTCAAAGGCTGGGAAGGCGACATCACCGCCGCGATTACCGATCACTGGCAGATTCTCGTCACCGGATTCAAAGGTGAGACCAAGGATATCAACGGACGCCCGCTGGCCAACTCCTACACCGGCTCCTGGAGTCTGTTCACCCGCTACGATTTTTCCCAGCCGGCGCTGAAGGGCTTGAGCATCGGTGGCGGCGGCTCTCGCGTCGACGGGCGGATCGTCGCGCGCAGCGGTGTGACCTTCCCGGTTGGGCAAACCCCCCCGACCTTCATCACGCTGGATCCGGCGATCCTCGTGAATGCATTTGTCGGATACAGATACAAGCAGTGGACGTTTCGCCTGAATGTGGAAAACGTCCTCGATAAGGCGTTCCCCATGGGCGCCCAGAATGCATGGATTGTGGACCCGAGCACGCCACGCACGTTCTCCTTCTCCACGACCATGCGGTTCTAGCGCGGGAAACCTCCCGGCCCAAGCGTGGAAAGGTTGGTGCAGACTTGCCACGCTGCTTTGCGCCCGGCGGCGGGAGCGCGCGGCAGCACTGGGCTTTCGGCTTTCGTCCGGCATTGCCCATCGGTTCCCTCAATCCATGAAGATCGGCCGCTACTGTTCGTGCTGCCTTGCCGGGCTTTCCGCGGCCGTCGCCGCAGCAATCACGATCCAGGTCCCTGCCGGGTTCGAGGTCGTCCCGGTGGCACTGCCGCCGCTCGTGTCGTTTCCGATGCTGGCCGATTTCGACGATCGCGGCCGGCTCTTCATCGCTGAAAACGCCGGCGTCAACCTCGACGAGGAAGAACTCGAGAGGCAGCGGCCGAGCCGGATCACGCTGCTGGAGGACACCGATGGCGACGGGATCTTCGATCGCTCCTCCCTCTTTGCCGACCAGCTCGCGTTTCCCATGGGGGCGCAGTGGCACGACGGCGCGCTGTATGTCACGTCGGCGCCCGGTCTCTGGCGCCTGGAGGATCGAAATGGGGACGGACGCGCGGACGTTCGCACCCTGATAGCCACCGGTTTCAAATCGACCGGCAACGCGGCGGATGTCCACGGTCCCTTCCTCCATCCCAACGGCCGGCTCTACTGGTGCCACGGCCGCAAGGGCCATGAGGTGTATCAGAATGCCGGAGGCGCGCTCGTGTCGAAGGGACTGGGCGCACGGGTCTGGTCGTGCCGGCCCGACGGCAGCGACATCCAAGTCCACGCTGGCGGCGGGATGGACAATCCCGTCGAGCTGGCCTTCAACCAGGAGGGCGAGATCTTTGGGACGGTGAATATCTTCCGCGGTTCGCCGCGCAGCGATGCGGTGCTGCACTGGGTGCACGGCGGGGTCTATCCGCGCACCGATCAGGAGCCGGTCCTCGCGGAGTTCCGCCGCACCGGCGATCTGTTGCCACCGGTCACGTTGCTCGGGCACGTCGCGCCTGCCGGCATCGCACTTCCGCGCAGCGACACGTGGGGGCCGGAGTATCGGAAGAATCTGTTTTTGGCGGAATTCAACACCCGCCGCATCATGCGGGTGCCGCTCGAGCGCTGGGGCGGAACCTACCGCGGCCACCCCGAGGTGTTCGCCACCTCCGCCGATGCGGGCGTGCATTTTACCGATGTGATCGAGGATGCCGATGGCAGTCTCCTGGTGGTGGATACCGGAGCCTGGTTCCGCCGGGGTTGTCCGACCTCGGTGGTGGCCCGCGCGGACGTCACCGGCGGCATCTATCGCATCCGGCGCAGCGGCCTGCCGGCGCCCGCCGATCCGCGTGGCCACGGCCTCGCCTGGCGGTCCGCAACCGCCCGGTCGCTGGCCGGCCGGTTGGACGATCCGCGCCCTGCCGTCCGCGACCGGGCCGTGGACGAGCTGGCGCAACGGGGCGAGTCCGCCGTGCCGGCGCTCGCCGCCCGGCTGGAGGACAAGACCCCGCTCGCCCGCAGCAACGCCGTCTGGGCACTGATGCGCATCGGCACCGCTTCGGCCCGGGCCGGGATCCGGCGCGCGTTGCGCGATCCGGATGCACAGGTGCGCGAGGTGGCGTGCCAGGGTGTGTTCATCACCCGCGATCCCGCCGCGACCGACGCGCTGGTGGCCCGCCTCGGCGACGAGTCGCTCCCCGTGCAGCGCGAGGCGGCGCGGGCGCTTGGGCGCCTGAGTGACCCCCGGGCGATTACGGCGCTCGGCGCCGCCGCGGCGGTCCCACGCGATCCGGTGCTCACGCACGCGATTGTCTATGCGCTGATCGAGATCGACGCGCCCGCAGAGACGCGCGGGTTGCTGCACCATCGCGAACCCCTGGCGCGGCGCGCGGCGCTGCTCGCGCTGGATCGAAGCGCGCACGGCGACCTGACGCCGGAGCCGGTTTTCGCCGCCCTCGCCGAGGCCCACCCCGAGCTGCGTCGGGCGGCGCTCCAGATTGCGGTCCGCCATCCGGAATGGGGCGGTTCGGCCGCGGCGTTTCTCGCCGCCGCCGCGCCGGCAGCCACCGCCGCGAACCGGGAGGTGGTCGGGCGATTGCTCGCGGCGTTCCTGCCCACCCCCGAGGTGCGCGCATGGCTGCGCTCGCAGTTGTCGGCGGGCGCAGCCGCGGCCAAATTCGATCCCGCGCTCGTGCTGGAGGCGATCGCGGCGTCGCCAGAGGCGTGGGACGAGGGCTGGCGCGAACTGCTCGAGACGGCCCTGCGCTCCCGCGATGCCCGGCGCGCCCAGGCGGCCTTGCGCGCGATCGGCCCGCGCCGGGCGGGCAATTTCACCGCGGTGTTGCAGGAAGTCGGGCGCGATCCCAGCCGGCCCACGGCGTTTCGCGTGGCGGCGCTGCAACTCACCGGAGGCGCCGGCAGTGCGATGGACGCAGCCTCGTTCGACCTGCTGCTCGCAGTGGTCGGTCAGGGAGGTCAGGCCGACGCCCGCCTGCAGGCCGCCACGGTGCTCGCCGGGGCAAAGCTCACCCGCGCGCAATTGCTGAGGCTCGCAGACGTACTGCCGACGGCCGGTCCGATGGAGTTGCAGAAGTTGGTCGGCGCGTTTCAACGCGGCCCGGCCGAACCGGAGATCGGGGAGAAGCTCCTGGCGCAGCTCCAGGCTTCCTCCGGGCGGTGGGGAGTCCCCCAGACGATGCTGCAAGCCGTCTTTCAACGCTATCCCTCCCCGGCTTACGAGCACGCTGCGCCGCTGATCGCAGAGATCATGAATCGGAACGTCGCCCAGGATGGGCGCGTGGCGGAGCTCGAGAGCCTTGCCGCCGGCGGCGACCCAACCCGGGGGCGGGCCGCCTTTCTCGCCGGGGCCGGGGCCTGTCTGGGTTGCCACCGGGTCGGCGAGGCCGGCGGCACGGTGGGGCCCGACTTGTCCCACATCGGCGGCATCCGGACAACGCGCGACCTGCTCGAGGCCATCGCTTTTCCCAGCGCGACGATCGCCCGCGGCTACGAAGCGTTTCAACTCAGCCTGAAGGACGGCAGCACCTTGGTCGGCACGGTTCCAAGGGAGGCGGCCGATACCCTCTTTGTGCTCACCGCCGACGGCCGCGAAAACTCCGTGTCGCGCGCGTCGATCGCCAAGGTCGAGCCTGTCCCCGTGTCGCTCATGCCACCGGGCCTCGATCGCGTGCTCGAGCTCAGGACGCTGGCCGACTTGGTGGCGTACCTGAAGGATCTGCAATGAGCGGTGCGACCGGGGGGCCCCTCTTTCCCGATGAAACGGAATGCGCTCCTCGTTGCGGCCCGCGACCACGAGAATTTGACCCATCTTCGACCAGATAAAGTTGACCTATCCCGGAAGAGAGAAGGGTGCTCGATATGAGGTGCGCCTGCTTCCCGGAATATCTTGCCGCATGGATTGAATCCGGTAGCCATGTGGCGTTCTTTATTATCTTCGGGGGCCTATAGCTCAACGGTTAGAGCAGAGGACTTGAATAAGGGTCGGCGGCGGGGAAACCCGTCGCCAGTCAGGTGTAAACTCGGTGAACGGCCTGCGCGCGCAAGCGTGCGACCCAACGCCGATCCAAGCCCGGTTTTTCCGGGAAGGTGTAGAGACCATAATCACCCGCCTACCCCGCTTGCGCGGCACGGCGAAGGCATGGTCCAGACCACGCACGGTTTCCAGCCGGCGGCGAAAGCCGAAGTGGTAAGCATAATCCTTTGGTTCTGGGTTCGAATCCCAGTGGGCCCACCATTTCAGGGTTAGTTCTATAAACGTGTTCTGCTCCAGGTAATATGTCCTGTGGTGGCCGTGCCTTGCGATTGGATAATAATAAAATATCATATTTGATTGCTTATTCCTAGAAACAGGCACTAAGTGATCATATGTTATCGCTTAAAACAGAGTCAGACGTGCTGCGCGAGGTCGCCGAAACCGTGCGGGCGCATCGCCTGGCTTTACACTGGCGGCAGGAGGATCTCGCCACCCGCAGCGGTGTGTCCATTGCCACGCTCCGACGTTTTGAGCGCACGGGGCAGATTGGTTTCTTCGGGTTGGCGAAACTCTTGGTATCGTTGGGGCTGGCCGACCAACTTCTCGCCGGGCTCAAGCGTCCGGAGCCTGCGCCCAAGAGCATGGAGGCCTTTCTCGCGCCCGCCAAGACACGCCGTCAGCGAGGGCGGACGCCGGGCGTTTCGTGAGCTGTCCCCATGCCTGAGCCGACCCTCCTTCATCTGAAATTCCTGGGCCAGCCCCTGGGCCAGCTGGCTTATCGCCCGGAGGACGCGACCTATCTGCTGGAACTTGACCGCGCCTATCTCGCGAGTGGACATGACCTCTCCCCGTTGAGCCTGCCCGTCGCGACCTTTGCTGCGGTACCGCGGCTGTTCCGGATCGGCGACACTCCGTTCATCGGCGGCTTGCCTGGATTGATTGTGGACTCGCTCCCCGACGCCTGGGGCAACCGCATGCTCCAGCAGGAAATGCCCGACATCCGGACTCCCATCGGCAAGCTGGCGGTGATCGGACAGCGCGGTCCCGGCGCCATCACCTTCGAGCCCGTGCTCGGAGCGGGAGCCGACGAGACGGCGTCGCCGACGGTCCTGGCGGCGCTGGCCAGGGCGGCCGACAAGCTGCGCGCCTCCCCTTTGCCGTTGACCGAGGAACAAGTCGGTGCGGCCCTGGCCCGAGGCGGCAGTCCACTGGGTGGGGCTCAGCCGAAAGTTTCCGCGCACCTCCGCCTCGACGCAGAACAGGTCGAGCGACGCGAAGTCCTGATTGGCGGTCCGCCGCCTCCAGGCTACTCGACCTGCGTGTTGAAGCTGGCCCGGGATAACGAAGAGGCCGAGGGTGCGGTCGAATTCGCCTTCTGGTTGATGGCGCGGGAGGCCGGCATTGATGTGCCGCGGGCCTGCCTGGTTCATGATGGCGGGAGGCGCCACTTCGCGGTCGAGCGGTTCGATCGCTATCGCAAGGATGACGGCTCCATCGGGCGCTGGCACGTGCATTCCCTGAGCGCCATGACGCACCGCAAGCCCGCCGACGGGGCAATCGACTACGAGGACTTCATGCGGCTGAGCCGGCGTCTGGGTGGCGCACCCGGCGCGCGGGAGTGTTTCCGGCGGGCGGTCTTCAACCTCCTGGCCACCAACCGGGACGACCACGGCCGCAACCATGTCTTCCGCTACGACGACCGCACCCGCGATTGGGCGTTGGCGCCGGCCTTCGATCTCACGCCCAACGTCGTCAATACCCTGATCGGCCTGGCCTGGCTCGGCTCAATGGCGATCCCCACCCGGTTCGAGTCGGTGGTGAAACTGGCGGCCCTCGGCGGCATTTCCCCCAAGAATGCCCGCGAAATCTACGACCAGGTCGAGGCCGCCATAGTCGGAGGATGGCGCCGGGCGGCGCATCAGGCCGGCGTCCCGGAACCCATGATTGCTTACTGGGAAAAGGAAATAATCCAGCAAACCAGAGTGCTCAGGGAAGACGCTCGGGTCGGCGCCCCACCGAGGGCACGACGGAAGCCGTGAGTCTACGGCGCTGATGTTTTCCGCCCGGCAGGCCTTGGGTATCTCATAACTCCCTCAGCGCCGACGCACGGCGGAAGGAGGAACAAGCCTTCGCCGGGTGCGGCTCTTCACTTTCCTCGCAAGTCGTCGAGAAATTCCGAAGCAGGCTCGGTGCTGGTGATCAGGAGGTGGTCACGCGCGCGGGTGCAGGCGACATACAGAAGGTGGCGCTCCGTATCATAGACTTCCTGGAGATCGGCACTATCGCCGACTGATTCGATCCGCTCCTGGAGTGGTACGATCTCGTCGTCACACGCCATCACGGCGACCGCTCGAAATTCCAGGCCCTTGGCCAGGTGCATCGTGCAGAGAACCGCCCGTCCGGACGTGGCATCAACCCGATCATCGAGAACCTTGAAATCGATCTTGGCATCGTGCAGCGCCGCCTCCGCGCGCCCTCTCTGGGCGTCGGAACGGACCACGACCGCGATCTCGTGGAGCGCCAAACCCTCGGTGACCCGCTCTCGTATCCAATTCGCGACCGCTTTCGATTCCTCCGATTCGGTCTTGAAGGTGCGAATGACTGGTGGAGCACCGTTGAACGCAGAAACGGTGCCTCGGCGATCCTCCTTGTTGCCGTCAACATCGGTCATATCGGCACCAAGCAACCGGTCCGCCTGCGTGCGAATCTGGTGGGAGGTGCGGTAGTTGACGCGCAGAGTTCGGGAGCGCCCGCGCACCTCAACGCCGAGCGACTTCCATGAGAACGGCGTCTGGAAGATGCGCTGGCCCAGGTCACCGGCGAAAAACAATGCGTCGGGCCGCCTGGCCCCGAGCGCCGCGAGAAAGCGCAGATGCGGGACGGCAAGGTCCTGGGCCTCGTCCACCACCGCGAAATCAAACGGGGGATGCTTCGCCTTCGCCACAGCATCGGCTACGGCAGTGAACATCGCTGCGGATGTGACCGTTCCTCGTTTGGCGATGGCCGCCCGGACGATCTCCATGATGGACCACAGCACCTTGCGCTGCCCCTCGGGAAGACGGGTCTTGCGACCAAGCCGTGCAACATCGCGATAGTCCTCCCAAGCCGGCAACTGCCAGGCATCCACCACTTCCTCCCATTCCGAAATCAAAAAACGGAGGCTGAATTTATGGCCTGACACCGCTTGGGAGGCCGCAAGCATCGCGTTCTTCAACTCCCCGCGCGACGCCACCGTGACCGGGCCGACAAGCGATTTGTGCAGCCGCAGGGCGACAGCTTCGATGGAAGAGACGTCAATCCGGTCCGCGATCTGGGGCTGGCTGCCGAGCAATCGCCTCAACTTCGTGTGGAGCGCGTTTGCCAGCGTGTCCGAAAAAGTCGTCAGCAGAACGCGGGACTCCGGGTTGGCTTTCGCCAAGTGCACCGCGCGATGAAGCGCCACGATAGTCTTGCCCGTGCCGGCCGATCCAGCGACACGGGCCGGCCCCTGATAGTTGCGTTCGACGATCTGCCGCTGCTCCGGGTGCAGGAAAATGGTCCACTTGTCCCAAGGGTAATCGAGTGCCCGTTGCAGCTCGTCGATATTGGACATGGTCCGGAAGCGACGTTGCGCGTCCGGGTGGTCGAAGGGATTGTCCGGGACAATTTTCGAGTCCGGCACGGCGGGCTTTCCTCCGGTGGCCAACTCCAGCAGCGCCTCGGCAGCCTCGCCGGGAAGATACTCGGCGAGCCCCAGCAATGATTCCTCCGTGGCGGCCTTTACGTCTTGCAACCACTCCAACGGAACACCGTATCCCAGGATGGTTTCATCGGTGAGATCCGCGAAGAGTGTTTCCTGCCTGGACTTGGATTCTGCCGGCGGCGCAGGGGCGAATGCTTCCACGTATTTCGGGACAAAGATTTCCTTCACGGTTTCCCGGAGCTCCACCATCTGGGCCGCACCCGTCTTCGGGTGGGTTTCAAGACGGCGACGCTCCGCCCAGGCGTAGGCCTTGTCGTGATGGTCCACGTAGCACAGCAGCAAACTCCCCTGGCTTTTGTGGACGATCAATCGGATGTCCGCGTTAGCCCGCACCGACCAGAAATTCTTATCCTTCGCGCCATCCAGCTTGTGAAAGCTGTGACCGGGATTCGCGGGGTTCATCTGCAAATCGAACGCCGTCGTTTTGACCGCCTTCTGCTCCTCGCCGGTCAGACGGGCGAGGCTGTCGGTGAAGGTGTCGGCGATGCGGAAATCCATATGCCTCTCCTCATGAACCTAGTCCGTCGAGCAACCGCCGGGAGAACCCCGGCAGCGACTTGCCCAAATGAATGAGTACATCCTCGATGTCCAGATTACGCCGGCCCGCGATTTCCCCGAGCGTGGCCATGACCTGCTCCGGGGCCATTTCGTAGAGCACTTCGAGGTAATTTCCCGGATGCGACACGCAGATGGAGTGCGGGGTCAAGGCATCCGGCGGGAAATGCCGCAGATTGAAGGTTAGGATGAGCGGACATCTGCCGTGGATGGCCGCCGCCAGCACATGCCGGTCCTTCGCATCGTTGGTCAGCACCGGGATCAATGATTCATGACCGGTGACGAGCGCCGCCGGGAAGCTGATCTTGATCTGCTGTTGGAAATAATCCGCGAGGTCAGGCGGCCAGTTCAGCTTCTCCACCTGTGTGCGCTTCACCTCGGCCAGAATTTCCTCCGACCAATACGGCACGAAAAGCCGGGGCCGCTCCGCCAGACGCAGCAACAGGTCGCACACGCCCTGATTGGCGAGCACGCAGGCGTCGAGCAGCACGGGATAGTCCGCCCTCATTCCTCCCCTTTGTAGTCGGAGAAATAGAGACCGGCTTTGTCCACGGCATCCGACAGCCGGTCCAGCGCCTCCCGGCGGGTTTTGTCGCGCACCTTTTCGTAGGCCAGCAGATCCTTGAAGGTGATCCGGCGATGGGTGCCGACCTTGTGATGCGGGATGTCCCCCTTATCCAGCAGATCGACCAGATGCTGCCGCGACACGCCGAGGTAGTTGGCTGCCGCCTGGGTCGTGAACGCTTCGTCTTCCGGCAGCATCACGATGGCCTTGCGCTCGGACATGAGCCGCACGATGCGCGCGAAATGCTGGAAAAGCGCTTCCGGCAACTCGGCTTGGTTGCCCTCGCTGTCCGTCAGCAGGACATGATTGGGCCGGGCGGCAAACACTCGCGCCACCCGTTCCAGTTGTTCGGAGGGGATGAGCGAGGGATCGAGGCGATTGCTGCGAGTGGTGAGCATAGCACCTCCACAATCGCCCCCAAATGCCCCTTATCAAGTACTATTCGCTACAAACGCTATATTCGCTGCAAATCGCCTGCTTTGCAAGTCTCACACCTTGAACACCTTCATCACTTCATCCCCGAGGTGGTTGATGACCTTGACGGCGATACGGCCGGACTTGGGTTTGTCGAAGGGGCGCGAGGTCGCGCTCTTCAAGGTCTCCCATGCCTCGGCATTGATCTCGGCTTTCAGGGTGGTCTTCAAGGCCCCGTAGGGGTCGTTCTGCCCGAGGAAGTAGGCGTGGCGGACGAAGAAGCTCTCCTCGTTGTAGTCGGTGTCGATGAACCAGCAGGCGATTTCGTCGGTGCTGCTGGACTCCACCTTGCCGAGCTGCGGCTTGAAGACGTCGACGCCGTGGACAGTGACTTGTGCGTAGTGGCTGGTGGTGAGTGACAGCGGGAAATCTGCCGCGCTCAGCGTTTCGATGCCAGCGAGCGCTTGAGCCCTCCCAGCATTTTGCTGACCTCCTCCGACTGCCGCAGCAGAATTTCGGGTTTTTCCTCCGGCGGAAAGTCGTTTGAGACCCGGTAGGTCTGTTCCACCAAGACGATTGATTTCTTCCAGACTTCCAAGTCCCGATAGCTCTTTAACGGACTCAAAACTGGCAACGAGCCTGCCGCCTCTGGCCACCAACCACAAGCCACCAGCCACTTCAATATCCGGCTCACCGAAGATGACGAAGAGGTTGCCCTTGCCGGTGTTCTTCAGGTCTTCGGCCATGTGCAGATCGGCATTCATGCGGGCCTTGAGCACGGGGATGCGGCCGAGCTTGCTGAACTCGGTGGCGTGGGCGTCGTAGTTGAAGGCGCACGCGATGAGCACGTCGAAACCGGCGTCGCCGGCCTCGCGGGCGGCGGCCACGAGGTCAGGGCGTGCGACCGTGCCGAACTCCGGGCCGATGAAGATGCCGGCGCGTTTTTCCGCACCGTCCTCCTCGTAGCGGCCCTCGGCGCAGATGAGTCCTTCGCCAGGCCAGGGGACGAG
>CAZOXB010000024.1:0-24607 GCA_964583635.1 uncultured Opitutaceae bacterium | reverse complement strand
AACGACCGTATTAGTCTAATGCCATTCGGATCACAGGCGTCCCATGAACAAATATTGGGGTTTGTGAGTGGCTAATGGCTCGAGGACGAAGCGGCGGAATCCGAGCGGAGTCATTCATGAATCTCGTATTCTGCGACGACGGACCCCAAGATGATATACACCTGCTATCCCCCAGGAGCGGGTGCGAATCCCGGGAGAAAAGCCTGCTCAGGGTGGGCGCGCATCCGCCATCGTGGCGCGTCGGCTGTCCCATAGATTTTCAACAGGCCGGCAAGATGGATCCGGTCCCAGAGCACACCGCGAATCATGGCATAGAGCCGGGAGAAACTGTGGGGCCACTCGCCGAGAAATGCCTGAAAACGCAGCAGGACATAGAGCAGCAGGGCGATCCAGACCTGCCAGCGCAGACCTCGCGCGCACGAGCATTGCAGTTGTCGCGAGCGGTGTCCGCGATGGCGAAGCGCGGCAGCAGACTCTGCAGATCAAGCCGCAGATGGCACTTGGCCGCGGCCTTGCGCCGACGGTGCTTCGCCCAGCTCAGGCACGAGGCGATCAGTTGGATCGTGGTCGAATCCACCACGTGGATCGTAGGGGTAAACCGATAGGCGAGGCCCTTGCGGCCGGCTCCGATCCCGAACCGCGGCTGGAGGTTGCGCAGATGCTCCAGCACACTCCAGAACAGCTTCTCGGCCATGCCCGCGTCCCGGACCTTGTTGGCATGCGAAAAGCCGTTGCGGCTCGGCGGCGTCGCTCCCCGGATCCTCGCCAGCCATCCCACATGATGCCGCAACCCATTGCAGATGTCGTTCAGCCCGAACGCGTGCGTCAGCTGCCCGTACAGCAACGCCACCACGTGACTCCAGGCCCCGAACGTCCGGGATTCCTTCCCTACTCCGTGGTCCTTGGAAAGTCGGCCGACCAGATGGCCGGGGATGCAGTTGCACAGCTGGGCCAGCACGCTCATCTTGCTCTTGGTTGGAGTTGTCCTCTTACGGTTTGTTTTTTGCATACTCGGCCGCTATCGCGACCGGCGAACCGGGGCAACTCCAACCGCTTTACCTCAATTCCTGTGGGACGCCTGTGCCTCTCGTCCGCTGTCAGCACCACGAAGCGCTTCGAGCACGCGCGATTGTTTTCATCATAAACCATCGTGTCAGCTTTTCGAAGATAGGGATATCTTTCATTGAAACGTTCTACTAGGGGCGGTTGCCGTCAACTTCCCTCCAACAGGTCAGAGCCGTTAGTTCGATTCCGTCCCGCGCCTCCATATCGAGCATAGTCACGGAGGGTCCGATGCCTCCAGGGATCGACCTACGGCCGAAGCCTCCTATATTCAGGCGGAATCGCATCACTCGGTCGCCCGTCGTGAACGGAAGAGTCCATCGGTAATCACGCGGTGGGTGGCGGAAAGGGCCGTGACATACTCGTCAAACGGCGTGCCGTCCCGTCGAAGGAATCCTTGTGTGTAGGGATTGACGTGATCCTTGTAAATCGTGAGGTGCTGGCAGCGGAAATATCCGATGACATACGGACGCGCGAACGCGTCACGAAGAAAACGATCATATGAGGCAGCCGCCTCCTCCGACACCTCATCGGGACGGTAGCAGAGATGGAATCGGTCACCGACACGCAATCCCGCCGGGAGTTCGCGCATGAAGGAGACGAAATCGGTTCCGCGTGTGCGGCGCGTGAATTCAATATCCCAGCTGGTCGAGTCGGTCCGGCACAAGGCGACGGCCATCGGGTTCGCCTTCATCTCCGCTGACACCGCCATGGCCCGCAGCCGCTAAACCGAATATTGGGGCACCCCGTGCAAGCCAGACCGGAAACAAATTCATGGGGATCATTCGGGAGATTTTCCCCCACTGTCCGGATTTTCGGTCATGCCCCGGTAAAGTACCGGGAAGTCCAGCGGTCGCGTGACCAGCGTCGTCCCCTCCGAGGTCTCCTCCTTCACCACCGACCATGTATCAGGCGTACCGATACCAATGTCGCGATTGTAGAATTCCCTGAATTTTGCTCCGGGCAGCGTGAGCCGGGGGATGATATTTGACAGCACAATGCCGGACGTGCGGCGGAAGACGAAGATCGACGAGCCGGGCTTTGGGACCAGATTCCCGCCATAACTGAAGACATGGATGTCGCTGGAATCGCTCGCCCTCAGCGCCGGGGAATTGCCTTCGCTCTTCATCCCGTAGATCGAAACCTGACGGCTGCGCCGGATCTCAATCTGTGCCGGCTCGTCCAGCACGTGTTCGACATTGCATTGGTAGATCGAAAGCGGACCGGCGATGCCGTCCAAGCAGAGGGGACGGTATCCGTCGTCGCTGACCATCTCATGGTTGTAGAAATTATACCACCGCCCCGCCCCGTGCCCTGTCACAAGGGTCAGGGGCGGGCGGCGCTGATTCTTCGCCGCCCCGCCGCCGAGAGGACGCAGCAGGCATCCGGCTGAGCGCAGGATCGATCCGGGGCCGCACTGCCAATGGAGCCCGACGGCACCGTAGGTCTCCCGCGGCAGCAGCACGAAAAGAAAGGCCAGCAGCGTCCGCGCCTCGCGGTCATCGGCCGTGAGCACGAGCGGCTGGGGCCGACTGGAGTCGGCGAAGGCTCCCGTCGCCGGGCGGGTCATCAGCACCGAAAAGGCCTGGGCGACCCCGATGAGCTGCGTATCGGGCCGGAGGCGGATCGTCCGCGAGATCCGGTAGTAACCTTTCGGCAGGAAAACGACGGAATGTTCATCGATGGCGCGTTGAATGGCGTCGGTGTCGTCGGCATGGCTGTCACCCTTCGCACCATAGCGCGACGCCCTGACATTGGCCACGCCGGGTGATTCAAACCCCGGAAAGTCCGCACCCCAGAGATGACGCGATTGCAGATCGCCCGGCGGGGCGACGCCCGCCTCCACGCGGACGACGTCGGCACCGCTTCGTTCCCCGCGTCGGTAGACCGGGGTGGCCAAGGCGTAATTCTTGACGGACGGCAGCGCCGCGGCATGCGCATATTCCGCGACTCGAACCCACCCGCCCGCATCGCCGAGCAGTCCCGATCCCTCCGCATTCGACACGATCCGGGATGCGCCACGAACGTAGACATTGTTCAGGTACACGGCGCTGCCTGCCGAGACTGCCGTTGCGCCCGGAGCGCGGAGGTCGATCTGACAATCCACCAGCGAGAGTTGTCCCGACAAGGGGTTCCACTGCTGTGGAAAACTGATGATGGCGGGGCCGGGGGCGTTGGATGCGATTCGCAGGCCCACGGCGCACATCGCCTCAATGCCGCGATAGACAAGGGCTGTCTCCGTCTGCCCCTCCAGCGTGATGCCGGTGATCGTGGCGCCGGGCCGGCTTTCCGTGATATCCAGACCGATGCGCCCACCAATGATGGTGACGCAGGCATGGCTGCCACCCGTGCCGCTGGCACCTTCCAGGCCGGTGTGACCGTGGGTAACATCGATGGTACACTCCTGCACGCCACTGCCTTGGGCGCCCACCATGCGCACGGCGACGGCCCCGGCGTTGCCTTCCTCAACGGAGACATCGATGTTCACGAACATGGAGTTGAAGAGAATATTCGCCTGCTCCTGCGTGACGGGAGCCTCCTTTCCCGCACCGCGCGCCCAGAAATAAATGACGCGCTTCGGGTGTGTCGGATCCCCAAAGCCTGGTGATCGGGCTGAAAGGACGATCTTCGGTCGCTGGCCGCGGCGAGATCCTTGCAGGACGCAGGGCCAGAACATTCCGCCGGATCCACGCGCGGGATTCTGGACGCATTCGACGGTATCGGAAATCCGATAGGTGCCGGGCGGAAAGAAACAGACCATCTGGTGATCCCTCGCAAAGTTGACGGCATCCCTTATCGCCTTCGTTGAGTCGCGCTGCCCCGCGGGGTCTGCCTGAAAGGGCGCCGCGGTAACGTCGACCATCCCCCACTCCGCCAGCTCACGATTTCCCAATTCTTTCGGGATATCCAACTTGAAGCCGCCGGATACCGGGCTGGTCACGTTCACATGAAAGTAGTCAGGCTGCTGGGCTGCGCCCAAACCGCCAGGTGCGGAAGCCAGCAGCATACACGCCGGCAAGCACCGAATCCCGGGAGAAATCACGGTGATCGGGAAGGCTTTCACGGCGTAAGACACAGCGAATCTCAGGCAAGGACGATGGTCTCCCATTCGTCCAGGCGGCCGACGGTGATGATCCCCCGATTCCCCCGCATCTGCATGTGCGCCGGTTTCCCGGATGGCTGGAATCGCGCACTCTTGCCGGCAATGTCACCGCCCACTGACACTTCGATATCGTGAATCGGAATCGTCTCATGGATCATGGGACCGATCAGACCCTGCGCGGGGCCCGCCGCCGTGCGATTGATGAGATGGATGATGGTTTCACCCTTGGCGTCGTCACGCCAGGGAACGACTTCCACCGTGCCGGGCGCAATTGCCGTCACCGTCGGCTGCACTCCCGCCGTCCACACAACGGCATTGGTGAGCAGCGTCCGCGTATCAGGATGATTGTACTGGAGGTAGATATCGCCGAGAGACGCTCCGGCATAGACAACGCGCCCCTGCCCGACCGTCCGCGCAACCAAAGCCGGCGTATCCGTTCTGTTCAGCGGTGGGTATCCCATGTGGAATCCTGGCATGGGATCGACAATCACACCCAGCACACCCTTGGCCTCCTGGGAACGGACCTTGACTTGCAGGGTCTTGTAGACGCTCAGTGGAAAGCCCATCGCCAGACCCTGCGTGACGGGATGATTCGTTTCGGGCTGGAGAAAGGTATAGTAGGTGTCGGTCGTCCCCGCGTAATGGACCCCGAGCAGTTCGGCCAGACCGAAATCCGGTCGCGCTTCGCCCCGCTCGTCCGCGAGGGAACTGGAGCCTGTCACCACCAATCCTCCACCTGCCTTCACAAACCCGGTCAATGCCTCGATCGTCTTGGTCGCGATGCTCTCGGCCTCGGGAATGATGATGGTCCGGATCCCCCGCCAGTCGCCCGCCATCACATCGCGCTCCGCGATGACGCCGACGGGAAGATGCGACTCGATCAGCGCATTGTGCACGCCTTCCATTCCGTTGATCGCCTGCTGCACCTTGTCAGGTGGGAGAAAGCGCTGTGACGTCTTCGACCACAGGATGGCTGCGTAAGGTATCGGCTTTCCCCGGCACGTCCACGGTGCCCGTTCCTTGAGTGTCTGAAAACACGGCTTGAGGCGTTCCAAGCTACGACCCTCGAGCGTCCCGTCCCAATTCACCTGGTCGTAATACTGGGGGAAGCCGCCGTGCGCCTTCACGGCAGCCATTTCGGCCATCAGCGCCGGCACCGGGCGGACCTGATAGCCGCGGCTGGCGCTGCGCTCGCCACCCAAGCGGTTGGCGAAACGCCAGATCTCGGTCTCAAACGGCACTCCGGGCCGGGTCGCCCAGTTCTTCCGGCACAGGAGCGAGAGATTCTCGAGGCCCTCGTTGAAATGATATTCGTGGCTGACATAATCCTCGCCATCGGCGATGTCCCATTTGAAAAACGCGCGGTCGGCCGAGGCGTTGTGCGTGACCGTCAGGCGCGGATTGATCGTCCGGATATGGCCCACGATATCCGCATAGATGCGTGTGTTCAATTCCCAGCGCCACTGCAGATAATCGCGACCGGCGCGGGTTTCCGCCAGGCCGTTGCTGGAAGGCAGCTCCCGGCCCGTATCCTTCCGGTAGGACGCGCGACAGGCATCACAGTAGCAGACCGGGACATTTCCCCACCAGGAGAAACAATCGAGCCAGAAGCCATCGAAATCATAATTGGCCGCCAGCTCGCCGACGATGCTCTTGATGTATTCCCGGTGCGGACCGTTCAGACAGACCACCGGCACTTCCTCGCGGGATGGCAGCAGCGGATCGTTCTTCTGCCGGACGACGGCCTTGCCGTTCTCCAGCCGGGCGCGACGCTCGGGCACCTCAAAGGAACGGCGCTCACGCGAGAGCTGCACATAGTAGATCACCTGCAGCCCCAGCCGACGCGAATGCCGGGAGAATTCGGTCATGAGATCGGTGTCCCCGAGACTCGAATGCTTGTGACAAACCTTGGAGTTGTAGTAAGCATTCCCCTGATTGCATTTGGCGTGGACGATCAGCGCCGTCACTCCGGCTGCCGCCACCCGTTCGGTGATCTGCTTGGGATCAAGTTTCTCCAGCAGCCGGGTCGGCATGCCGGGGACGCCCTGGTCGAGCGGATCAGGCATTTGGAAATCCAGCAAATAGACACGGGGGTTGTCGCGGAACCAATCGCCGCGGGCGCCTGAGGGAACGACCGTGCCCGCCATCCGGCCCGGTGAGAGCCACGCCGCCGCTCCCGCCACCATCGTCGTTTTCAGGAAATCACGCCGATGCATCTCCGATTGAATCACTTCCTTTGGGGTTTTCATGGAATTTGGAGAAGACGGAGTGAATTGAGGTGTGGGCAAAAATCGAGCTTGTGCGGAGGATAAATGCAGGCTGCGCCGAAAATCTGCCGCAAGCGAATGGAGAGGCTTGGAGGCGATGTCCGCCCTCTGGCCGGGAGTCCGGGGCGTCATCGTCGTCCAGCAGGCTGGCAAAGTAGGAAAACAGAGGATTGATTCTATCCGACTCTCGTGGACATTGCGGACCGGTCATGCGCAAACATTTCGATTTCCTTGTCATTGGCGGAGGCTCCGCCGGCTTCAACGCAGCCCGTGTTGCCGCGGACCTTGGAAAGAAGGTGGCCATCGCCGACGCCGGGCCCGAGTTGGGAGGCCTCTGCATCCTGCGCGGATGCATGCCTTCGAAGACTCTCCTTTACTCCACGGATGTCCTGCATCTTGCCCGGCAGGCCAGGGCTCTCGGCCTCCGCATCCCGAAGGCTGGCGTGGACATGAAGGCCCTGCACGCCCGCAAGCGCCGCATCATCGCCGATTTCGCCGCCTATCGGGTCAAGAGCATGACCTCGGGCCGCTATACACTCCTGCGCGAGGCGGCCCGTTTTGTGGATCCACACACGGTCGAACTTGCCAGTGGCACGCAGTTCACCGCCGACCGATTCCTGATCGCCACCGGCTCCCGTGCATCGACGCCCCCCGTACCCGGACTGAACACCACACCCGCCTGGACAAGCGACGACGTGCTCGACCTGGATTTTGTGCCGGAGAGCGTGATCGTGCTCGGCGGCGGAATCGTTGCCTGCGAGCTCTCCCAGTTCCTGCGCCGCATCGGCTCGCGCGTGGTGCTTGTGCAACGCAGTCCCCATATTCTTCGCGATCACTCGACAGAGGCGAGCGCGATCCTGCAGCAATCGTTTCGAGACGAAGGCATCGAACTGCTTGCCGGAACCCAGCTGCAATCCATCCAAGGGGATCAAAGCCAGGTGAGCGTCACCTTCACCCACCAGGGCAGGAAGCTGACCCGGCGGGCGCGCCACCTTTTCAACGCACTGGGCCGCTCACCGGTTGTCGACGGTCTCAACCTTGCGGCCGCCGGCGTGGAGCTGTCGGAGACGGGCCGGATACGGGTCAATCGCTGGCAGCAGACGACCCGGCCCCATATCTATGCCGGCGGGGATGTCACAGGTCCCAACGATATCGTGCACCTCGCCGTGGCGCAGGGGGAATTGTCCGCCCGGCATGCCTTCGGCGTGAAGGGATTGAAGCCGCCCGATCCGCGCCTATTGCTCAACGTGGTCTTCACGGATCCCGCCCTCGCCACCCTCGGCTATCGCGACGACGAGCTGAAAAAACGCCGCCAGCCCTATCTGAGCGCAAGCTATCCTTTCGACGATCATGGCAAGTCGATCCTAATGGAAGCGCACCGCGGCTACGTCAAGATATCGGCCGAGCCGGAGAAGGGCCGCATCCTGGGTGTCGAGGTCGTCGGCCGCGACGCCGGAGAACTGATCCACTGCTTCAGCGGTCCCCTCGCGATGAATGCCACCGTCTTCGATCTCCTGAAGGCTCCATGGTATCACCCAACCCTGGCCGAGATCTTCACCTATCCGCTCGAGGAAATTGCGGAAATGGTACGGCGCTAGCCGCTTCGCGTGTCCACGGTCGTCGAGTTCCAGAACGTCACCAAACGCTACGGCGAGGGTCCCCTGATCCTCGACGGAATCTCCTTTCGTGCCGAAGAGGGAGACTTCATTTCATTGATTGGTCCCAGCGGTTGCGGCAAGTCGACCTTGCTCAAGCTCATCGCCGGACTGAGCCCTTGTTCAAGCGGATCGCTGACAATCCGCGGTGTGCCGAGGTCGGAAGCCGCCGACGAGCTGGCCGTTGTCTTCCAGGAACCCACTCTCCTTCCCTGGTTGACCGCGCAAGAGAACGTGGAATTGCCGCTTCGCCTGCGCGGCATTTCCGTCGACCAGCGGCGTGCAACCGCGACCCGCCTGCTGTCCCTGGTGGGACTCTCCGAACGCACCCGGTATTTTCCGAGACAGCTTTCGGGGGGGCAGAAGATGCGCGTGTCGATTGCGCGGGCGCTGACGCTTTCCCCGACGGTCCTACTGCTCGACGAGCCGTTCGGCGCACTGGATGAAATGACCCGCAACCATCTCAACGAGGAATTGCTGGCTCTGCGCGAGCAGAACGCATGGACCGCATTCTTCGTCACCCATTCCGTGGCCGAGGCGGTATTCCTGTCCAACCGCGTCCTGATAATGGGCACCGCCCCCGGACGCATCTGTCGCGAGATCCATGTCGATCTGCCCCATCCTCGAACCGAGGAAACGCGCCAATCGAAGGTCTATCAGCAATTGGTTGCCGAAACATCAAGATTCCTCCGATCCGTCGAGGAAGGGCGGCTCTAGCCGAATTCGCCCATGTCGAAGAAAACCCTGGCCTTCATCCTTCCGATCCTCTCGGGCGCACTCTTCATCGCTTTGTGGTACGCATTGCGCGGGATGATCTCGGACGACCGCAAGTTCCTTCTGCCGTCACCCGATCAGATTCTCCACGCCTTCATCGAGAACAAACATGCCCTTTGGAACTCGACGCTGAATACCACCCAGGGCGCCCTGCTCGGCTTCTCCGCCGCCGTGGCCATCAGCACCCTTCTCGCAATCGTGCTGTCCCTTTCACCGCTGATTCGCGCCAGCCTCTACCCCTATCTGATGATGCTGCAGATGACACCCGTCATCGTGCTCGCACCCATCATCATCCAGTGGGCACGGCCCGGACTCCCAAGCGTTTCGGTCATCACCTTCCTGATTTGCTTTTTCCCGATGGTGGTCAGCACGACCCAGGGATTGATCTCCGTGGACCGCAACCTGGTGGATCTTTTCACCATGTGCCGTGCCAGCCGCCGCCAGGAGATGTTCCTCCTTCGGCTACCCGCAGCGATGCCATACTTCTTCACCGGACTGCGCATTGCCGCGACACTGGGGCCGATCGGCGCGATTGTCGGGGACTTTACGGCCGGCAGTTCCGCCGGCGACGGCGGAGGGCTGGGATTTCAGGCAATCATCTACAGTTCACAGTTGAAGATGCCCGCTCTCTTCGCCACCGCCCTGATCGGCTGCCTGCTCGGTTTCATCTTTGTCGCCGTCGCCATTTGGCTGAGTTGGTGGTCGATGCACGCTTGGCATGATTCTTACAGCCATCGCGATACCTGACCGGACTTCAATGTTCCTTCGCGTCGCCGTATTTCCGTTCGTTCTTCTCGCCGTCATGCTTGCCGGTTGCGGGCAGGGGCAATCCTCACGCGACGAAGCAGCCGCGACTGTCCGGCCGGTCCGGATTCGCTTCCAAACCGATTGGTATCCAGAAGCCGAACACGGCGGTTTTTTTCAGGCCCTCGCCAGCGGCTATTACCGGGACGCCGGACTCGATGTTGAAATCCTCAGCGGCGGCCCCGGTGTCACCGTCGCCCAACGGATGATCGCCGGCACGGCCGACGTGGGCATGAGCCGGAGCGACGACGTTGTCCTCTTCATTCAGGACGGGAAACCCTTCACGCTCATCGGTGTGACCTTGCAGCATGACCCGCAAGCGATCCTGATGCACGAGGACAATCCCGTCTCAACCTTCAAGGATCTCGACGGCAAGACCATCATGGCGGTCCCCGGCTCGGCGTGGATCAACCACCTGAAATCCCGCTACCAAATCGATTTCTCCATCCTGCCTTCCAACTTCGGCATCGCGCAGTTCATGGCCGACAAGAATTTCATCCAGCAGTGCTTCATCAGCAGCGAACCGTATTATGTACGCAAGAACGGAGCGCGCCCCAAGACCCTGCTCATCTCCGAATCCGGCTTTGATCCCTACCGCGTTTACATGGCCACCCGCGGTTTTGCACGGCAGAATGCGGCCGCCCTGAAGGCTTTCGTCGAGGCATCGAATAGAGGCTGGGCGGACTTCATCACCCGAGACCCCAAGCCCGCGTTCGATCTCATCCTATCCCGCAACCCGCAGATGACCCTGGATTTCCTTGAATACGGACGCCAGACTCTCATGGACAATCATCTCGTCGCCGGTTACGCGGAACGGGGCGAAAAAGTGGGACGGATTTCGCGCAGGCGGATGCAGGAGCAACTCCACACGCTGGTGGAACTGAAGCTTCTTCCCCATACCGTTCCCTTGGAGGAGATCGTCGCGGTGGCGATCGCGGGGGACTCGCTCTCGGATTGACTCTCCGTGGCCTCTTCCGGAACGGGCGGAGCTCAAGGGAGCTCGTATAGCCGGAGACCGCTTCTGACGCCCCCTGCGAACTCACCGTCAACGCGTCCGGCGACGCGCTTCAAGGCCGGCTCTGCGCCGGCGCCCATGCCAGTCCGTCCGCTCCGGGACCCACGGGTATGAGTCCTGCCAAAGTCCGCTTTGCGATGTCGATGACCGCCACCTGAGCACTGGCGTCACACGAAACAAAGGCAAACGCATCGCCCGGCGCCAGAAGCACCGCCTGCGGAGCCTTGGGCACATCCACCCGGGCAACCATCTGTCTCGTCTGCCAGTCGATGAATCCGACCTGCCTCAACGAAGGCAACGCCACCAGCAGCCAGTTTCCGTCAGCGGTGAACGCCGTGCCGTATCCCAATCCCGGCAGGGGAATCGACGCGCTCACCTCATTTCTCGTGGTGTCGATGACCACCAAACGAAGCTTGGTCTGATCCGCCGTCACGACCCAGCGATCGTCAGGGGAAATGACAATGCGCTGCACCCGTGTCGCCGCCTGGATCGTCGTGACGAGGCGCCGCTTTTCCAGATCGAGCACCGAGATCGTGCCCGGTCCGACATTTGCCGTGTAGCCGCGCCTTCCATCCCGCGAGATCGCCAGCATATGCGACTGCTCCTGACCCGTGGGAATGGATCCAACGATCCTCAAGGTCCGCGGATCAATGATGGCAACGGCATTCTCGATCTCGGTCGTGACATAAAGCTCACCCGTCGTGGGATGAATGAGTGCGCAGTGCGGACGAACTCCGCGCTCGAAATCCACGGTCGAAATGATTCTGCCTGTAGCGATGTCGATGACCCGGATCAGCCGTCCGTCGGTCCCGGGCCTTCCAACACCCGAGTTTCCAAAAATGGGCACATAGGCCAGCCGCCCGTCCGGCGAGGCAATCACCTCGTGGCCGGTGACGGCGTCCACGGCGATAAGCGCAATCTGCCTGCCCGCGGCCGGATCCACCACGGAAAGACTTTGGCCTCCCTTGTTTGCCACCAGCAGCCGTCCGGTGAGACTGCTTTCCGCGGCGCCCAACCACGAAAGGCCGGCGATGAAAACCGCACCCATGCGGGCAATGCTTCCCACTCCTCGGCCATGGGATGTGTTCATGAGAGGAGGGTCACGACGAACCGGCGCCGTTGTCAACCATCGCGCTGAATGCGCGTTACCGCCTTGCCGGTGCGCACGGGAGGCGGTTGAGTCCACCGGGTGCACCGCCCGCGCTTCCTCCATGCCCTGCTCGCCCTGCCGGGCTGGTCGAGGTTCGTCATCCTCTCGGTCGCTCTCGCGTTCTCGATTTCCCTATGGATCTTCGGAGAAATGGTTGTTCACGCCCTCCCGGGTGATTTTCTGATCCAGGAAGAAGCCATTCTCCGGGCCTTTCGCCAACCGGACAACCCTGCGCAGCCAATCGGTCCGCATTGGATTGAAATTGCCGCGCGGGTCGCGACCGCCATGGGCGGTGCAACGGTCCTCACGCTCGTGACCGTGTCGGTCGTACTGTTTGAACTGCTCTCCGGCCGGAAGCGCAACGCCGTGATCCTCCTGATTGCCGCCATCGGCGGGCTGGCATTGAGCACGGGACTCAAGGAGCTTTTCGATCGCCCGCGTCCCACGGTCGTTCCCGCCCTGATGCTGGAAACGTCTGCCAGTTTCCCCAGCGGCCACACCATGCTTTCGTCCGTCATCTATTTGACCCTGGGTTCCCTCGTGTCACGAAGTCTGCAGCGCAGAAGCACCAAGCTCTTCGTCGTCGGACTGGCAATGTTCCTCACATTCGTGACCGGCATCAGCCGACTGTATCTGGGCGTCCACTACCCATCCGACGTGCTGGCCGGGTGGACGGCGGGAACGGCCTGGGCCCTGCTGTGCTGGACGGTCGCCATCGCGCTGGAGAAGCGCGGGTGAAGGCGGCAGCGGCCTAGCCCCTGGCCGCCCGGGCAGATCGGATCGCGGCCACCGCCTGCCGCATCTTCGCGTGGTCCTTGATGCCCGGAGCAACCTCGACACCGCTGTTCAGATCGACGGCGCGTGCCCCGCTTTCCGCCAGCGCCGCGCCGATATTGTCCGGGTTGAGACCGCCCGCCAGAATCCACATCTTTCCGCTGTCCATGGCCTGGTGCAGGCAGAACTTCTTCCAGTCGCCCGGTCGGCCGGAGCCGCCAAAGCGTTGCGCGTCGAAGGTATCGAGAAGAAACGCGTCCGCCAGCGGCAGCCACGAGGCGGAAACATTGACTCCCACGGGCAGTTTCGGCGCAAGCCAGAGTTTGTCCGGACCGAGCCGCCGACTCCAGGCCTCGATGCGGTGCACCGGATGATCATGACGAAAATGAATCTGGAAGAATTCGAAACCGCCTTCCTGCGCCGCCGCGAGTTCCTGATCCGTCGGTTCCACCATCACGGCAACGGTGCGGCGGCCGTCCTGAAGCTGCTTCAGGATCGCCGAAGCCTGTTGCATCGGGACGCAGCGTGGAGACTTCGGATAAAGATTGAATCCGAGATAGTCGAAACCGGCCTGCCCGGCGAACTCGGCATCAACCAGGGAGGTGAGCCCGCAGATCTTGACTCGGATACCGTCGATCATGATCGGTTGAAAAAATTTTTCGCGTTCCGCCAGCCGACCCCTGCGCATCGGTCAGGCCACGTTGAGATCCTTGCGCGCCGCCGCTTCCAGCCTGGCGAGCCCCTCCGTCACTTTCTGATCGTCGGACGCTTCCACCAGCAGGCGCAGCTTCGACTCGGTACCGGAGTACCGCACCAGCACGCGTCCGCGTTCACCCAGTTCGGACTCCAGTTGCCGGATCGCCTCCTTGAGCGCCGCACACGTGTCCAACGGCCGCTTCTCGGCAACGGGAAGGTTCCGCGTGCCCTGGGGAAAACGCTTCAGCGCCTTGCGGAGTTCAGAGAGCGGTTTTCCCGTGTCTTTCATGACCGCGAGCACCCGCAAGGCGGCCACGAGACCGTCACCCGAGGGCGAGACATCGGCACAGACGACATGGCCGCTGGATTCGCCTCCAAGTACAGCTCCGTCGGCGAGCATGCGTTCCATGACATAGCGATCGCCGATCGAGGTGCGCGCCACCCTGCCACCCGCCGCGTTAATCGCCGCGTCAACGCCCATGTTGCTCTGCATCGTGATCACCAGTTCCCCATTCGCCAGCGTGCCCCGGGAAAGCGCGTGCAGGGCGAGCAGGGTGAGAAGTTCGTCGCCATCCAGCACGCTGCCCGTCTCGTCGCACACGACGCAGCGATCGCCATCGCCGTCATGGGCAATGCCCAGCCGGGCAGCATGCGACTTCACCCTCTCCACCAGACCCTGCGGATGCTCGCTGCCCACGCCTGCGTTGATATTGTTTCCGTCGGGCGAATCTCCCAGCCCGATTACCTCGGCGCCCAGCGTCCTGAGCACGACCGGACTGGTGCTCACGGTGGAGCCGTTCGCCGTATCCAGCACGATCCTCCACCCGGCCAATGCGCCGGCCGGAAGCAAGGTCTGCACGGCGGCGACGTAGTCCGCCGTGCCATCGCAGGTGCAAGTCGCGCCATCACCCACCACCACGCGCGTGGGCGGCGGCAGATGCGCCTCGATCAGCGCCTCCTCCGCATCGGACAGCTTCATTCCCTGGCGGGCAAAGAACTTGATGCCATTATCCGCGGACGGATTGTGCGACGCCGTGATCATCACGCCCAGAGCACCGCCGTCGTTCCGCACGCGCCGGGCCACGGCTGGCGTCGGAACCACTCCGAGGAAAACGACCTCGAGGCCGCTGGCGCGCAGCCCCCGCGCAACCGCCTCCGCCAGCGAGGCGCCCGATGCACGGGTGTCGCGGCCGATGAAGGCCTTCCCTTCTCCGCCAACCCAACGACCCGCAGCGACACCGAGCCGCGCCGCGAAGGATTCGTTGATGACCGGCCCCCCATAGGGCCCCCGCACTCCATCCGTGCCGAAATAAAGGCGCTTCATGTAGAACAGTAAAATTCGCGGGTCGCGGATATCTTGCGCCGCACGGCACCGCCCAGCAGCAGATCGCGCGCCCATGCCGCCCCTTCCCGCACCGAGGACGTCCTGCCGAGAATCCACAGGCTCGTCGCAGCATTGAAAATGATCGTGTCCACCAGGGCTTCCGGCCCGTTGCCCGCGAGTATCCGATCAATCATGACGAGGTTCTCGTTCACATCCCCCCCCCGCAGACCGTCGAAGGAAGAGCGAACAAATCCGTGCTCCTCGGGCTGCCACCAGCCATCGATCGCACGCAGTCGACCGACACCGCGCACCCGGTTTGGCGTCGCGGTCGTGAGTTCGTCAATCCCCCGGCCCCCGCCGAGGACACCGTGCACGGCGAGTCCCGCCTCGGTGCCAAGGATGGCCAGCACCTCGGCCAGTTTGTCCACCCAAGGTTCCGCAAACACCCCCAGCAGCATATGCGCCGGGCGACCGGGATTCACCAGCGGCCCCAGGATATTGAAGACGGTCCGCTGCCCGCGGGCCGCCAGTGCCTTGCGGACGGGGGCGATGTGTTTGAAGGTCGGATGGAAACCGGGTGCAAAAAAGAAAACAAAACCAAGCTGCTCGAGCGCCCGGCGCAGGGTTTCAGGAGGCGCGTCCAGCCGTACGCCGAGACCGGAAAGCAGGTCCGCGCTGCCGCACTTGGACGTGATGCCGCGATTGCCATGCTTCATGACGATCACCCCGGCGGAAGCCAGCACGAGGACCACAACGCTGGAAATGTTGAATCCGCCCGCATGGTCTCCCCCGGTGCCCACGATGTCGATCGCCTGCGGCGCCCAGGCCTGCACACCCGGATCTATCGCCCGGGAGCGAAAACTTCGCGCAAAGCCCGCCACTTCCGCCGCCGTTTCTCCCTTGCGCGCCAGTTCGGAAAGAAAATCCGCCTTTTCCGCCTCCAGCACCACCGGATCCGTGAGGAATCCCGCGGCTGCGCCCACTTCATCCGGAGACAATTCATTTCCGGCAATGAGTTTGCGTGTAAGCTCGGTCAGGGCCATGTGGAGGGAGACAGTCAACGACACTTCTCCTCGGCAAATAAATTTGCTCCCTCCCGCCAAAGCTGAAAATCAAGCGACGTGCGTTTTGTCCTTGCCGCCCTTCTCCTCTGCAAACTCGGTTTGGCACTTTCAGCGGAGGAATTGAAACAAGCGTCGTCATCGGCGCCAACGGAACATTCTCTCACGGCAAAGGAGGCTCCCTTGGTCGCGATGCCGGAACCGGCTGTTCGCATGGGGGCAGGTGCCGCGGTGGTCCTCGGATTGGTCGAAGGGGTCACGGAGTTCCTGCCCATCTCCTCGACTGGACACCTGATCATTGCAACCCATGCGCTTGAACTTGAGGGGACAACACCGCTTCAGGATGCCCGCGGTGGCATCCGCTGGTACCGACGCCCCTCGGCGAAAGATCCCGTCGGCGAGCCGCTCACCGAAAAACTGGCGGCGGATACTTACATCGTGGTGATCCAAGTCGGTGCCATCGCAGCAGTCGCCCTGCTCTACTGGCCGCAGATCTTCGGCATGATGCGAGGCCTGCTCGGGCAGCACGCGCCCGGAATTCGCCTGTTGCGCAACGTCATCCTGGCCTTCGTACCTGTCGCCCTGGCGGGCTTTTTCCTGAGCAAATGGATCGACCGCTATCTCTTCTCGATCGGTGCCGTCGTGGCCGCGTTGATCAGCGGCGCCGTACTGATGCTCGGCGCCGAGCGCTGGCGACGTCATTCGCCCCACGCCAATCAGAGCCAGAAGGAACCGCATGATCTCACCGCAAAGGAAGCCTTTGGCATCGGTCTCATGCAATGCCTTGCCCTCTGGCCCGGCACCAGCCGTTCGATGGTCACCATGGTTGGCGGCTACTTTTGCGGGCTGAGTCCCGCACGGGCCGCTGAATTCAGTTTCCTGGTGGGTCTGCCCACGCTCGCCGGCGCCGCGGTCTACAAGGGAATGAAGGCCGGCCCCGCGATGATTGCCGTCTTTGGATGGCCGCACCTGATCCTGGGCACTGTCGTCGCGGCGGTCTCCGCGGCGTTTGCTGTTCGTTTCCTGGTGCGTTACCTCAGCCATGCCGGCCTCGGGCTGTTCGCCTTCTACCGTCTGATCCTCGCTGCGGCGCTCGTGGGTTGGTTCCTGATCTGACAAGCTGCTATCGGCCCGGGACCCTCGGATGCGTGAACGGGCGCCGGTCATACAGACCCTTTCCCATCGTTTGACCTTTACGACTTCGCCTCACCATGCCGCCTGAAATGCCGAAACCGGTCGAGTCCCCACTGCTCGTTGCGGGGTCCAAACCGTGGCAGGCGCCCGAGCTCGTCGCCGCCAACCGGCTGCCGATGCGGGCCACTGCCTACCCTTTCGCTACCGAAGCGCAGGCGCTGGCGGGTGTTCGCGAAACCTCTCCTTGGTTCAAGTCGCTGAATGGCATCTGGCAATTTCAGATGCGTGCCCGTCCTGAGGACGTCACCGCCGTCGAGGTGGCGGGCGGCGGTTCGGATGCCTGGCCCGGGATCGCAGTGCCGGGAAATTGGACGCTCCAGGGATACGGAAGGCCGCACTACACCAACGTGCAGATGCCCTTTCCCGAGGAACCACCCCAGGTGCCGGCGGCCAATCCCACCGGCATCTACACGCGTGCCATCGAAATCCCTCCGGAATGGCGAAGCCGCCGGATCATCCTCCATTTCGGCGGTGCGGAGAGCGTCCTCTTTGTCTTTGTGAACGGTCACCGCGTCGGCCTGAGCAAGGACTCCCGACTGCCGGCAGAGTTTGATATCAGTTCCTTGCTTCGCTGGGACGGCGACAACATCATCACTGCCGTGGTGGTTAAATGGTCGGACGCCTCCTTCATCGAAGACCAGGATCAGTGGTGGATGGCGGGACTGCACCGCGAGGTGTACCTCTACTCCACCGGGCCGACCTACCTCGCGGATGCCTTCGCCATGGGCCCGCTCGAGAACGGCTACGTCGACGGGCGCCTGGATCTGCGCGTGAGAGTGGGATTCGCCGGCCCACTCGAACAAGGCTGGCAGGTCAATGCCCGGGTGTTTGATCCGAGCGGCGCTCCCTGTTGCGAAAATGCCCTTTGCAGCGATGTGCCGGTGGGTGCACCCACGTCCTGGCCCCGTCTCCAGGTGGAACTCCGCCACAATCTGAAAAACGTCCTCCGCTGGTCGGCGGAGACACCCCACCTTTATCGCGTAGTCATCAGCCTGATATCGCCGCAGGGAGTACACGTCGAGTTCACCTCGGTGCGGGTGGGCTTCCGCTCGATCGAGATCAAGGACCGTCAGCTGCTGATCAACGGCCGGCGCGTCCTGATCAAGGGCGTCAATCGTCACGATCACGACGACCGGCGCGGCAAGGCGGTCGATCGCGCCACCCTGCGGCTGGATGCAGAGACGATGAAACGCTTCAACTTCAATGCCGTCCGCACGTCCCACTATCCCAACGATCCTCACTGGCTCGACCTGTGTGACGAATTGGGACTGTACGTCATCGATGAGTCCAATCTCGAGGCGCATGGGTTTTATCATCAGATCGGATTCGACGCCCGCTATGCCAGCGCCGCACTCGAGCGAGGGATCCGCATGGTCGAGCGTGACAAGAATCATCCCTGCGTCATTGCCTGGTCCCTCGGCAACGAAACCCGCCACGGACCGGCCCACGAAGCCATGGCCGGCTGGATTCGCGGATTCGATCCCAGCCGTCCGCTGCATTTCGAGCCCGGGATTCACCTCCAGTTTGTCGATCGACAGCCATGGACGAAGCCGTACGACGGCGGATATCGGGTGACGGATTTTGTCTGTCCGATGTATTCCACGCTGGACGAAATCCGGGCGTGGGCCACCGACGCAACGCATCCCGACCGCACGCGTCCGATGATCCTGTGCGAGTACTCCCACGCCATGGGCAACAGCAACGGGTCCCTGGATGACTACTGGCATCTCTTCAAGACCCTGCCCGGAGTCCAGGGTGGCTTCATCTGGGAATGGATCGATCACGGCCTGCGTCGGACAACTCCGGAAGGGCGCGATTACTGGGCCTATGGCGGAGACTTCAACGACGAGCCCAACGACGCCAATTTTGTCTGCGACGGACTCGTTTGGCCGGACCGGCGTCCACATCCGGCGCTGTTCGAATTCAAACATCTTGCCCAGCCCGCACGTGTCGCGCATCTGGACGGAAATCGTTACTCGATCCACAATCTCCAGGACTTCCGTGCGCTGGACTGGCTTCGTGGCGACTGGGAACTCAGAATCGACGGCAGCGTCGCCGCCTCGGGCACGCTGCCTCCCTTGGCCGCGCCGCCGGGAGGCGCGCAGGAGTTCGAGTATTCCCCGCCCTCAGATGCGTGCGAAAGTGCGGGTGAGGTCACCCTGCTTTTCCGATTTTTTGCCCGGGAAACGCAAGCCTGGTGCCCCCGGGATCACCCCGTGGGATGGACGCAAATCGTCATTCGGCCCGGTCCGAATTTCAACGCCGCCCTTTCATCGAAGGGAACTGCCTCCGTTTCACCGGTGTTCGAGGGCTCGGACTGGACTCAGCTCCACATCGACGGAGCCCCCCTCTTTGCGGCACCGCCGCGGTTGAATGTCTGGCGTGCGCCGACCGACAATGATGGCATCAAGCTCTGGAGCGATCAGGAACTCAAGCCACTCGGTCGCTGGCGTAAATTGGGGCTGGATCGACTTGAGCACCGCTTCCAGGCTCTGCGGCCGTTGGCGGACGGCACGCATGAACTCTCTTTCCGTTCCAGCGGCCGCGGCAACTGGTCCGACTTCGAGTGGACGCTGTCCGTGCGATCCGAACGTGCGCAGGCAGTCCACGTCGGACTTCACGTCCTTCTCGGGCCGGAGATGAACGATATCCCTCGGGTGGGAATCCTCTTTGAACTCGCTCCCGGATACGGTCCGCTGCGCTGGCATGGCCGCGGTCCCTGGGAGAACTATCCCGACCGCAAGGCCTCAGCTTGGCTCGGAGTCCATGAAAGCACGGTCGACGACCAATACGTCCCCTATATCATGCCACAGGAACACGGGTTGAAATGCGACTGCCGATGGATCGAGTTGCAGTCGGCGACACACCGGTTGCGTGTCGCGGCGGACACGCCCTTCGCCTTTTCTGCCTCGCGCTACCGGCCCGAGGACCTGACCAACGCCTTCCATACCATCGATCTCACACCTCGCCGCAGCACCGTGCTGTGCATCGATGCTGCCCACCGCGGCGTCGGCACAGGCAGCTGCGGTCCGGACACCCTGCCGGCATACCGCCTGAATGCCCGCGAGTATTCCTTCAACCTGATGCTTTCGGCTACGCTCACGCCGGCGGACGGAAACGAGCCGACGGATCGCACCGGGAAATGATCGGGCCGGAAAAATGCAACCCATGAAGACGACTCCTGCCGCACAGCCGTTCCACGTCATGACCAAGCCGATTGGGCCGTTGTGCAATCTTGATTGCACCTACTGCTTCTATCTGGAGAAGGCGAAGCTGTATCCGAGCACGCACAACTGGAAGATGACGGATGAGGTCCTCGAACGCTACGTTCGGGACTACATCGAATCGCAACCGTCGGAGCAGGTCTCCTTCGCATGGCAGGGAGGCGAGCCCACCCTTCTGGGCGTGGATTACTTCCGGAAGGTCGTCGCCTTGCAACAACGCTACGGCGCCGGGCGCACCATCTCCAATGCGCTGCAAACCAACGGAACGCTTCTCGATGACGATTGGGGACGGTTCCTGAGCGAACATCGTTTCCTGGTCGGGCTGAGCATTGACGGACCCCGCGCGCTGCACGACGCGTACCGCGTGGACAAGGGCCAGAAGCCGACCTTTGACCGGGTCATGAACGGTCTCGAGGTGCTCAAACGGCACAAGGTCGAGTACAACACCCTCACCGTCGTGAGTCGCAAGAATTCGCGTGAGCCCCGCAAGGTCTACGAGTTTCTGCGACGCTTCGGTTCGGGCTTCATGCAGTTCATCCCGCTCGTCGAACGCGCACCCGGGGAACAGAATCCCCACCAGCTCGACCTCGCGGAGCCTCCTGACAACGACGAGAACCGGGTTCAATCCACCCGGATCACCCCGTGGAGCGTGAGACCGGAGCACTACGGCGAGTTTCTCGTGACCATTTTTGACGAATGGGTGCGGCAGGACGTGGGACGGGTGTTTGTTCAGCTCTTCGATGTCACGCTGGGAAACTGGACGGGCCAGGGCCCGGGATTGTGCGTCTTCGCCGAAAAGTGCGGCGATGCCCTCGCCATCGAACACAATGGCGATGTCTATTCGTGCTACCACTACGTCTATCCCCAATATCGCATCGGCAACGTCATGACGGAGTCCCTCGGCGACATGGTGGGGTCCACCCGGCAGAAAAAATTCGGAGCGGACAAGTCCGACACGCTGCCCCAATTTTGCCGGAACTGTGACGTGCGCTTTGCCTGCCATGGCGAATGCCCGAAGCATCGTTTCCTGACCACGCCCGATGGCCAGCCGGGGCTCAACTATCTCTGCGCCGCCTACAAGCGCTTCTTTCGGCACGTGTCCCCCTACATGGATACCATGGCCAAGCTCCTCGCCAATCGCCGTCCGCCGGCGGAGGTCATGGGCATGGTGGACCAAATCCGCCGGCACGCGGAAAAGTCGTCGCGCCGATAGAATGACCCCATGAGCCGACTCCTTCGTTGCGCCCTCCTGGGGCTGCTCATCCATGCCGGTCTCGCCGATGGGCACGCGGATGCCCCGTTCACCGCCCTGCGCGACGGTGAGCGCTTCCGCTTTCAGATCGCCTGGGGCATCTTCTCCAATGCCGGCGAAATTGTGATGAACGCCCGCCGCGACACGACTGCCGAATCCGATCTCGTCCGGATTCAAACCCGGATCTCGTCGCGCGGGTTCATACGCGGTCTCTACAAGTTCGACAACGTCTCCGCGCTGGTGATCGACCAGGCGACAGGGCGGCTGCTGACCGCCACCGAGGAAGGCACCGGCGGTTCCCAAGGAAGTCATTCTCTCACCGTATTTGACTACGACAAACGGGTGGCCAGCCACCGCGATTCGTTCCGGCCCAACCGTGATCGTGAGTTTCCGCTGGGCGTCACCAATCCGGTAGATCTCATCACCGCCCTGATTCAAACCCGCAACTGGAATCTCAAGGTCGGGGATCATCGCAGCGTCGATGTGTATTTCGGAAGGGACATCTATCCCGTGGTCATCCATGCGGAGAGAATCGAAACGGTGAAGACACCGCTGGGCACCTTTGCCACCACGGTGCTCGTCCCGCGCATGGAGACCGAGGCACCCCGCGGGATTTTCCAGCGCGGAGGCGAAATCAAGGTGTGGGTCTCCGATGGCGACGATCCCGAGCCGGTGCAGATGCAGCTTCAACTGAACTTTGGTCGGGCGCGCCTCATGCTGGTCGAACACTCCTTGGTCAGCCCGGTCGCGGGCAATCCGGTGGGCTCACGTTGAATCCGACCTCGCTCCTGATTCTCCGCGGGGGTGCCTTGGGCGACTTCCTGATCACGTTGCCGCTGCTGAAGGCATTGCGTGAACGCTGGCCCGGCGCCCGGATCGAACTTGCCGGCAATCCGCGTGCCGCCGAACTCGCCGTGCTCGACGGCACCCTTGATGCCGCCCACGACCAGGTGGAGGCACGCTGGTCACAACTCTATCGCAATGCCCCGCTGGCAGCTTCCTTTCGCGCCTGGCTGGAGTCCTTCGACCTCGTGCTCAGCTTCTGGCCGGATCCCGACGGCGACCTCGCGCGACACTTCCCCCTGAACCCCGGCCAGCTCTACATCGCCGGAAGCCCGGTGGTGACGACCCGCCCGGCCTGCGCCCACTTCTTCGCGCCCCTCGGCGGGATCAATCTGCCTGCCCCCCGACCGGCGCGGCTCACGCTGCCCCCATACCTCGCCAATGAGGTGACGTCGCGCCTGGCGGATGATCCCAGCCGGATCGCCATTCACCCCGGCAGCGGATCCGCCCGGAAGAACTGGCCGGCCGGACAGTGGCGCGAACTGATCGGACTTCTCTCTCCCCACAGCGTTCTCATCATCCTCGGAGACGCCGAGCAGGCGATCCGGCAGGAGATGCTCGCGCAGGCTTCGGAACGTATTCATATTTTGGATAATTGGCCGCTGCCGGTGCTTGCCGCCGCCCTCGCCCGCTGCCGGCTTTTCATCGGACACGACACCGGCATCGGCCACCTCGCCGCCGCGGTGGGCACGCCGTGCCTGCTGCTTTTCGGTCCCACGGATCCCGCGGTCTGGGCTCCACCCGGAAAGCACGTCACGGTGCTGCAGGGCGACCCCGATCTCGCCGGCATCACGGCCGGGCGCGTGGCCGCGCTCGTCCGCGGGTCGTAAGCACCGCAATTCCCGGCGTGTGCACGAACCGCCAGGGCTTCCCCGCCCACACCGGCCCTGCGTAGTCGATGCCGATCCGCGGCGTGCGCTTGATTTCCGACGGCAGAGGACTGAAGCCGTCGTCTTCCAGCCAGAGGCCTCCCGCCGGCAACGCATCGGTCCGGTTCAATGTCCGGCCAATCTCAAGCGCGCGCGTCACTCGTCCAGGACCTGATATGCCTTCCACTCCGCGAATCAACACCGCCGCCGGCCAACCCTCGGCGCCTGCGACGAGATTGAGCATTTCATGGATGCCATAGCAGAGGTAGACGTACCAAACCCCTCCCGGCCCATACAACACCTCGGTGCGCGACGTGCGTCCCCGGGCAGCGTGGCATGCCAGATCACACTCTCCGTCGTAAGCCTCGGTTTCCGTGATCCGCACGCGGGTATCGTCCCGGCCGTCCCGCCGTCGGACCAACTGCTTGCCAATGAGCCATCGCGCCAAATCAACCGTTTTTTTCAGTCTGATTTCTTTTGCTTCTATGAGCCGGGACATGTGATCAGCATATGTTATTCAAAGAAAACGTGACTACCCGGCGAGAAACCACAGCCCAACGCAAGAAGCTCTTCCGCAGAGCGCTGCTGCTTTGTACTGCGGATGGTCTGGTCGCGATGCCCATAGTTACGATGTCGCTGCCGGTGAACGTCTTCCTGACGGCACTGTATACCAAGTCGCTCGATTTGCCAAAATCGATGATCGGCTTCATCGCAGCGCTGCCGTTCATCTGCAACTTCCTGCAGGTGTTTGTCACTCCGTTCCTCATCAAGCGGATTTCCACCAAACAACTGGCATTCCTGCCAGCCAGCTTCCACCTGGTCGCGTGGGCCGCGTTGGTGATCATGCTCGGATACATGCCGACCCATGATCCCGGCACATCGGGACGTTGGCTGGCGTCCTGGTACTTTGTTTCAAGCTTCGCGGCATCGTTCGCCGGTGTCGGTTGGAACTCCTGGATCCAGGAATGGGTCCCCGCCCGTTTGCGCGGGAAATACTTTGGACAGCGCAACCGCCTGCTATCGTTGTCGACGCTTGCCTTCCTCCTGGTGACCGGCTGGGCGTTGGCGCGCTGGAACTACTCCATCCCCGTTTTCCAGGTCATCATCGTAGGCGCGGTGATCCTGCGCATCTTCTCGTTGAAATGGATCTGGGACACTCCGTCCGCCAATCTGGAGGCACCCCGACCCAAGGAAGTGCTCTCGTTCAAGGATCAGATGGCCCTTATCCGTCGATCCAAGTCATTCCTTGCGTTCATTGGATTCGGTGCGATCTGGTCGTTTGCGGCGAACGTCTTTGGTCCCTTCTATCACGTCTTCATGTTCGAGGAACTGCAGATGTCGGCCTTCGACGTCGGTATCCTTTCGACGATCTCCGCCCTTGGCGGCGCCCTTTCGCTGGGTGCGTGGGGTCAGATGCTGGACCGGTATGGCAACAAGTCGGTCATGTCGATTTCCCTGGTCCTGTGGCAACTGGGAAGCAGCCTGTGGTGCTTTCTCGATACCAGCAACCGGTACCTCCTCTATCCAATGTGGGCCTGGG
>CAZOXB010000023.1:0-24925 GCA_964583635.1 uncultured Opitutaceae bacterium | reverse complement strand
GCGGCACAAAATCCGTTGGCGACGTGCAGGTGGCATCCTGGATTGGCCATGGCGACCACCGAGGCCCCGGTGGCCCGGAGGTGGCCGAGCTTGCGGTCCCGCAACCACGTCGCGGTCGCCGGCTGGGTCAGACTGTAGATGCCCGCGCTGCCGCAGCACCAGGTGGCCTCGGCGCATTCCCTGAAGGCCACTCCGGGGAGCTCCTTGAGGATCTGCCGCGGTTGCCGGCTGATCTTCTGCCCGTGGCAAAGATGGCACGACTCATGATAGGTCACCGCGACGGGCGGCATTCCCGGTGAGCCTCCATCGGGAGGCCGCGGCTTGCGGAAGCCGATTTCGACGAGCCATTCATGGATGTCCCTGAGTTTGCGCGACCATTCCGCGGCGCGTTCCGCATACCGTGGGTCATCCCGCAGCAGGGTGTTGTAGTGTCGCAGGTGGGAACCGCAGCCACCGGCATTGCTGATGATCGCATCGATTTGGGAAAGGTCGACCTCGTCGAGCTGTCGTCGCGCGAGCTTGCGGGCGGTGGCGTCGTCGCCGTTGTGCATCTGCAGCGAACCGCAGCACGACTGGACCGGTGGCGTCAGGACTTCGCATCCGTTTTCGAGCAGCACGTCGACGGTTGCGCGGTTGACATCCGAGAACGCCAGGTCCTGGACGCAGCCGGTCAGCATCAGCACCCGGTATCGCGTTGCGCCGGCGGACGGCCTTTCAACCGGTGCGATCAGGGCATTCGAAAATCGGGAGCACATCACCGGAGCCTGCGGCTCAAGTTCGCGCAGGCGCCGGGGCAGCAACCGCATCAGGCCAAGGCGGTGGCACAGGGTTCGCGCGCCGCTCCGCTGCCAGAAGCGCAGCAGATGGCCGAGGGTGCGCAGCAATCGTGGGCGGGTGAAGACCACGCGGAACGCGAACCAGCGGAGGGAGCTGCGGGCGGGTGTGCGGAGCACGCCGGTGCGTTCGACCTCCGCGCGGGCGGTTTCGAAGAGCGTCGTGTAGTCGACCCCTGCCGGACACGCCGTGACGCAGGCAAGGCAGCCAAGGCAGTAGGACATCTCCTCGCCGAAGGCCCGCGTGGCCTCGAGTTCACCGTCGGCGATCGCCCGCATCAGGGCGATGCGCCCGCGTGGTGAATGGCGCTCCCGGCCTGATTCCATGTAGGTGGGACAGGTGGGCAGGCACATGCCGCAGTGCATGCATTGCTGCAGCACGGAATAGTCCAGTGTCGCCAGTTTCGAGCGGGGATCGGGCGTCGCGGGCCGTGGAACCGTGTTTCCTTGATCCGGTGAATCGCCGGCGGGCGGCGAACGGCCGTCGCGCGACCCGGGCGCATTTCCGTTGGACGAGCCTTTCATGGCTTGCGGGGGTCGTCGAAGATCTTGCCGGGATTCATGATGCCGTCGGGATCGAGGGTGTGCTTGATCGCCTTGAGCAGGGTGAAACTGGCATCGCCGAGTTGGGAGCGGAGAAAGGCCTTCTTGGCGAGGCCCACTCCGTGTTCGCCGGTGATGGTGCCGCCCAGCGAGAGCGTGCGGGCGAAGATTTCCTGCATCGCCAGTTCGACGCGGTGCATTTCGTCGGCATCGCGCTCATCGGTGAGAAAGGTCGGGTGGAGGTTTCCGTCGCCGAAATGTCCGAACGTCGCCACGGTGACGCGATGCTTCGCCGCGACTTCGGTGATGAAGCGGATCATGGCCGCGAGTTCGCTGCGCGGCACGGTGGCATCCTCGAGGATCGTCGTCGGACGCAGGCGTGCGAGTGCGGAGAAGGCGCTGCGGCGGGCCGTGGCCAGGCTCACGGCCTCCTCCGCGGTGGCCGCCCGGCGCACCGCGATCGCCTGGTGGCGGACGCAGATTGCCTCAATGCGGCTTGCTTCATCGGCGACCGCATCCGGATGGCCGTCCGTCTCGATGAGTAGGAGCGCCTCTGCGTCCACTGGCAGGCCGACCGCGGCATGGGCCTCCACGCAGCGCAGGGTGCGCTGGTCCAGAAACTCGAGTGTGCAGGGAATGATCTTCTCCGCGATGATCGCCGACACGGTTTCCGCGGCAGCATCCATCGACGCATAGGTGGCCAGCAGGGTCTGCCGGGCCGCGGGTTTGGGCAGGAGCTTGAGCAGCACCCGGGTCACGATGCCGAGCGTGCCCTCGCTGCCGATGAAGAGGTCGCGGAGATTGTATCCGGCGACGTCCTTGACGCACTTGTTTCCCAGCCAGGCTATGGATCCGTCCGGAAGGACCACCTCGAGTCCCATCACGTAGTTGCGGGTGACGCCGTATTTCAGTCCGCGCAGGCCGCCGGCATTTTCCGCCACATTGCCGCCGATCGTACTGATCTTCATCGAGCCTGGATCGGGCGGATAGAAGAGTCCCGCGGCGTCGGCCGCGTCGAAGATGCGCTGGGTGACGACGCCAGGTTCCGCCAGCAGGGTGAGGTTCCGTGTATCGAGCTCCAGAATACGGTTCATGTCCACGAGGCACACGACCATGCATCCGTCCACCGGCACGCTTCCCCCGGAAAGACCGGTGCCGCTGCCGCGGGTGACCAACGGTATGTGGTGTTCACCGGCAAACTTCACGATGGCGGAGACCGTGGCGGCGTCCTGCGGGAAGACCACACAGGATGGGGAGCGCTTGAGTGTCGCCGTGCCGTCGAAGCCGTAGGGCAGGATGTCTTCGCGCGCAGTCAATACGGTCAGACCGGGCAGGGCGGCGCGAAGGGCGGGGATGAAGTCAGGAGCTGGCATGGGAAGCGGAGGCCGAGGCCGCGGGCCAGTGGGATTCACGCTGGGCGGCGATCACGTGCGCGAGCATGGTGGCGTGTGCGGCGTCGCCGTCGCCGGAGGCAATGGCATCAACGATGCGCTGGTGCTGGAGCTTGGCGGCGGCGAGGCCGACCCGGACAAGGGTCACCCGGCGCGCCTCCTCCTCGAGTTCCGCCATGGATCCGAGCATGAGGGCGAGCACCCGGTTGCCGGCGATGTCGGCGATGCAACGGTGGAACGCGAGATCCGCGCGCACCGCCTTGTCGACCAAGGGGCCGGCTGCGTCCAGGTCGTGCAACAGCGCACGAAGGCGCTGGGTGTCTGCGGGCGTGATCCGGTCCGCTGCGCGCCGAGCCAATTCCGGTTCGATCAGCACCCGTACCTCCGCAAACTGACGCAGGCGTTGTTCAAAATCCGGCAGCGTGCGCAACAGGGTCGCGCGCACCGGTGCATGGGGATTGTCGACCACCCGCACGCCAATGCCGTGGCTCACTTCCAGGAGACCCTGGATCTCCAGCCGCTGGATGGCCTCCCGGAGGGCGGTCCTGCTCACCCCCAACTGGGTCGAAAGCATCCGTTCTCCCGGAAGCCATTCCTTTCCCCGGTATTGCAAAACCAGCCGCTCGCAAATGCCGTCGACGACGGGAAGACGTTTGTTGGAAGGCCTTAACACAAGTGGTAGGAGGTCAGACCAGTTGATGCCAAGTCAAGCGAGAAGCAGAGATCAGAGGTCAGCGGTCAGGAGTCGGAGGTCAGGAGTCAGGAATTGGAGTTCGAGAATCAAAGGTACACATCGGCCAATCTAAAATTTCGCAATCCGGTGGCTTTCCCGTTCTGACCTCAGACTTCAGACTCCTGACCTCCGACCTTTGATCTCTGTCTCTTACCTCCCTACCCATTTGGCCATTGGGAGCTGGCAACCCGCGTGTGGTCTGTGCGATACTTCCGCTCACACCGACAACTCACCCGATCCCGCATGTCACCGGCCGCGGCCAATTCTCTTTCCCCGTTTGGTATCTTGTTGGGAAGCAAGGCTCAAACCAGGGTGGAGGTCGGCACACCCGTCCTGGCGGGACCGCCGGTCGAACATCTTTTTGGGCCGACCCGCAGCCTGGGGAGCAATGGACCGCTGGAGCTGTTTGAGACGGTGGGAGGGGAGTGGCTTCTGGGGGTGGCCTCGGTTGGGGTGACGCCCGGAGTCCTGGAGAGCGAAACCCGGGCGGTCTATCTCGGGATCCTCAATGCGGCGCAGGGCATGCATCTGGCGCGAATCTGGAATTACGTTCCCGCCATCAATGAAGAAGGGGCGGGCGGCTTGGAGAATTACCGCGTGTTCTGCCGTGGGCGTTCGCATGCGTTTGAACAGCGCATGGGGCTGGGGTTTGGACGGAATCTGCCGTCCGCCTCCGCGGTGGGAACAGATTCGTCGCACCTGACGGTTGTCTTTGCAGCCAGTCGATCGCAACCGCGGCATTTTGAGAATCCGCTCCAGGTTCCCGCCTACGAGTATCCGTCGGACTACGGTCCGCGTTCTCCCAGTTTTTCCCGGGCTACCGTGGTGAGGGGAAATGGCGCGGGTGCATCGGCCGTGTTCATCTCCGGTACGGCGGCGATTCGCGGACATGCCACCGTGGCGACTGGCAGGATGCGGGAGCAGCTGGACTGCACGCTCGAGAATCTGGAGTCGATTGCCATCGCCTGCGGATCGCCGCTCACCGCCTTTCCGGGACACGATACGCGAACCCGGAGCATCAAAGTCTACTTGCGCGATGCCCTCGACCAGCCGGTCGCGGCGCAGATGTTGCAATCGCGCCTGTTGCGCGCGGGCGATGCCGTGTCCTATCTGCGCGCCGACATCTGCCGCCGTGCGCTGTCGGTCGAGATCGAGGTCTCGATCATCGGCTGATGCCATTGACTTCGTGCCTTGAGGCGAGCGCGGCATCGCGGCTTTGCCCTGCGCTCAACGGCGTGCGCATCCACATGCCTTGTGCAACTTGCCATCTTTGGAGCCAGCTTGCAACGGGGCCGCGCGTCAGGGGTCCAGATCGTCGCGGCGCTCCCTCCAGACGCGCGCCCGCATGTTGCCGATCCAAGGCTGGTAGATCTTTTCCTCGAGATCGATTGCGGCCGTGACGGCGGGCTTTTCCTTCGTGGCTTCGGCCCGGATTTTTCCATCTGGTGCAATGATGCAGGTTTTCATGTCGTAGCCCGACGACACGACGTAAACGTGGTTCTCCATCGCTCGGGCGGACAGCAGCGTTTCGTTGCCGCCCCACGTCGGCAGCAGAATCATTTCGGCGCCTTTGCGGCCCAGCGCGCCCCATGGCTCGGGAAACTGCACGTCCCAGCACACGAGGATGCCAATGCGGCCAAAGTCGGTCTCAAAAACCGGATACTCGTCGCCCGGAGTGAGGCCGGCCTCCCATTCTTCACGCGGGAGATGCGTCTTGCGATAACGGCCAGCCAGGCGGCCATCGCGATCGAGCAGAACGGCCGTGTTGTAAACCACGGGGCCGACGCGCTCGTACAGACCTGCGACGACGTAGGCGTGAATTTCCCTAGCCAGCCGGCCGATCTGTTCGGTGGTGGGGCCCGGTACAGGCTCGCCGACCTCCACATAGCGGTGCTTCGTCCCGACGACAGTCACGCCTTCCGGGAGGCATACCACATCCGGCTTCTGTTCCGGCGCCGCGTTGCGCACGATGTCCAGAAATGCCGCCACGCTTTTCTCGGGTGAACCCGTGCGGGGGGGCCGGTGAAAGACCGTCATCACCCGCACGGGCCGCCGGGGCGGAGCGTCGATTTCGGTCATGGAGATTCGATCCCAGGTCACGTTGCCGGCGGCTGCAAAACCGAGGGAAAGCTGGATGTCGACGGCAGCCGCCTTTTCGGGAGCCTTCGTAACGTAGTCGATGTGTGACCAACCATCCGTGTGCACGCGTACCGGCGGAAACTCGGGCGCCCGCACCATGGCCTTGAAGGGGTGGCCCGACGCATCAAGCCACTGGAGCCGCGCGCCCACCGAGCGTTGTTCGTTGGCCACGTGCTCGCAGCGATACCAGGCCTCGAAGCGATAGGCCTGTCCGGGCTTGGCTCCGGAAAGGGTTGTTCGCCATGCACCAAATTCAAAAGCGCGGCGGCTTGTGATTTGCAGGGCGTCGCTGCCATCGCGGCCTTTTCCGGCCGCGACGGAAAACTCCGGCGCGATTTCACCCCGCGGCGACCATCGCTTCCAATCCGCGGAGGCCGGCGACTGGATCGCTGAAAGGATTGCCGAACCCACGAGCAGAAGCGAAGCGGCTGCAAGTGCCCTCAGGTGCCTGATGACGGGCTCCGGGCGCAAGGAGGTGACGATGGACACGTGTTTGGTCTCCCCGCTACGGCTTCAGGTACCGTTGATAAAAGGCCAGCACATGAACGGGATCGAAACGGGCGGTCCCTGACTGCACCTCACATGGAATGTTCAAGGCGTCCATTTTCTCTTTCAGCCGCATGCCGAAGAGCGGATGATGAATGTCGGGAGGAGAGTCCATTTTGAGAGGATATACCATCAGCACCGGGCCGTCGTCCGGCGTCAGATGATGGAGGGGGGACATCTCTTCAAACAAGTGGATTTTTTCCGGAGGCGCGTTTTCGGCATTGGCCATGCTTTTCATCCCAAAGAGATCGTTGAGCGCGTCCTCGGCCGGCAGGGGCGTGTTCGGCGGGAACATCGCCTTGATGAAACGAGGGTCGTACGACGTCTGACTGTTGATGACGGCCATGCAGCTGAGTCGCGAGGATTCACGCAGGACGGGATCACTGTTGTCCGGATCTGCAAGATCGTCGTGAAACCCGAGCCAGAGCACCATGCCTGCTCCCGCGGATCCGCCCGTTCCGCCGAAGCGCTCCTTTGCGATATGCCACTCCTTCGCCTTCGAGCGCAGGAACTGCACTGCTCGTGCCGAGTCGAGGAACGGCGCCGGTGCGATTGCCTGCGTGGAGTAGCGATACGAAATTGCGGCCACGGAAATGCCGTTGGCGAGGCACGCCTCGAGAAGCTCGCCGCGGACGGATTTGTTGAGCCGGCGAAAACCGCCGCCGTGGATCGAAACCACGACGGGTGTCGGCCGGTCGGACCTGGCCTGCCAGAAATCGAGGATGTTGCGCTCATGCGGCCCGTAACGGACGTTGGCAAACGTTGGCGGCGGATTCGGCTTTCCCGGGGGCTTCTCCTGGGCGGAGAGCGGGGCGGCCACGAGCAGACCGAGGAGAGAACAAAGGAGCGGGTGGGCTTTCATGACGCGGGAGATTGGGGGCCTGACGCGGACGGGCGCGTGCTCGCGCGGTGTGCGTCGGGCAGATTGTCGGGGCTTTGAATCCGGATTGATGGATCAATCACGAGCCAGCACACGGCGGCGAAGAGATAGAATCCGGCGATGATCATCAGCGGGATGTTCCATGAGGCGAGATTCTGCACACACCAACCGACGACCAGGGGGGACAGGGCGCCGAAGAGGTTGCCGACCATGTTCATCACGCCGGTCACCACGCCGGCGTGCTTTCCGCCGATCTCGAGGCAGACGGCGAAGATGGGACTCAGGGAGAGCGCCGCGAAGCCGGCCGCGACGGATAGAAGCAGCGCTGCGACCGTCGGCTGCGTGACGGCAATGCCGGCCAGGATCGCAATCACGGCGAGGGGCAGACATACCAGGGCGGGCGTTCGCCGGCCCCGCCGCGGACCCCATCGCTTCGTGAGAACGTCGCTCGCCCAGCCGCCGCCGAGCAGGCCGAACGCGCTGCAGACCAGGGGCACCGCCGCCAGCCAGCCGGCGGCCTTCAGGTCGAAACCGTGCGCGCGCAGCAGGTAGGACGGCAGCCAGGTCAGCCAGAAGTACCACCCGTAGAGCCAGCTCCCGCAGATGAGGCAGAGCGCGATCATGTTGCGGTTGGTCAGGAGCGCGCGCCACGGCACGGGTGGCTGTGGCGAGGGTGGCTCGCTGCCGATCGCGGACAGTTCGGCTGCGTTCACACCGGGATGGTCGTGCGGATCGTCGCGAAAGCAGCGCAGCCAAAGAACGATCCACACAAGTCCGAGAAGGGAAAACAGCGGGAATACCCATCGCCACGACATCGCGCTCAGCAATGCCGCCATCAGGGGCTGCGACAGCGCCCCCGCCAGAGCGCCGAGCATCAGCGCAAGTCCAAAAGCCCGACCGTGCTCGCGGGGCGGCAGCCAGCGCACAAATACGCGCGAAAGTCCGGGAAAGGTTCCGGCTTCCCCCATGCCGAACAGCAGACGAACGAGGAAGAGCGACCAAAGTCCTGTTGCCGCGCCCGTGAGGGCCGACATCACGGTCCACCAGGCGACGATCCGCACCAGCGTCAGCCGCGGTCCAAAACGATCCGCCATCCAGCCGGCGGGAATCTCGAACAACGCGTAGGATAGCATGAATGCGCTGAACACATACCCCATTTGCGTGTCGCTGAGCCCGAGATCGCTCTTGATGGCCGGTGCGGACATCGAGATCCGGACCCGGTCGAGGTAGGAGATGGCGGTCAGCGCCAGCGTGAAGCCCAACACCGTGTAGCGGACGCGGGTGGGACCGGAAGGGGAGGAGGACATCGGTCGGACGATTCGATTTTGCGAGACCGGGTGATCACTTGGCGGGAAGCGGCTCGGGCATCAGGTAATTCAGATGAACCACCTCGTAAATGCAGTGCAGGGAGCGTTGCAGGACGGGGTCCACCAGCGCGCAATGAAACTCGGAGCTGTAGCTCATTTTGCCGTCGAGCAAGGGAATCGTTCCGGAAAAGATGATTGTCCGGTCGAGGCATTGGTCGGGCATGCGTGCCCGCACGAAATCCAGGATTTGTTCTGGAGTGAGGATGGAGGCGACCGTGGCGCTCTGGTAGGGCGTCCAATGGTCGGCTGACGACGATCGCACGGAGCTTTGCAGCAGCAGGAGGTCCCAGTGGTCACGGACGTCCTCGTAGTCCCAGACGGCGTGGTCCATCACGTTCGGGCAGGCCTGCTTTGATTTCAGCATGTCGGCCATCTCGAGCGAGCGGTCGGTGTGATCGCTGCCGATGCCGACGAGCACGCGACCGCCCTCGACCAGCAGCACGAACTCGATTTCGCCTGAGGTCCGGGCCTCGACGACCTCGATCCGCGAGGCGGTCGTCACGTTGCTGAGCAGCATGGGAAACAGCATCGGAACGGAAGACGGAGGCGCGATCCCCTCGCGGCGGAGCTCCTCGATGTGATGGTGCACCGCGGCTTGATCGCGGCCGACGTAACCGGCGTTGATCATGCGGCGGGGCTCGAAGACCAACGGTGCGGTGCCGGACGGCCGGACGACGTCGAGGGCGAGACGGTTCATGGCGTTGCTGGGCCCGAGAGCGGATTGAAGAAGTGGAACTCGAGCAGCAGGCAGCCGTTGCGGCTGCTGAACGGGCCGTGCGGCACGTGCGGCGGCCGGCACGCATACGTCATCGGTGCGAACGTCTGTCCGCCGACCGAGAGATCGCCGGAAAGCTGAAAGACCTCCTCCCAGTAATCGTGCTCGAACGGCTGGGTGGTGAAGGCGCCCGGATCGAACCGCAGCAAACGTGTGCGTATGCCGGCTCGGGCGGGTTCGTCGAGTCCTCCGGAGAGGATCTTGTGCCGGATGCCTTCGGGATAGCCGGGAATCGCCTCCCAGCCGGACTCGAGGTCGAGCTGATAAAACTCATGGTGGGATTTGAGCATGGGAAAAAGACTTACCGGAACACACGGTCGGCGAGGGCTGAGAACTCGCGGCGGAACGAACGGACCGCGCGCGGATCGAGGTCGGCGGTGAGCAATTCCTCGCCGTCGCCCGCTTCCGCCAGCACCTCGCCGCGCGGATCCACAAACATCGAATGGCCGGCGTACCGCCGTCCCTGGTCGGTGCCCGCGCAATTGCATGCGAGCACGAAGGCGAGGTTCTCGTGGGCGCGGGCCCGGTTGAAAAGCCGCCAGGCGTCGAGCCGCGCCTGCGGCCAGGCGGAGGTGACCAGGAAGAACTCCGCGCCGCGGTCGACCATGCGGCGGAAGAACTCGGGGAAGCGCAGATCGTAGCAGGTGGCCAATCCGGTCCGACCCCAGGGCTGGGGCGCCACGGTGAGACGCCGGCCGGCGGTGAGTATCCGGCGTTCCTCGGATTTGTAGCCGAACAGGTGGATTTTCCGATAACGCGCCCGGATCGAACCCCGCGCGTCGATCAGCAGACTCGTATTGTAGAACCGGTCACCGCGACGCTCGACGAAGCTGCCGGCGAAGAGAGTGGCCTGTAACGCGCGCGCCTGCGCCTGCAGAAATCGGACCGTCGGCCCAGTGCAATGTTCGGCCTCGCTGCGATAACGGGAAAAGGAAAAATAGCCCACCGGCCAGACTTCTGGCAGGAGGATCAGATCGCTGCCCCGGGCACGTTCCAGCAGCTGCTGCACGTGCTCACGCGTCGCAGCCTTCGAACGATCGCGCACTTCGAGCTGGATGGCGGTGACACGCACGCGAACTTGGGGTTATACGCCCGCCAGCGAGCGGATTTGCGCGATGAGAAAGTTTTCGGTGGTTTCGAGGTGCGCGCGCATGGCCGCGACCGCCCGGGCGGCGTCGCGCTGCTCGACGGTGTCGATGATCGTCTGATGCTCCGCGAGCACCTTTTCCGCGCGACCCTCACGAATGATCGCCTCATGACCGAGAATGGAAATGAGGTTGCGTATGTTGTTCATCACTGCCGTCAGATGCTGGTTCTGATGGCAATGGATAAGGTGAAGGTGAAAGGCCTTGTCGGCGTCCAGAAACGTCACCTTGTCGTCGATCAGAAAATTTTCCCGCATGCGCTCCTGCTGCCGACGCAGTTCCTCGGTTTCCACGGACGACATGCCGGCTACCACACGCTCGATGACGTAGAGCTCGATCATCCGGCGGGTTTCGAAGAAATCGCGGATCTCCTTTTCGGAAAATTCCTTGATCCGGAAACCCTTGCCGTCATGCGCGACCAAGTACCCTTCAGCGCTGAGCTCGAGCAGGGCTTCGCGCACAGGCGTGCGGGAGACTCCCAGCAGATCGGCAAAGGTGTTGGCGGAATAAAGCACGCCGCGCTCCCACTTTCCTGTTGTCAGCAGCTTCTGAATCTCGCCACGGGCCGTCGCCTTCAAACTCTCTGGTTTTTCAATGCGGTTCATTTTGCGCGTTGACAAACATGCAACATGCTGCACGCTGCATGTCAACTTCTATTCTGTGTTGCGCGTGATTCTACCCCGATTTAAGCCAAACGCCGGTACCGTCGGTTTCGGTGGCGCGGATGGCCTGTCTGCAACGATGGTTCAATCGAGGGTTCCCGCATGAGGACAGGCGCCGCATATTTGAGGGCCCTGGATGATGGGCGTGAGGTCATGGTCGACGGCAGGCCGGTGGGAAATGTCACAGCTCACCCGGCGTTTGCCGGCGTCTGTCAGACCGTGGCGGATCTTTACGATTTCATCGGAGAGCACCGGGACGAAATGACCTTTCGGTCCCCCACGACAGGCGAACCCGTATCGCTGGCCCACCTGGTTCCCCGGTCTGTCGACGACCTGAGGCGCCGACGGCACGCCTTGAGCCTCGTGGCGGAGCAGACGTTCGGACTGCTGGGACGGAGTCCCGAGCACGTGGCAGGGTTTCTCGCTGCGTTTGCCAGCGCGCCGGAGCTTTTTGCCCGCCAGGGCGCCCGCTTCGGTGAAAACGTCCAGCGCTTCCAGCAGAAAGTCCGCGACGAGCATCTCTACGTCAGCTATGCCATCATCCCGCCGCAGGTTGACCGCTCGAAGACGGCGCATGAGCAGGCTGAGTCCCATATCCCGGCGGGTGTGTGGAAGGTGATGGACGACGGCCTCATCATCCGCGGCGCGCAGATGCTGGGGACCGCGGCTGCCATATCCGACTATCTTTTCCTCAGTTGCATCCAGCCGCTGAAGCCGGGAGACGAGGACTACGCCCTTTCCCTGGTCGTGCCACTCAACGCCCCGGGCCTGCGTATGTATCCGAGAAGGCCCTACGCGACAGCGGCCACCAGTGCCTTCGATTATCCGCTGTCAACGCGTTTCGACGAGTCCGACTCGCTCGTGGTGTTTCGCGACGTGTTCGTGCCGTGGGAGCACGTCTTTGTCTGCCGCGACATCGCGCTGACGCGCGCACAATGGTTCGAGACGCCGGCGCACATCCTGGGCAACGCCCAGGCCCAGATCCGGCTGGTCACCAAGCTGAAATTCCTCGCCGGGCTGGCCCGTAAGATTTGCAGCGTCAATGGCGTGGACAGGATCCCCTCGGTCAGCTGGGATCTGGGCGAGATCGCGTCGCTCGCGTCAGTCGTCGAGGGAATGGTGCTGGCTGCCGAGGCGACCGCCGTGACCAGCGCGAACGGCGTCGTGCATCCGAATCCGCGTTTCCTTTATGGCGCGATGGCGCAGCAGGCGCAGCTCTATCCGCGGATGATCCATCTGTTGCGCGAACTTGCCGGCGGTGGATTCCTCCAGGTTCCTTCCTCGAGCCTCGAATTCGGCCATCCCGACACCGCCGAGGACCTTCACCGGTATGTCCGGTCGCCTGGCGTGAGCGCCGAGGAGCGGGTGAAGCTGTTCAAGCTCGCGTGGGAGATGGTCGGCTCGGAGTTCGCCGGCCGCCACCAGCAGTACGAGATGTTCTACGCGGGGGCGCCGTTTGTTGCGAAGAACTATTGCTTCCAGAACTACGATTTTCGCGAGGCGCTGGCTCTCGTGGACGCCTGCCTGGGGAGCTACGACCTGAACACCAAATCCGCGGGACCCGCGAAAGCGGGCGTCCTTGCGGCCTGTGCCGAATGAAGCTCTACCCTGGCGCGCTCGCCCTCGTCGCGACTTTCCTCGCCATCTCCGGCCCGAACGGCTCTGCGGCCGACCAGGCCGGATCGAAGTCCGCCCGCCCCAGGCTTCCCGAACCGCCCCGTGAAGCCGACACCTCCCGCGTTGCGGCCAGGCGTCCCTTCGACCAGGTCTTGGTATTCAAACAAACGCCCCAGGGCGATTTGAAGGCGCATATCTATTATCCGCCCGGATGGTCCGCCTCCGACCGGCGCCCCGCGCTCGTCCTTTGGGTGGGCGGTGCCTTCCGCGCCGGTGGCGTGGGCCAGTTCACCGCCCGGGCTGAATACTTTGCCGCCCGCGGGCTGGTCACCGTGTGTGCCGAATATCGCGGACGGGATTCGCACGGCATCCTCCTCGACAGTTGCGCGGAGGACGCGCGCAGCGCCATGCGGTGGGTCAAGGGCCATGCCCGGGAGCTTGGCGTCGCGGCCGACAAGGTGATCGCCGCCGGTGGCTCCGCCGGAGGTACCCTCGCGCTGTTGGTCGCCCGCGAAAGAGGGCCCGATGCCGGCGACGACGACCGTTCGATTTCCACGCGGCCGTGTGCGATGATGCTGTTCAATCCGGCGGTTGGCGACGGCGTGATGGACACGGTGGGCTGGGGCGGCCCCGGCCAAGCCGCGGTCAACGCGCAGATTGGCGCCCTGGATACGCCGCAGAAGGACGAGCCGCCGTCCATCCTGTTCTTCGGCACGGAGGATCGCTTCCTGCGGGTGTCGGCGGTGTATCATCGAAAGGCGTACGCCCAGGGTACCCGATGCGAGTTGTGGGTCGCCGACAAGATGGGCCACGGCTTCTTCAACAACCCGCCGTGGCACGACGCGACCACGCGGCTGGCGGACGCCTTTCTGGTCTCGCTCGGCTATCTCGAGGGCGTCTCCCCCCTTCCGGCGAACCCGGACGCGATGCTTCGCCGCGTGGGCTCCGACTACGTTCCTCCGCCGCTCCCACCTCCGCCCGACGTGGCCAAGAAGACCTACGACATTCCCTCCGGGTCGATTGAAACCGCGCTGCGTCTCTACTCGGAGCAATCGGGGATGAGGACGGTGCTCGCCGCGAATGCGCGGCGTGACGTCACGACCACCGCGGTGCGCGGCGAGTTCTCCCTGCCTCGCGCTCCGCTGGAGCAGCTTCTGGCCGGCACCGGACTCAAGGCCACGCCCGAACGATCCACCGGCGCCTGGGTGATCAGCAGGGTCGATGCGCCCGTGAATGCGAAAGCTGAAATGGAGCGGGCGCGAGGCTCCGGTTCCACCCGGTAGATCCCCTTCATCTGCTTGCCGCTTCTCTTCCCATGCTCCAAGGTCCCCTCATCCGTCGCTGGCTGCTCATCGTTCGCCACACTGGCCCTGCCATCGCCGCACAGCTGATCGTCGCGTCCGCCGCGCTGGGCGGGGAGCGGCTCGATCGCGGGGTGGTCGCATTCCCTCTCAAGGAGGGCGGCGTGTATGTCGGCTGGCGGCTGCTGGCGGACGATCCGCCGGACCTCGGATTCAACGTCTACCGGAGCGATTCGCCGGATTCCGACGGGAAAAAACTGAACGCCACGCCGATCACCACGTCCACGAATTTCGTCGATGCGAGCGCGGGGTCCTCCGGCAGCGGCCTCTTCTACCGAGTCCGTCCTGCGGGCCGGGAGGCGGCCGCCGGCAGTGATCCGGTCGCCGTTGATGTGTCCGCGGAGGTCGGAGGCTACCGCCGGATCAAGCTGTTGGGAAACTATGGCGTGCAAAAGGTGGGCCTCGCGGATCTGGACGGCGACGGGCGGCTGGATTACGTCGTCAAGCAGCCCGATTTCAACTCCGACCCCGCGGTGCTGCACAACCTGTGGAAGCCGAGTCCGGAGACCTACAAGATCGAGGCGTACCGCAGTGACGGCACCTTCATGTGGCGTCATGACATGGGGCCGGGAATCGAGACGGGTGTCTGGTATTCGCCGTTCCTCGTCTACGATCTCGATGGCGATGGTCGCGCGGAGGTCTACTGCAAGGCAGGTCCCCGGGATCCGGCGGAAATAGTCCGCCACGAAAGAGGGATGGTGATGGGAGGCCCCGAGTATGTCGTCAAACTTGACGGCGCGACGGGACGCGAACTCGCCCGGATTCCCTGGCCGACCCGCGAGGGCATCGGCGGACGTCGCAGCGGGCCCGAGGCCGTCTTCGACAATTACGCGAAGCAAAGCCGCAACCTCATCGGGGTCGCCTACCTCGACGGAAAGCGCCCGCATCTCATCCTCGAACGGGGAACCTACACACTGATCAAGGTCCGCGCCTATGATCCGGAGTTGAAAGAGGTGTGGAGCTTCGATGCGGCCGGAGAGTGGAGCAGCTTTGCCGGACAGGGAACTCACGGCATGCAGGTGGCCGACATCGACGACGATGGCCGCGACGAGGTGATCATTGGCGCGGCAGCGATCGACGACGACGGCAAGCCGCTCTGGAGCACGCGCCGCGGGCATCCCGACGCCTGTTACGTCGGCCACATCGATCCCTCCCGTCCTGGAAAGCAGATCTATTTTGGACACGAACTGGCGCAGGCGCGCGACGGGCTTTGTCTGGTGGACGCGCGCACGGGCGAGACGATCTGGGGCTATGGCGGTCCGACCGTCCATATCCACGAAAACGGCATGGTCGCCGACATCGATCCCACCCGCCCGGGCATGGAATGCTATGGTGGGGAAGCTAACGGCAGTCAGTTCTGGCTTTATGACGCGCGTGGAGCCCGCATCGCCAACAAGTCGATGGGCGGGCTGCATCCGGTGGGGGTCTGGTGGGATGCCTCCCCAACGAAAGCGGTGTTTTCGGCACAGAAACTGTTTCGTTTCCGCTCTCCGAGCGAAGCCGAGGCGGCGACGGTCCAGGAACTCACCGCGCGCGCCACGACGGCGGAGGTAGTCCGCGCCATGACCGTGCCTGCGCCCCGCACCAAGGTTCGGGTGACTGAGCTTTGGCCGGGCTATGTCGGAGAAGAATTTGGACCGCTGGAGGGCAAATTTGTCGCGATCGCCGACTGCCTGGGCGACTGGCGCGAGGAGCTCATCATGAGTCTTCCCGGCGAGATCCGGATCTACTCCACGACAATCCCGGCCCAAAGCCGCCACGCGTGTCTGATGCAGGACCGCCAGTATCGCACAGCCGTCGCGCGCCAGACGATGGGCTACCTCTATCCGCCGATCCTCGGCCGCCGCAACCCATGAGACATTCCTGTGTCCGAGGCATTCTACGATTTCGGGCGGGACCCGTGGGAACCCGTCAATCTCGCCAACGATCCCTCCCATGCCTCGGCGCGCGCGCACATGGCCTCCCTGCTCCCCGCAGGCTGGCAGGCCGCGCTCCCGAGTTTGGTCCCGTCCCGCTCCCATTCCACCTATCCCTGAAAATCTGATACCATGAAATCGATCACCCTAAATTCAACGGTTGCCACCGCTTCTCTCGCCTTTTGCTGCCTCTTCTCCGTCGCTTCGGCCCAGACGGCCTCGACGACCTCCCCGGATAGAGGTTCGGCCGACGCGGATGCGGTCGAACTGTCCCCCTTCGTCGTCAGCGAATCTTCAGAAACCGGCTGGGTGGCGAACGAGACGCTGGCCGGCACCCGCCTGCGCACCGAGTACAAGGACCTGGGCAACCAGATCGAGACGCTGACCAAGGATTTCATGCAGGACCTGGGACTGACAAATTTCGAGGACGCCCTGATCTACACTTCCAACACGGAAAACAACACCGAATTCCAGAGCACCACCCTCGGCAACCAGGTCAACTTCCCCAACGAAGTGGGACGCATGCGCGGCGTCGGAACGGGAACGATGACGCGCAATTTTTTCCAGATCCATAACCCGACCGACAACTACAACATCGAGCGGGTCACGGTCGCCAGCGGACCGAACGCGATACTCTTCGGCCTGGGCCGTCCCTCGGGCATCATGGACGCCACGCCGGCTCGGGCGCGGCTCAATCGCAATCAATACAGGTTCGAATTGCGTTATGACACCCAGGATTCGCGGCGTGCGTCCTTCGACGCGAATGTCGCCGTCGTGCCGAACAAACTCGCGGTTCGGGTGATGGGCTTGTCCAAGGATTCCTACACGAACAAGAAGCCGAATTTCGACAAGGACGACCGCCTCTACGGCGCGCTCACGTTCCGTCCGTTCAGGAACACCACCCTGGTCCTCCAGGCCGAGGAGTCCAACCGCCGGGTGGACCGGGCCGCCCGCAATACTCCGGTCGACCTGGTCACTCCTTGGTACATCGCGGGTTCCATCCCCGGCAGCGGTTACGCCAACCGGCCCATCTACAACAACTCGAGCCTCGCCGGCATCGCCAGCAACGTGATCTTCGCACAGCAGACCGCGAACCCGGTGTTGATCCAGGGTGACGCCGGGCCGATGCGGAGCTGGAACAGCTCCGTCGTGGTCAAGAGCCCGGCCCAGATGCCCGGCGTCGACCCGACGTTCGACCGCGCGGCCGTCTTCACGATCCTGCACCCGTCGATCTTTCCGTTCGACGTCAACCTCGTCGGCACGACGCACGCCAACCACATGCCCTCGCGCACCAAGACCGCGGTTCTCGAGCAGAAGCTCGCCGACAATCTCTTTCTCGAGCTGGCCTACAACTACGAGAACTCGGCCAACGAGCTGCTGGCCCTTGGCGGCAATGCCGTGGGCGGCAACTATTCGCTCGGCCTCGACGCCAACCGGTTCATTCCCGGCACCACGACGCCCAATCCGCATGCCGGTGAGCTGTACTTTCAGGGAACCGCCAACTCCCGCTTGCAGTACTGGACGAACGAGGATTGGCGGGCGACACTATCCTATGAAATTGACCTTGGCCGCAAGTTCGGGGGGCAGCGCCGCTGGATGAAGTGGCTCGGCCGCCACCGTTTCGCCGGCCTCTACACGGGTTCGACGGAAGAGACCCGCGACCAGAATTTCAGCCGCATCATCCTTGACGACCCGATTCTGCCGGGGGTCGCTCTCCGTGCCAGGACCTTCCAGAACTGGGCGACCCATCCGACGCGGCTTCCGCAGTTCCGTCATTATCTTGGCGATCCCTACGAGGAGACGATGGCGCAGGGCCCACTCAAGGATGCGGTGTCGCTCCGGGATTCCAACGGCAATCCCTACCAGCTCCACGGCTTCGAAACCCCGCTGACCGCCGCCGACGGCAAACGCCTGGGCGGCACCGCCGCCGTTGGCGGAGGGTTGACCAAGACCGACGCAATCATTGCCGCATGGCAGGGCTATTTTCTGCCTGACCGCGAGCAGCGCAACCGCCTCATCGTCACCTACGGTTGGCGCAAGGACAAGGCCAGGACCGCAACCTGGAACGCGGCCTCGCGGGCGCAGAATTTTTCGGGGCTGTTCCCCGTGCTCTGGGACGCTGAGAATGATCCGTATGGTCCGTCCGAATCCGGCATCAACCGCAATCTTGGCGTCGTCGTGCGGCCGTTGTCCTGGCTTACACTGTCCTACAACAAATCGACCACCTTCGACCTGAACGTCGGCCGTTTCGATCCGTTTGGCAACCCCATCCCCGGCGCCAGCGGCGACGGCCGGGACTATGGCATCCGGGTCGACTTGTGGAAGGACAAGCTCTCGCTGCGCGTCAACAAATACGAGAACACCCTCGGCCCGACCCGGGCGGTCAATCAGATCAACACCTACCGCAACCAGTTTTTCAACATCGAAAACCGGGTCATGGTACTGAACCCCTCCACGCCGCAGATCAACGTCACTGACGGCAACAGGAACGGCTTTCCGTCGCAGGGTCTCGGCGGCTATAACATGAGCTCGAATTCCTCCGGCAAAGGCTACGAGGTGGAGCTCAATTTTTCGCCCACCTCCAACTGGAACATCCGCCTCAATGGATCGAAGGGTGAAGCCACCGAGACCAACATCGCCACCGAGTGGTTCGCCTGGCGGGACCTGCGCCTGCCGGTCTGGGAGGCGGTCGTGGCCACCAACGGGGAGGTCACCGCATCCGGCCAGCCTGTCACCTGGGCCACGGCTCCGGCCAACGCCAACGATCCCACCGGCATGACGCTCAAGCAGTACTACGACAGCGCGCTGGTCGGCACGGCGGAGGCATTCATCCGCGCGGTCGACGGACGTTCCAATCCCACCGTGCGCAGCGGCCGGATCAACGCCATCGTCAATTACCGCTTCTCCGAGGGGCGGCTGAAGGGCTTCAATGTCGGCGGTGCCGTCCGCTGGCGGGGGGCCCCGGTGATCGGCTATGGGACTTCCACCAGCTCTTCCGGCACCACCGTCCTCGACCTCGACAAGGTCTACAAAGGCAAGGAGGAAATCTATGTCGACTTCTTCGCCGGCTACCGCGGCCGCATCAAGCCCTTCGGGGGAGTCAACTATCGGGTCCAGCTCAATGTCCAGAACCTCCTCGATGAAGACGATCCGGTGGCTGTCTCCGCGCTGACCACGGGTGCGGTCAATCAGATCGCCACGGTCGAGCCACGCCTGATCGCCCTCACCTTCGGCATCGAGTTCTGATCGCGATGCCGAACCGTTCGCACTTGAAGCGCTTCCTTTCCCTCCTCCTCATCCTGCTCGCCGGCCTCGGAGTTCCCGGCTGGGCGGAGCCGGCCGGTTTGCCCGACACGTCGCGGATGAACGTCCTCTTTGTCATCATTGAGGACACCAATGCCGGCGCCATCGGCAGTTATGGCAACACAATCTGCCGGACGCCCAATCTGGATCGCTTCGCGCGCACCGCCGTTCAGTTCGATTCGGCTTATGTGCAGGCAGTCTCCTGCAATCCGTCGCGCACCTCCTTTCTCACGGGACTTCGCCCGCTCACCAGCGGGGTTTGGAACAATACGCAGCGGACGAGTGAACATGTGCCTCCCGGCACGAAGGCTCTGCCGCAGTTGTTGAAGGAGCATGGGCTCCACACCGCGCTGATCGGAAAGTTCTTTCACGGCACGGACTACGCCCGGCCACAGATGATGTACTTCGACCGCATCGAGCACGCCGCTGCCCCGCCGGGCTGGAAGGGCCCTCCGCCAATCCTGCCGCCCCCGGTGCTCGCTGGGTCGGAAGCGGAGAAGCCGCCCATGAGCCGCGACGCGCCGGGCTACCGCGAGTGGCGAAAGCGACGCTCCGATCGCTATGGCGATTCCGGGCTGAAACCCGAGGAAGAGAGCGACTATTATCATGCCGCTGCGGCTGTTGCGTTGCTCGAACAGTTTGCCCGCCGCCGCCAGCCGTTCTTCCTCTCGATGCACCAGTCGCATCCGCACACGCCGCTCACCGCGCCGAAAAAGTACATCGACATGTACGACCCGGCAAAGATTCCTCCTCCTCCGGCGCCGGCCGCGAGTTTGAATCTGGCGGAATTCCCCTACGCCCGGCGCGCCACGGGTCGCAACAACGACATCTTCACGGAGGGCCAGCCGACACCGCAGCAGGCGAGGGAGGCGATTGCCGCCTATTACGCGTGCCTGAGCTTCGTCGACGACAATGTCGGCCGTGTGCTCGACGCGCTCGATCGCACGGGCCTGGCAAGGAACACGATCGTCGTGATCATGGGCGATCACGGCTTCCACCTCGGCGATCACGGCCTTTGGTCGAAGTACTCGATGCTGGAGGCGACGCGGCGCGCGCCTCTGTGGGTGCGCGTGCCCGGCGCTCCAGGGAACGGCCGCGTCTGCCACGAATTCGTGGAGTTCGTGGACTTCATCCCGACGCTGGGCGAATTGCTGGGCTTCAAGGTGCCCGCGAGCGTCGAGGGCACCAGCTTCGCGCCGCTGCTCGTGAATCCCGGGCGGCCGTGGAAAAAGGCGGTTTTCCAGGTGGCCAGCCCGGCGGAACAGATGGTCCGGAACCGGCGTTACAGCTACCTGGAATTCAAGGACGGTCCCGTTCCCGCCGCGCTCTACGATCTCGAAAAGGATCCCTGGGAAACCGTCAACCTCGCGTCCGATCCCGGGCATGCTGCCGTTCGCGCCGGGATGGCGGCCCTGTTGCATGCAGGATGGAAGGCCGCGCTGCCGCCGAACCCATGAACCCTCCCCGCTTGCTGCGGTCGATGAACTGGTTTCTCCGTGTTCTCCGTAGGAGGCAGGGGTGGGCGGTGATCGCCGGTTTTCTGGTCGCGTTCCCGCCGGCGGGTGTCGTCGCGGCCACTGTGGCGGATCTCATTCGCTCCGCCGGCAACACGCCGGACGAAGTCGAGCGTCTGCGGCTGCTGCGCGAGCTGTCGGCGCGGCCGGAGCTCGGTTCCGGCCGTCGGGCCGAACTGGGCCGACTTCTGCCCTTGGTCGAGAACTGGGCCGACGGCAAGTCACAGCCCATGGACGACACCGCCCGCGCGGCGGAGAACGGCTATCTCTGCCGGTTCATCAATGCCCGGACCGTGCCGGTGCCCGGCCAGCCGGATCCGCTCGAGCCCGCAGCCGATTCGCCTCTTCATCCGATCTGGGCGATGTACCGCGCCCGGCTGCTCATCTGGCGGACGATCGAGAATTCGCAGATTCAGCGGGTGACGGCCAGCCGCACGCGCTATCTCGACGAGGCCCGCGCGCGACTTGAGGAGGCGGCGCAGGCCTTTCCGGAAAACCGCGTGCTCGGAATGTACCTCGGACGGCGGATCCCGTGGCTGGCGCCTCACGCCCCTGATGCCGCCGCACCGGCCTGGGCCAATCTCCAGCGGGAAGGGCTCGAGCGGCTCGCCGACCTGGTCCACTGGTGGATACGCGAGCGCCAGATGCCCGATGGCCAGTTCGGCGGAGGGTGGGGCGACGATGTGGAGATGTGGCGCTGGTGGGTGCCGGTGCTGGTCGCGTTCGACGATCCCGGGATCGCCGCTGGCCAGAAACGCCTTTCCGCGGGAATCTTCCGGCGCCCGCATCTTCGCGGAGGGTTCACCACGCGCCTGGCCGATGTCGAGCACACCAACGAGGACACGACCGACTCGATCGTTCCCATGATGCACCTGAATCCCGACGATCCCGTCTGGCAGCATCGGGCACTCCGGCTTGTGGAGCTGATGCGCAGTCGCTGGACCGGCCGCAACCAGCACGGCTTCCTGCAGTTCAAGTCGATCTATTTCAGCCTCGACGAGGTCGATGAGACGCCCCGGCGCGCGTTCGACACGGTCTACCATGCCGCGCTCGTGCAGCCGCCGCTGCTGTACTGGCAGCGCACCGGCGATCCGAAGCTGACAGGGCTGTTCACCGAGTGGCTCAAGACCTGGATCGATGCCACGGCGCGTTCCGAGAATGGCAAGCCGGCCGGAATCCTGCCGAGCACCGTGGCATGGCCCTCCGGCGCGGTCGGCACGGTGGTCGAAGGCGGCACGTCGTGGTGGCAGCCGTTTCCACTCGACCACAACGACGCACTTTACAACTGGCCCAGCGTGGCCCGGCTGATGAACTCCACGCTGTTGCTGGCGTGGCGGATGAGCGGCGACGTGCGTTTCCTCTCCCCGCTGCGTTCGATGGCCGCTTTCACCCGAAGTCACCGTAGCGATGCGACCGGCGCCGCTCCCGGCAGCGACGGCTGGATCGCCGCGCAACTGGACGAGTTTCTCCCCGACACCCTGGCGAAGTACCAGTTTCTCACCGGCGATCGGAGCTACCATGATCTGCTCGCGGCGGCAGCTTCGGGCTACGTGAAGTTCCGACTCGACGGCGACCGGCGGGCGCTGACCCGCGAGCTCGAGGAGAACGCGGAGGCGTTCCGCTACAACTGGGAGGCGTTCACCAGCGAGATGCGCTGGACGGATCGGGTATTCCATTTCACCAGTCACTATCTCCGCCATTTGCCGGAACCGGCACCGCCCCTGCCCAACCCTCAATTGCTCTACGCCTGCGCCACCGGGGATCCCGGCACGCCGCTGGTTTTTCCGCTCAACGCGGTGCGTTGGCACACGCCACCGCGTGACATCGCGGCGTTGGTCACGGAATCCAGCGGCACTTCCTTCCGTGCGGAGGTGTTCCATTTCGGCGATCAGCGGCGGAAACTGACGGTGGAGTTTCTCCTGCTGCAGCCTGGCGAATACGAACTCACGGTCGCGCCATCGGACGCGTCCTTGACTGACGCCCACGCCCACGTCTCCTTTCAGGTCACCGGGCCGCGCGTTGCGGTGCCGATCGAACTTGCCGCCCGCCGGCTGGTGGTGGTGACGGTCACACGCCGGCAGGCATCCCGATGATACTCAAAGCACAATGAAGGCCGCCTCCGCTTTTCTTCTGCCCGTACTCCTTGCCGTATCCGCCTTCGTTGTCCGGGCGGCGCCCGCCGCCCATCCCGACGTGCTGTTCATCGTCATCGACGACCAGAACGATTGGATCGGCGCGTTCGGGGGGCATCCACTGGCCAGGACTCCTCATCTCGACGCGCTCGCCGGACGTGGCGCCCTCTTTTCCAACGCCCATTGTCAGGCGCCGCTGTGCAACCCCTCACGTACCAGCGTGCTGCTCGGGCTTCGGCCCAGCAGCACGGGCATCCATGGGTTGGCCCCCTGGTTTCGGACGGTCGAAGCGCTCCGGGATCGGGTGACCCTGCCGCAGCATTTCCATGCTCAAGGCTATCGCACGATGGCCACAGGCAAGGTCTTTCACGGCGGTCCCAAGTCGGCTGAAGACCGGACCCGCGAGTTCGATGTCTGGGACGGGCATGGCGGGATGGGGGTGCTGCCTCCCCAGAAATTGATCCCGCCGACGCCGATGGGCAACCACCCCTTGATGGACTGGGGCGTCTTTCCGCACCGGGACGAAGACAAGGGCGACTATCAGGTGGCCACCTGGGCCTCCAGCCAGCTTCGCACCGCACCGCGCGATCAGCCGCTCTTTCTCGCGACGGGATTTTTCCTGCCACACGTGCCCTGTTACGCCACGCAAAAATGGTTCGATCTCTATCCGGATGACGACAGCGTGCTGCCGCCGGTGCCGGCCGGCGACCGCAATGACACGCCACATTTTTCCTGGTATCTCCACTGGCGCCTGCCTGAGCCGCGCCTGGCATGGCTGAAGGAGAACCACCAATGGCGAAATCTCGTCCGTTCCTACCTGGCCTGCGTCAGCTTTGTCGACGCGCAGGTGGGACGAATACTGGAGGCATTGAAGGACTCCGGCCGTGCCGACAACACGATCGTCGTGGTCTGGGGCGACCATGGTTTTCATCTCGGCGAGAAGGACATCAGTGGCAAGAACACGCTCTGGGAGCGGTCGACGCGGGTTCCCCTTCTCATGGCCGGACCGGGGATCGCTCCCGGTACGCGCATCAGTGATCCCGCGGAACTGCTGGATCTCTATCCCACGCTGATTGATCTTTGCGGATTGCCGCCGCGCTCAGACCTGGAAGGCCGGAGCCTGATTCCACAACTGCGCGGCGAGGCCGTCCGCGCGCGGCCGGCAATCACCACACACAATCAGGGAAACCACAGCGTGCGAAGCAAGAACTGGCGGTACATCCACTATGCCGACGGAACGGAGGAGCTTTACGACATGGTCGCCGATCCCGGCGAATGGACAAATCTCGCCGGCCAGCCTCGTTGGGCGGATATTTTGGCGGAGCACCGTCGCTGGCTGCCCCGCATCGACCTTCCCCCGGCCCCCGGCAGCGCCAGCCGCGTCCTGACCTACGAGCCCGAGACCGATGAGGGCACCTGGGAGGGCGAAACCATCAAGCGAAGCGACCCGATTCCTCAACAATGAGATTCTGTCATGAAGATGGCGTGGCGCGGCCGAAGCATGTTTCGTGATTTCTGACCTGCAAAGAATGAAAGCCATACCCTTGAAATCACTGCTGGCGGCGCTCGTCGTGCCGCTCGGCATGTCGGCGCAATCGGCGCCAACTTCCCGCCCGAATGTCCTGTTCATTTCGGTGGACGACCTGCGTGACTGGGTGGGCTATCTCGGCCGGCATCCGCAGGCGGTGACGCCCCATTTCGACCGCCTCGCCGCCCGCGGTGTCGTTTTCGAGCGTGCCTACTGTGCGGCGCCTTCCTGCAATCCATCGCGGGCCGCGCTGATGTCGGGGCTGCGCCCCTCCACATCGGGTGTCTATCTGAATTCACAGGACTGGCGTCCACACATCCCGCCCGACCTCACGCTGGTGACGACCCTGCGCCGGGCGGGCTACGAGACCCTGGCGGCGGGAAAAATCTACCACGGCCACTGGGACCGCCACAGCGAGTGGGAGGAGTATGCCTCGGAACGTCCTCGCGACCCCGGGCCGTCCGGACCGGTGAAGGGTGTCGGGTCGATCCAGTTTACTCCGCTCGACTGCGGCGACGACGAGATGCAGGACAGCGAGGT
>CAZOXB010000022.1:3204-25736 GCA_964583635.1 uncultured Opitutaceae bacterium | reverse complement strand
TCCAGGGTCTTGGGTCCGAAGGCGGATTTGCATAGATTCGCCCCATGCTCGCCTCGGAATAGCCCATCAGGTCGACGACCTGCGATGGCGCCGACCCACCCCGCACCGTCGCGGTGAAGTATCGGATCAACGGCTGCTTCATCGGCAGCGTCACTGCGACGCCGACGGAACCGTCGGTCCGGATTTCCATCAGGCGGTTTTCAGCAACCGGCTTCCCGCTGGCGCTCGTGCCGGACACGTAGTAAATCATGATCATCCTCCCCTCGGGCGTGATCTGGAGGCGCGGCGAGAACGGCAGCTCGCCAGAGAAGCCTTCGCCGCCCTCGACCAGCGTCCGGCGCAGCGTCACCTCGCCGTTCCGCACCACCGCATACTTGATCGCCCACACCCGCTTGATGTCGGGGAAATGCAGGTCGCGCAGTTTCAGGTTGATCGCCTTCTCCGACCAGACGATGTGCACGCGGCCATCGGGCGCGGCCCACAGATCCTGTGCGGCCAGCGTGCCGCCATCCTTGAAGGTGTTGGCGATCTCCACCCAAGGGCGGAACGGGGCGGCGGCGATGTCGGGAGTCCACGTGTACATGAGCTGGCGCTGCCGGTCGCCCCATCGCTCGCGCCCCATCAGGGCGGGGTCGTCACGCACACGATCCCATTTGTTGTAGGCCACGATGCCGCAGAAATGAACGGCCCGATCGCGGAGCATCACGTTGGGATAGTTGACCCGGCCGAAGATGGCATTGTACGGCTCCAGCTTCGGATCCTCGTAGGGAGGCCACTTGAGCTGGCCCTGGGCGGCCCATCTTCCCGTGCGATCACGGAAGGACCATTCCGCATGAGTGGTCCCGATGTTCTGGAATAGGATCAGTTCACCGCGCGGCCCGTCGGCGGCGAAACTCCGGTAGCTGTGTTCGGTGAATGCCGGCCGGGCCCCCTGCCAGACCGGCAGAATGGTTTCGGGCGGCGAGCGCAGATTCGCAAGGGAGAATCGCAGGATTTCCGGTCGCGCTGGACCCCGCTTGACTCGGCGATCCTCGACCAACGTCGGGTTGGCCGACAGCCACACGCTCCCGTCGGGAAACGCGGCCAGCGGGCACGGCTCGCGCGTGCGTTCGAGGGGGTCCGCCTGCTGCAACTGCCAGCCTTGCGGACCGCGCCGGAGGAGCAGCCAGCGCACATTGTTTTCCGGGCTGGCATCGGCCAGCCGCTCCAGTCCGCTCGCCACGACGTCGTCGCCGATTTGCACGATGCAAGTCGAGCCATGGCACCACAGTGGGTCGGATCCGTTGTCGGCCGGCTCGAAGCGGTAGACCACGTCCTCCACCTCCACAACCGGCTTCAGCTCCGGCGCCGAATTGCCCGGAGGAACCGCCCACCCCGCCGCCAGCGCCCCAACCATGGTCAACCGAAGCAAGCCGTTCTTCAGCGGTGCAGTCCTGGCCCCGCCAACGTGAAGCGCATGACGCGCCCTCGGAAGCTGAAGCTGACTGATGGGAAGCCGGATTCTCATGGGATCGTGAGGCGGGCCGCTGACTCGATAACCTGCAGGATTGTGTTAAGGTCGCCGTGAGCTGCGTCAGACTGCCGGCGCCGCGTTCAGTTTTTTGGACTGGTGCGCTCCGCCTTCCTGACCGGAGAAGGGCTGCGCGGCGGTTCGGGGATCGGCCAGGTGTCGGACGGTGTGCGCGCCTCTTGCAGGTAGGCCTCGATGCGGCGGACCATGCCCGGTTGTTCGGCGGCAATATTGTGCTGCTCGCCAAGGTCAGCGTCCAAATCATACAACTCGATCGGCGTACCGGGGCGTCCGTTCCGCACCCCCTTCCAACGGCCGTCGAGCAGCGCCGCCTGACTGAAAAGCCATCCTATGTGGCTTTCCCAGTACAGTCCCTCACGGTGCGACCGTTTCGCACGCCCGAGCAACGCGGGCACGAGGCTGACGCTGTCGATTCCCTCGGGCGGATTCAGACCGGCCAATTCGGCCGCCGTGGCCATGAAATCGCCGAAGTAGCCGACGTAGCGGGATTCGGCACCCGGGCGGATCTTCCCCGGCCAGCGGACAATGAAGGGTACCCGGATGCCACCTTCGTACAAATCGCCCTTGAGCCCGCGCAACGCACCGGTCGACTGGAAAAAGTCAGGCGAGTAGCCGGTCCACTGCGACGCGCTCGGTCCGTTGTCGGAGGCGAAGACCACGAGGGTGTTGGCGGCGAGGCCGAGTTCCTCCAGGCGTCGCAGGATGGCACCGACCTGACCGTCGAGATAGCTGATCATCGCCGCGTAACCCTTTTCCGGCGCCGGCCAGGGCTTGTCGCGATAGGGGCCGAGGTCGGGCACTTCGGAACCATCGCCCAACTCCTTCGCCGCTTCGCCGTTCGCATGCGGCAGGGTCGCGGCGAAATAGAGGAAAAACGGACGGTCCTGGTTGGACGAGATGAAACCCAGCGCCTCATCAAGCATGAGTTGGGGACTGTAAACCACCCGTTTCGTGGCGATGCCACTCATGCCCCAGTTGCCATTCGTGCCGACGGGGATGGGCCGTACCTCGTTGGGGAGCGTCACGCGCTCGCGATTGCGCCAGACATACTCGGGGAAATACACGTGCGCGTGAACCTGGTCGAGGTAACCGAAGAACAGATCGAAGCCCTGCTCGAGCGGTTGCCCGGGCATGTCGTCCAGGCCCAGCCCCCATTTGCCCACCAGCGCGGTGGCGTAGCCGGCCCGTTGGAGAAGCGCGGCGACGGTGGTGTCCTCGCGGGTGAGCGATTGCCTGGACCGCTGGGTCAGCGGCGCATTGCCGCGCACCCGGCTGTGCCCGCCATGCTTGCCCTCCATGAGCACCGAGCGGGACGGCGCACACACGCTGGCCCCGGCATAGAACTGCGGGAAGCGCATCCCTTCGCGCGCCAGGCGATCGATGTTCGGCGTCTGAATCAGGCGCTGACCGTAGCAACCGAGGTCGCCGTAGCCGAGGTCGTCGGCGAGAATGAAGACGATGTTGGGTTTCGTTGATGTTCCCGATTGCGCGAGAGCGAAGCCGGCTGCAGCCAGCAGTGCCGGCATGAGGAGTGCGGACCGTGGATTCATGGTTGTTTCTCCAGTGTCACCCACCGGCGACTCACGGTTGGCGTGAGCTTGCTCCCGTCGGCGGGCCGGGCGGTGGCTTTGAGGACGCATTTGCCGGACGCGTTCGCGGGCGCGGTCAGCCGCAGGTGATGGGTGGCGGCGCCCAGTTCCCCAATCTCGAATCGTTGTTCGGTGCGGGCGAGTTCCCTTCCGCCTTCAGTTTCAAGCAAAAGCACGAGGGTGCCGCTCAACGGGCGGGACTCGTCATTCACCAGCTTCACGGTAAACTCGCGGCTCGCGCCGGCCTTGAGCGTCGGTTGCTGAAAATTGAGATACACGCCCAGGGGCTTGAAGGCCTCACCCATGTAGTCCACGAAGGCCGGATCAAGTTTCAGCCGGGTCACGTCGCTGAAATGGTCCGAAGTGTAGACGCCGGGATAACTGCAGGTGAGGTATACGAAATGCATGATGCCGGCGTAGCGGCGATGGGAGCGCATGTACTCGGTTTCCACGGCCAGCAGGTAGGCACAAAGATCGAGCCGCTGGCGGGCGGTGGCGTCCGGTCCCATGAGTTGACCATAGACCTTCTCCGTGATCGGGGTCGGAGAGCCGTCGCGGCTGAGCCAGAGCCAGCCGTATTCGTTGACGATCACCGGATGCCGGTACGATGGCAGTTTTACCCGCGTTTCCGAGCCATCGCTCGTCTCCAGATCGCTCCACACTTTTGGGGTGAGCTTGTAGGTGCTGTCCTCCATCATGACATAACGGTACGCATGATATTCCAACGGATCGTCGGGTCCGACCGGTGGGTCGTAGCTGTTTTCCCACGGACGATCCGACAGATCCAGCGCACGCACGGCCGGAACGATCTTGCTGCCGAAGAGCGGTTCCTCGGTTTCGTTTTTCGTGTCCCAAATCGCCACGCTCGGATGATTCCAGTGGTCGCGCATCCAGTCCCTGAACTGTCGTATCAGTTCGTCGGCATCATAGCTGCGCGAGTAACCCGGAGGCATCACCTGCGGACTGAACCAAACCGGGTGCGGACGGCCGGTCCAGATGGGGAACTCGTTTTGTATCAGCAGACCCACCTCGTCGCAGATGTCGAACCAGCGGTCCGGCACCGGGCCGATGCAGAACCGGAACGAGTTCCAGTGCATTTTTTTCGGGAGATCGCCGAGCAGTTTGCGCACCCAGGCCTCGTTCCAAGGCAGATCCCGGCAAAGCGGGTCTTCGAAGAAACGATGCAGCGTGATGTTCGAACCGCGCAGGTAATAGACCTTGCCATTCAGGTAGGCGCGCTTGGTGGCGGCATCGAAACGGAATTCGCGCATGCCAAACCGGGTCTGCAGCGAGTCGCCGCCGGTGTCCGACTCGACGACGTAGAGGAACGGGTCTTCCGGCGACCAGAGACGGGCCGCGGGGATCTTGATCGTCCGCGTGACGACCCTCTCTTCGCCGGGATCGAGCGTCAGGGGTTCCGGTGGCGCAACCGCGACCTTCCTCCCGCCCTTCCATGTCCTGACCGTGTGCGCCAGCGCGGCCGTGGCGGGTGCGCCGCCGTGGTTCTTCACCCTTGTCTGCACCACGATCTCACTCGTGGCGATGCGCGGCGCGACCTGGAGGGTCTCGATGACCGGGTTGTCGCAGAAGATCAGCGAGACGCTGTCGTAGATGCCGGGCGTCCACTTGATCTTCTCGAAGTCCGAGCCCGTGGGATAGTTTTCCGGCAACACGGCGGGGTGCGCGCCAATGCGGACGACCAGCGTGTTCTCTTCACCCCAGCGGATGGCATAGTCCATGGGGAAATAACCGGCGGAGAAGCAGCCGGCATACTCCCCCAGCTTCCGGCCGTTCAACCACACCGCCGTGCCGAACTGCGCCTTGCCAACCTTCAGCAAGGCCACGGCCCGGGCGCTCGGCGCGCGAAAGGTTTTCCGATACCAGAAGTAGTCGCGATCCTGATCCGGCTTGCCCTTCCAGTATTGGCTGAGCCACTCCACGGGCGCCAGGTTCGCCCGGATACGGGTGGCCAGTTGCTCGCGGCTGAAGAACGCGTCCACCTGCGGGAAGGCCGGCTGGGCGAGATTGACCAGGCCGGGCACGGAGACGGTGCGGTCGAACTGCCGCGGCACGTCATCCGCCGAGCGGCTGTCGGCGATTTGCCACTGGCCGTCGAGGGATTGGGTGACGCGGTCAGCGCCAAGGCGGGCGGCGCCCGACACGCCCAAGCCCATGGCGATCGCCAGCCGAAGCCACCGATACCCGTTCGCCCGGCATCCTTTCGATCGGACGCCGGATCGGTTCAGCAAGAGCTTCAGGCCTTCTTCCATGCTGTCTGTCGACCGCTTCGGAATCGTGAGTCCGGCCGGACCTCGAGCAAGCGCCGGTGCCATGGAGCATGTGATCGCCATGTCGCATCAAAAGCGGAATGTGTTCGTCAGGTACCAGCGGCGCTCGGGAGCGAGGCGGACGAGGGCATCTTCTCCCCACGGCTGGGCGTAGATTGCGATCGGGTCCGATTGGCCGTAGAGATTGGATACGTTCAGTTGCACACTCCAGTTGATCCGGTTGTTCCAAAACCTGCGCTGGTAGCTCACCCACGCATCCACGTTGGTCTCGGCGGGCGAGTAGATGGGATGCTCAAGGTCGAAGGCCACGCTTCCCTTGGGATCGCGGGACGTCGGATAGCCGATGCCGATCTTGTCCTGCCAGCGTATGCCGGCGCCGCAACCCCAGCCCTTCAGGTTAATGCCAAGGAATGAAGCGTCGCTGCTGAAGGTATAGTTGGTGACGAGGTTGGCGCGCCATTTGCGCTGCTCGGCGCTGGCGGTGCCCTCGGTGGCGAGCATGGAGGCCAACGGCACATACACGTTCACGTCGAGGAAGGTGCCAAACGTCTGGACGTTGGCCGGCAAGGGATCGCCGGGCTGCCAATTCAGCGGATAGTTGCCCGCCGGGCGTGCGCTTAACTTGTCCCAGACCGGCCGCATGAGTGCGACGAAACGCTTCATTTGGGGATAGGAGTTGGTCAACACCGTCTCCTGCCGGGCGACATTGAGCAGGATGCGCCAATTGTTGGTGGGGTTGAACGTGAGGTCCAACTCCGTGCCTTTCGCGGTCAAATCAGTCGTGTCTGTCGCGCCGGCCAGATTTGTGTTGGAGGCATAGGTGATGTTCGGGGCCGTGCCGGTGATCTGCAGGCCATAGAGGTCGCGGTAATTGGCGGGCAGCGTGCTGAACAGCAGATCGATGTCGGCCTGGCTTTGGGCGGCAAGGTGCGGGTTGTTGTTCGCCTCCGTCGCCCAGATGCCGGCACGCGTGATGACGGCGGGGACGAAGGCTTGTCCGAGCAGGTTGACGCTCTGTGCGTTCGCGCCGGTTTCGAACCAGTTGATGCGGAGAAAGAGTTTGTCCCGGAAGGCCCAGAAGTTGAACCCGTACTCCTTGGTCTTGCCCTGAGGTGACGGCAGACTCTCGCCGAACGGAGTGACACGCCCCCCGAGTGCCGAGAAACTCTCCGACTCGTTGTAGAATACACTGAGATCGGTGCCGGTCGGCAGCTTGATCAGCTTCCGCGGCCAGCGCAGGACGACGCTGTAGCTTTTGACTTCTCCGGCCACGTTGAGTGGTGGAGTGCTCGGAAAGGAGAGGTCGTTGAATCCGAAACGCGTCTTGCCGGGATCGTTGGGATCGGCGGGGTTGGGCTGAAAGTTGGTGATTTGGCGGACGAAATAATCCTCGTCGCGGCGCCAGCCGAAGAGGGTGATGAGATGGTCCCGCAGCCAGTAGCTCTGGAGAACGACGGCCCGCGACTTGATGACCTCGCGCCGATTGGAGCCCGCATTGACGATTTCAACATAGGAAAATGGCTGATTCACAAAAGCGCCGGGATCCGTCGCGTCGGCCTTTCGGACGAAATTGCTCACATCGGCTGGCGCCGGGCCGAGCGCCATACTCGGAATCCGGACCGACTCGAGCCTGAGTGAATTGCTGTTCCCGATGAGGGACGGACCCAGATACGCGATCTGCGGAGCCCAGCGGTTGCCTGCGTTGACAGTTGGGCTCAGGGCGCGAGCCGCCTCGCCGTCGACCGCGAACCTGGGGAGTATCGCAATATACTCCTGGGCCGATTCTTCATAAAGTCCGGTGACCGTATGACGGCCGAGCCACTCGGTCCAGGAGGTGCGCAGATCCTTGAAATCGTACTTGAGAAACCCGGTGGCTCGCTTGCCCTCGCGGTCGCTGAAATCGTTCGTCCAGCGGTTGGAGCCGGTCACGGCGTAGGGGCGGCCGTAGTCGGGGTTGGGCTGGCCCGTGGGCAGGGTGGCGTTGGTGTCGAGGCGGATGTGGTTGTCGTTGCCCGTCCCGAAGAACGAGACCCTCGAGCGGCGGTCGATTCGCTGCCGGTCATACGCGAGTTCGATGCCCACCCGGTCCTCCCATGCGCGCTGCTCGAGCAGGACCTTGAACGTATGGAAACTGTCGCTCTGGCGGGCCGTCTCGTCGATCATCCGGTTCTTGAAGTCGAATGCGCTGAAATCCGTGAACCCCTGGCTTCGTATGCCGGCGGGCACCTGCCCGGACTGCTGGCCGGGCAGCACGTTTGCACCCACCCAGTAGGCGCCCGGGAGCTGGTTGATGTTGCGCGTGGCATACCAGCGAATCGCATCGGAGGCGAGGTCGCGATTGACGAGCGGATTGAAGATCTGGTTCTTGATGGTATTGGCGAGGTTGCCGTTGGAGCTCGTCAAACTCGCGCGATAGGCATACGCCGGCGTCTGGGCGTCGGGAGAGCGGTAGACCACCAGAAACCGGTCCGTAATCCGGGCGTCGTCACCCATGGTGGCTGGCGGAGCGTAGAGGCCGCTGCCACCTGCCTGCGCCGCGGCATTCGGGTTGCGGGCCGGATCGTCATAGAAGCTCCAGTCGAAGCCCGGTCGACCGTCGGCATACCATGCGGTCGGGATGCTGTTGTAGGGCAGCACGGTGATCGGGCGGCTGGCGTACGTGTTCCCCGACTCGAAATTGAAGCGCAGCGCGGTGGACCGATAGGGCTCGAAGGTGAGGGCGCCATAGATGCGTTTCTTGTCCTCGAAGGCGGGACGCTGGTTGAACTCCTCGCGCTCGCGCAGCAGGGCGATGCGCGCGGCGAGCTTTCCACCGATCAGCACGCGGTTGAAGTCGGCCGTGGAGCGCAGGGCGTCGTTGTTGCCATAGCGCACCATGATCGTGTTCCGGTTGCGCCGGAGATCGGGTTGCAGGAATGTGGTGTCGACCACGCCCGCGGCACTGCCCACGCCGAAGAGGGCGGCGTTCGGACCCCGGTTCACCGTCACACGTTCGATGTTGTAGGAGTCGGACTGGATGTCCGTGCGGAAGAACTCCCGCGTGGCACTCGGCCCCCCCAGACCTCGCGCCCGGTTGGCCGCCTGCGGGTAGGCGCGGGCCGCGAGGCTGGATTCATCCCCCCCGGACGCGGAAAAATTGCCCCCGGCGCCCGCCGCCTCCATGCCGGTGGCATAGATCAGCAGCTGGTTGGTGTCCGTGACACCGAGGTCGCCCAGAAAATTCTTGGTGTAGACCGAAATCGCGGCACCGACATCCTGAAGGGGAGTGTTGAGGCGCGTGCCCGACAGGGTCGACGTGGCCTGATATCCGTTGTCCTGGGTCGTATTGACGACGAAGGGCGACAGTTCCACGACCGGCTCACTTGGATCGGGGCGATCGCCGGCGGTGACGTCCGCGTCCCCGATCCGGAGATTCCTGTTCTGGTCATTCCTTGCCGGCCCGCCGGCACGCGGCGCGTCGGTCGGCACGGTTTGGGCGGGAGCGGGGGCAATGACCGTTGTCACTAGGCAGATCGCAAGGACGATCCGTCGGGGCATCCTGAACATTTCTTGGCGGGATTTCATTGTGGGGGGGGCGGTTGAACATTTCGAACGGGGGCGGGTCTCGGCGCTGACCAGGCCGGGCTTGGATAAAAACGTTTTTATTGAAATCGGGAAGAATCCGTCAAGCCAAAATTCCCGACTCCGGCGATTTTCGATGGCGGTGCCGGCGCCGGCAGCGGCCGGCGTTTCGCCCGGGTACCGTGGTTTGCGGGGATGGTTCGGCTTCCCGGGGTCGGCCCGGCACTGCAACCTTCCAATCGGGGAGGCGGGCAGCCGTTGCCCGCCTCGCCTGCGGCGGCTTGCGCCGGTGTCAAGCCACCCTGGATACGGTCGCGGTGACGCCGGCCACCGACCCGCGCCACTCGAGCGACGCGCCGATCCGGATGGAGGCGAACGAGTCGTGCGGCGCCTGGATCCGCCTGAACAGAAGATCGACCGTCGCGCGGGCCAGACCCATGACATCCTGCCGGATCACCGTCAGGGCCGGCGACCAGTGGCTGGCGAGCGGAAAATCATCGAACGCCGCAAACGACATATCCTCCGTGATCCGCACGTTGGCCTCGCGCAGGCCGGCGAGGGCGCCGATGGCCAGCGACTCGGAGAGTGCGATCAGCAGGGTGAATTCCCCGCCGAACCGCTGGCACAAATCGATCGTGGCGCTCCGGCCGGCAGCAGGGTGGTTGTCCGTATCGGCAAGACAAATCCCGTCCCCGAAAACATCGCGCAGGCCGTTCAGACGTTCGGTCATGCTCCGATCGTTGGCCGGCGCATTGATGACCCCGATCCGGCGATGGCCGAGTTCGTAGCTCCGCCTCGCCAGCTCGCGTGTCGCCTGCCGATTGTCGGTCGCGACGAAAGGCAGCGCCTTGGTACAGCCGGAGCGGTCGAGAATCACCGCCGGAAAATCCGCCCGCAATCCGGCTTTCGCCAGGTTGACGCGGGAAGCGGCCGGAATCCAAATCAACCCGTCGACACCACGCTCCAGCATTTCCGGGATCACCTCGGTCTCGACCCGGGGGTCGTTGCGCGTATGGGCGATCAGGACGTGGTAACCGCGGTTGCGAAGTTCCACTTCGAGCCGGTCGGTCAAGGTGCCGAACAACGCGATCTGCGCGGAAGGGAGGACCAGTCCGATCAAGCGGCTCTGCCGCGTGCGCAGGCTCCGCGCCTGCGGATTCGGACGGTAGCCCAGCCGCTTCGCCTCCGCTTCCACCCGGGCGATCGTCTTCGGCGCATAGGTGAACCCGTCGAACGATCGATTCAGGATCTTGGATACCGTGCAAAGCGACAGACCGAGCGATCGTGCCAGGTCGGTGATGGTAACTCGCGAATTTTTCATCCGAAAAAAGCTTGCCATGCAACCGTGCGACCACAAGAAGCAAATAATAGAAACGTTTTTATTATGAATCCCCCCCGCATTCCAGACGCCGAGTTTCAGGCGCGGATCGCCCGCACGGTCCAACTCACGCGTGAAGCCGGACTCGACGTCCTGGTCGTACATTCCAACGAGGCCGATTTTGCGAACGTGCGTTATTTGTCGGACTACTGGCCGCTGTTCGAATCCGCCGGGGTGCTCGTCACCGCCAACGGCCGGGTCCGGCTGTTGATCGGTCCGGAGAGCGAAACGTTTGCCGGGAGCCGGACGAAGATCCCCGACGTGCGCAAACTGATCGAGTATCGGGAGCCGGCGGAACCGAACTATCCGTCGATCAAGGTGGATTCCTTCGGATCCCTGATCCGCGAGGCACTCGGACGCGAACCGCGGCGCATCGGACTGGCGGGGTGGGCCATCCTCCCGCTGCCCGTATATCACGGCATTCGCGACGCGTTTCCGCAGGCGGAAGTGGCAAAGGCGGATGACATTCTCTTTCAGCAACGGGTGGTGAAATCGCCGGCGGAGACCGCCTGCCAGAAGGAGGCGTTTCGCATCACCCGCGTGGCGACCGATGAAGTGCTGAAAAGACTCCGCCCCGGGATGAGCGAGTTGGAAATCGTCGGTCTGGCCCAAGGTGTCATCTATGCCCAAGGCGCCGAGTATGAAGGGCTGCCCCAGTATGTCCTTTCCGGCCGCGCCAGCAGTCACGCCATCGGCCGGGCCGGTTACCGGACGATCGAGCGCGGGGACATCGTGCAACTCAACCTGAGCGCCCGCGTCCACGGCTACTGCGCCAGCATCGGCGTGCCGGTCAGCATGGGTCAGCCGTCCGACGCCCAACGCCGCCTGCTGGAGTTCGGGCTCGTCGCCCACCGCTTTACGCGCGGCTTGATGACCGCCGGAGCGGCAGCCAGGGAAGTCGCCCGGGAGTATGACGATTATGTCCGGCGCGAAGGCTTCGCCGCCTACATGCTCTATGGGCCTTGTCACGGCCTGGGAATGATCGAAGTGGAACGTCCCTGGATCGAGGCCACCAGCGACTATTCGCTCCAGCCGGGCATGACATTCCAGATCGACACGTACTTCTACACTCCGGAGGGCAGCCCGCTCGCCGTACAAAACGGCAGCGTATTCGGGCTGCGCTGGGAGAATGGCTGCCGGATCACGGAAGGAGAGCCGGAGTTGCTCAGTCCGGAGCTGACGTCGCTGGCCGTGGTGGATTTATGAACCTGGGTCACTCCATATGGGTGTTCCCGGACGGAGATCTTCCGCCCCGTGAACCCTACGACCTCGCGCTGAAGAACGCGGAGACGCACGGCCATGAGTCCTTGGTGATCTTGAATGCCGGCACGCAATCCGTCAGCCCCCGCCTCCATATCTATTTCAGCGACATGGATCCGTGGACAATCAAGCTGCGGGACATTCCGCCGCAACGGGTCGTCTGCCACCGGCTCGATGAACCGATCGGTGCCGGAGTGCATAGCATCCCGCCCGGACAATATGCCGTGGTGCTGGAGTGCGATCACCCGGTGGTGGCGCAGCTCGGCCGCATGGACGTACGGCAGCCCAATCTCGCCTATTACACCGTGATGGGATTTCCATCAGACCGGCGATAGTCATGACGATTCCGCCCATTCCAGTCAACGAAGCCTCGGGAACCTCCGGCCAGGTGGCGCCGCCACTGACGCCCGCCGGGATGCACTCTCCATGAACGGATTCGACGTATTGCTGGGCTTTGACATGGAGACCGACATCGGCTCGTGGACGCCCTTTTACGAGGGCCTGCGGCAGGCGACGCCGAAGATCCTGGACCTCTTCGGGCGGCAGGCGATCACGGGAACGTTCTACTATGTCGGAGCCGCCGCGCGCGAAGTGCCGGAAAGCGTGCTCGCGGTGGCGCGGGCCGGCCATGAGATCGGGACGCACAGCCTGTATCATGAGACGGTCGGCGATCCGCTGTTCCCGATTCCCGGCCACCAGACCCTTCTGCCTCACGAGGTCAAGCCGAGGCTCGCCTTGAACACCGACTGGCTCGAGGCCATCAGCGGAAGGCGTCCGGTCAGTTTTCGTGGCCCCCGGTTGTGGGGGTCGACCGCGGTGTGCAATGCGCTGGAGGAACTCGGCTACGTCAGCGACGCCTCATACCCGCTCTACTTTCATCTCGAACAGCTCGCGCCCTATCATCCGCACCGCCACGATTGGACCAAGGCCGGCGACCTTCGTCTGGTGGAAATTCCCAATTTTGCCGACCTCAGCATCGTGCCCAAGGATCCCTACGGCCGGGATCGGGACCAATGGCCGAAATTTCGGACGGAGTCGGCGGAAAAGCTGCTCACCCACGTCGACAATTTTCTTCACCACCTGGATGTCCACGGCGTCGGACGGAAAGTGCTGTGCTTCTATTTCCATCCCTGGGAATTCCACCCGATGCCGGAGGGATTGATCCATTTCGGAGAGGGCGCCGTCCGGCCCGATCCCTTCCTCACGAAAAATTGCGGCCCTTATGCCTTGCAGCAATTCGAGTTGCTGGTCGAAGGGCTCAAGCGCCGCGGAGCCCGTTTCCGAACTGCGGCGGAGATCGCCCGAGCCGTGCCCCCTGGTGCGCCGTGATCAGCCTTGAACAACATCAACCTTCGCGGGCCTGCCCCCGCGCCCGCAGCCGCTCCACCCGGATCGGTTGCCGCCGCAGGCTCCCGGGGCGGCATCAGCCCTGAGACCGCCTCCAGCCCCCACCCCTCCCCGACATGACGCTGGCTCCCTTGGATTGGACAATCATCGTGGTTTACCTCCTCGGCTGCATGGTCGCGGGCCTCTGGATGCGCCGCTACATCTCCCGCGTGGAGGACTTCACGGTCGCGGGTCGTGAGGTGGACGTATATCTCGGCGTGGCGTCGCTGGCGGCCACCGAAATGGGACTGGTGACGATCATGTACACGGCGCAACTGGGCTTTGAAAAGGGTCTGGTTGGCGCCGCCATCGGGGTGATCTGGGCGCTGTGCCTGTATCTGGTGGGCCGCACCGGATTCGTCATCGGCCCGTTGCGGCGGGCGGGGGTGATGACGATCCCGGAGCTGTTTGAAAAACGGTTTGGCGTGAAGGTCCGCATCCTGTCGGGCCTCTTTCTTGCGGTGGGCGGCATCCTCAACATGGGCATCTACCTCAGGCTCGGAGGCGAGTTCCTGGTGCATGTGACGAACATGCCGGCGCAGAGCCTGCAATGGGCCATGACCGGGCTGCTGGCCCTTGTCCTCCTGTACACGGTGCTGGGCGGCATGTTGTCGGTGCTCGTGACGGATTTCCTGCAGTTCATCGTGATGGGACTGGGCCTGGTCGTCACTTCCGTTCTGGTCCTGATGCAGGTTGGCTGGTCGGATCTCGTGTCGGATCTCTGGAAGCACTGGCAGGTCGCGTCGGCGGGAGCGCCCGCCGGCAGCACGCCGACTGCAGCGCATCCATTCAATCCCTTTCACGCCACCAGTTTTGGCGGCGGCTATCTGCTCTGGCAGACGATGCTCATTCTCAGTGCCGTGACCACCTGGCAGACGATGGTGACACGGGTGCTCGCATCGAAGGACGAGGCGACGGCGGGGAAAATGTACCGGCGCACGGCGTTCTATTTCGTCGGACGGTTTGCCCTGCCGGGATTGTGGGGCGCCGCAGCGCTGGTGTATTTCAGCAACCTCGGCGGATTGCCGGAAGGGTTGACCAGCCTGACGGCGATGCCGGCGTACCTCAAGACCCTGCTGCCGGCCGGTCTTCTGGGTCTTGTGATCGCAGCGATGCTGGCCGCCGAGATGTCAACCGACAGCGGCTACATGCTGACCTGGGCAACGGTCATCTACAACGACCTGATCCTGCCCCTGACGAAGCGGCCGCTGTCGGCAGCGAAACGACTGCTCGTCACCCGCACGCTGGTGTTCCTGATTGGAGTGTTCCTGCTCTTCTACGGCTTGTGGTATGAACTGCCCGGCAGCGCCTGGGACTACCTGGGTGTGACGGCGAACATCTACCTGGCCAGCATGTTCACGCTGCTGGTGGCTGGGCTGTATTGGCCGCGTGCCAATGCGCACGGGGCGATTGCCGCCATCTTTCTCGGCGCGGTCGGCCCGGTGACCTTTCTGATCGTCAATGCGATCGTGCGGAAGGAGAATCAAATCGCCCCCGAAGTCGCCGGGTTTTCATCAATCGCACTGGCGTTCCTGGGCATGGTCGCCGGCACTTGGCTGGGACCGGATCCGCGACCACGCAGACCGGCGGAAAATGCAGCATCGACCTCGGAGACTTGAACATGCCGAAACTATGGATAGTTTTCTGGACCGTCGTCACCTTCGGCTCGATCGCGTGGTACGGCTTCCTCGTGTTTTACATCGGAGTCAAGGCCTGGCGGGAGATCCGCCAATTGGTCCGCACCCTCGAGACACGAACACCCCCCGCCGAGACAAGGCCGTGAAGCCCATCCGCTTGATCCTCCTGATGGAAGCATGTCTCCTCTTCGCGGCTGGAGAGGGTTCACCGTTGGCTGCACAGCCAGGCCAGGGTGAAGCCGCGAAGCGCCCAGTCGGAGCGCAAGGCGCGGAAGGGCAGGATGCCCCACTGGGTCTCGAGGCAGTCCCGCCTCAGCCCGGGGAGGCCAACTGGCATTTTATTGAGGAGCTGAAGGCTCCGATGTGGACCCGCCATCCGTGGGGAACGAACCGGCCCGGCCCGCAGCAGGCGGACCTTTCCGCCGGGGTGCGGTTGAAGGCCGGCTTTGCGGATCCGCATGGCCGACTCGAGACCGCGTACGAGGATATGCGGCACTTCCTTGCCGCCGGCGGCGTGCCCAGCAGCCAGGGCGACTACGTGATCGAGACGGCCGCGGCAGCGGATCTCGCCGGCGAGGCCTTCCGGCTGGAAATTGGGCCGAAGGTCTGCCGCCTCCTGGCGAGGGACGTCGAAGGCATCCGCCGTGGCATCTTTCATCTCGAGGATGAAATGCTGCGTGCGCGCGGGGCATTTCTGCCGCTGGGAAAAATCGAACGGGAGCCCAAGGTGATCCGACGGATTTCCCGCTGTTTCTTCGGTCCGATCAAGCGCCCCCCGCTGATGCGCGATGAACTGCTCGATGAGGTGGACTATTATCCCGAGCAGTATCTCAACCGTCTGGCGCACCAGGGCATCAACGGGCTGTGGCTGACGATTGAGTTTCGCGATCTCTGCGCGACCCGGTTCACTCCGCAGGCGGGACCGCAGGCCGCGAAACGCCTGGCCAAACTCCGGCGGACCGTGGCGACGTGTCTTCGTTACGGCATCCGCACCTACATTTTCTGCATCGAACCGCGCGCCTGGGATCCGGACAGCACCGTGCCGGCGCAGTTTCCGGTTCTCGCGGGCGCCATTGCCAGCGGGAAACGCAGTTTCTGCCCCAGCAGCGGGGAGGCCGCCGAGTATCTCTTCACTTCGGTCAACACGATCTTCAAGGCGGTGCCGGAACTCGGCGGCATGATCAACATCTCGTTTGGCGAGCGACCGACGACGTGCTTGAGTTCGATTTCGCCCTTCGAGGAAGCCCGCATCAAATGCCCCCGATGCTCGTTGAAGGCCCCATGGGAAGTCCTGCACGCGTCACTCTCGGCGATGGAGCGTGGCATGCACGCCGCCGCCCCCGACGCCGAGCTGATAAGCTGGCTCTACATGCCGTATACGCGGGGGCGCCAACGCGACGATCACGCCCCCTGGGTCTACGAGATTCCGTCGCATACCCCGCCGGGAGTGATTCTCCAGTACAATTTCGAGTCGGGTGTTAAGCGGACCGTGTTTGGCAGGACGCTGATCGGCGGAGATTATTGGATCTCGACTCCGGGCCCCAGTCCCCGGTTTGTCCGCGGAGCGACGCTCGCGCTGGATGCGGGAACAAAGGTCTCGGCCAAGATCCAGACTGCCAGCTCGCATGAGGTTGCCACGGTTCCGGAAGTTACCGTGCCGGCGCTGCTCCACAGGAAGTTTTCGGCAATGACGCGTCTGGGCGTCACCCACACGATGCTGTGCTGGTATTTCGGAAACTATCCGGGCGTGATGAACAAGGCGGCCAGCCTGCTCTCGTTTGCACCTTTTCCCGAAGACGTGGACGCCTTCCTGCTCAGCTTGGCGGCCATCGACTGGGGGGAGAAGGATGCACCCAAGGTCGTGCAGGCATGGAAACATTTTGGGGAGGGTTATGAGAACTATCCCCTCAGCAATCCCTTCCAGTTGTACGGTCCGATGCACGATGGCCCGGTATGGCCGCTCCTCCTCCGGCCGCAGGATGCGCCCCTGGCGCCGACCTGGCTATTGGCATCACCCGTCACCCGCGTGGCATGGCCGCCCAGCGGCGACCGCGTCGGCGAGTGCATTCTGGAGGCACTGACGCTGGAGGAGCTTGTCGAGGCGACCCGGCGGATGAGCTGGTCGTGGGACCGGGGCGTCGAGATCCTGCGCTCATTGGAGCCGCGCTTCAAAGGCGAGAGGAACCGGCTTTTGGACATCGGAGTGGCCAGGGCGCTCGGGATCCAGTTTCGGAGCGGGTACAATATTCTCCGTTTTTATCAACTCCGGGAAAAAATGCTGCGGATGGACGGTGAGGATCGCCTCGTCATGCTGGGCAAGTTGACGGACATCATTCACGAGGAACTCGGCCTTGACGAAGAGTTGCTCGTGCTCTGCGAGCGGGACTCGCGTCTCGGTTTTCATTCCGAGGCGGAAGGATACAAGTATTATCCGGAGAAGATCCGCTGGCGCATGCGGCAGCTTCAAACGGTGCTCGCCGAGGATGTGCCAGCGCTGGAGCGCTTGATCCGTGACGGGAGGGCGCTCTTTCCCGAATACACCGGTCGGGAACCGAAGGGGCCGACGGCGCGGGCCGTGCCTGGCGGTGCCGCGCTGTGGTCAAACCCTGAGCTGCCCCCGCCGCCCGGTCTGGCCTGGCAGACCCTGGGGTCCTCCCTGCGCTGGGGAGCAAGCTACGACGCCGACGCCTTGGTCGTCATCATCTCGGGTACGCAGGCTGCGGATATTCCCTCCCAGGTGCGGCTCAAGATCGAGCCCAGGCGCCTCTGGCCCTGCAGGCACTTCCTCTTCGTGCCCGGGGGGCCGGTCCTGGCGGAGATACCTGAACTTGTCGGACCGGAAAGTGCCGAGGGGCGCGTCGTGAAAACCGCCTCCTCCTGGCAGGTCGCAGTTCGGATCCCCATCGAGCGAATCGGGCTGGATGTGGAGCCGCTCCAACCGCTCCGCATGGACGTGCAGGTCGTGACGGCAGGAAAACGCGTGAGCTGGCGCCCTTCCCACCCACTCACCGTTCGCAACAATCTGGGAACGGACAATCCGCGCGACTTGGGCTGGCTGCTTTTCGAACCAGCGCGCGATCGCTGAGCCCCGGCGGCATCGACGGAAAAAACCTCCCCGGTCCGGATCCCCGAAATCCTGCGCTCAATAATCGACCAGGCTGCGGGAAATGCCGACCTGGAGCCCGCGCAGTTCGGACAATCCACGCAGGCGGCCGATCAGGGGATAACCCGGGCACGCCGGCGCGGGGCGCTTGAAGTCATCCAGGATCATGTGGCCATGGTCGGGTCGGAATGCCACCCGCCAGTCGGCCCGCCCCTCACGCTGCCGCACCGCCTGCTCCTCCAGCAGGGCGCGCACGATCTCATACATGTCCGCGCTGCCACCGAGGTGCGGCGCCTCCAGGAACACCCCATTCTCACGCAGTTCAACACTGCGCAGATGCACGGCGTGAATTCGCGGTCCGAACCGCTTCACGATGCCGGGCAGGTCGTTCTCCGCGAGCGCTCCCAGCGAGCCGGAACAATAACACAGACCGTTGGACGCCGACGGCTCCATCGCGATGATCTCCGCCAGGTCGTGCTGGGTGGAGACAATGCGCGGCAGGCCCAGCACGGAAAAAGGCGGATCATCGGGATGAATGGCCAGTTTCACGCCCGCTTCCTCCGCGACGGGCGCCACCGCATTCAGAAAAAGGCGCAGGTGTTCCTTGAGTCGCGACGCATCGATCTCCGCATACTTCGCGAGCATGGCGCGCAGGTCATCGATACTGAGGTTGAGCCGGGCACCCGGAAAAAGATCGAGGGTCTGGCGCGTGAAGGCCGCGCGTTCGGCTTCGCCCAGCCCCTCCCAGAACGCCCTCGCTCCCTCCACCTGCTCATGGGTGAAGGAGGCATCCGCACCCGGCCTTTCCAGTGCAAAAAGGTCGAAGGCGGCAAACTTCACCGGATCATAGAGCAGCGACTCCGCGCCGTCCGGCAGGCGATGGTGCAGGTCCGTTCTCACCCAGTCGAGGACCGGCATGAAATTGTAGACCACCACCGGAATGCCAGCGGCGCCGAGGTTGCGCAGACTCTTCCGGTAATTCTCAATGTGCATCTCGAACGGCCCCGAGCGCGTCTTGATGGATTCGTGCACGGGCAGCGATTCCGTCACCGCCCACGTCAGGCCCGCCGCGGAGACAACGGACTTGCGTTCTGCAATCGCCTCCGGCGGCCACTCCTCGCCATAGGGAATCCCGTGCAGCGCGGTGTACACCGCCGTCGCACCGGTCTGACGGATTTCGGCGAGCGTAACACTGTCACCCGGACCAAACCAACGCATCGATTCCACCATCAGGTTTGTCATCGCAGGAAAGGAGGGGATGGTTTCGTTCCAGGGCCTCGGACTCCCGGCGCAGGCTGTATTTTTACTTCAACTACACGCCTGAGAAACAGGAGAAGCCGCCATCGACCGGGATCACCGTGCCGGTGATGAAGGCCGACGCGTCGCTCAGGAGGAAGTGCAGGACGCCATGCAGCTCCCGGGCCTCCCCAAAGCGCTTGAACGGCGTCTTGGTCAGAACCGTCTGGCCGCGGGTGGTCGGGGTTCCGTCTTCGTTCAGGAGGAGGCGGCGGTTCTGATCGGCGACAAAGAAACCCGGCGCCACGGCATTCACCCGCATGCCCGCGCCAAACTTGCCGGCCAGCTCCACGGCCAGCCACTTGGTGAAGTTGTCGACCGCGGCCTTGGCGTTGGAGTAGCCGACCACGCGGGTGATCGCCTGCCCCGCCGCCATCGAGGAGAAATTGATGATGTTGCCGGCCCTCTGCTTCGCAAAGGCCTGGGTGAAGACCAGCGACGGCAGCACCGTGCCGTCGAGATTCAGTCCGAGGACCTGCCGGTACGCGGCAATATCGAGATCCAGAAACGTCTGCGTCGGCAGAACCACTGCTCCCGGCTGATTGCCACCGGCGGCATTGATCAGGGCATCGATGCGGCCGAATTGGGCGACCACGCCGTCACGCACCTTTTCAAGATCACCCCGGTTCAGCACATCGCAGGAAAACGCGGCCGCCTTGCCAGGCAGGCCTTTTGTATCCGCGATCGCCTTGTCGAGGCGCGCCTGGTCGCGTCCGAGAAAAACCACATGGGCGCCCTGCGCGGCAAGGTAGCGCGCAGCAGAGCCGGCAAGCACACCGGTGGCACCCGTGACCACGATCACACGGCCCGAGATATCGAAGAGGGAGGGATTTTGGGAAGCGGACATTGCGCGATGTCATATCAATCCCCTCCCGAATGATAAGCCCAGAATTCTGCCGGCGAAACCACCGTCGGCTTCGGCTCAACCATGTCGCCATTCTTGCGCGATAACAAACCCGCGTGCGACATTTTAGCGCCGCGCAAATTCACAGTCGCGTCTTCTCCGGGCAGGCCGGTGCACTCCGACCCTATTTCGCCGCCCATGAAAGGACTTTTCGCTTTCCCATCCCGCACATCCGGGTTCGTCTGTTCGGATGAGCGACAATTTCCCACTCGCCGTGGTCACCGGCGCCGGTACGGGAGTCGGCCGTGCCGTCACCGTCAAGCTGGCTGCAGAAGGCTGGCGTGTCGCCATGCTCGGCCGCCGCATTGAGACCCTGAAACAGACCGCGTCGCAGGCCGCTGTGGGTGCCGAAATCGCCGCGTTCCCCTGTGATATCGGCGACGCCGACGCCGTGGCCGCGGTTGCCCGTGAGATCATCGCCCGTTTCGGACGCGTTGACGCCTTGGTCAACGCAGCAGGCACCAACATTCCCAAACGCTCGCTGGATGTCCTCGACCGCGGCGATTACCATCAGACGATCTCCACCAACCTGCACGGTGCATTCCACTGCACGCAGGCATTCCTGCCGGTAATGCGCCAGCAGCGCTCGGGCACGATCGTGAACATCAACTCGGAGGCCGGACTGCGGGCGAGTGCCAAGTCGGGCGCCGCGTATGTCATGTCCAAATTCGGACTCGCCGGGCTGTCCCAGTCGATCAACGCGGAGGAACGCGCCAACGGCATTCGGTCGACATCGATTTTCCCCGGGGACATCGACACCCCCATCCTGGACAAGCGCCCGCAGCCACCTTCCGCCGAAGCGCGCCTGCACATGCTCCAGCCCGAGGACGTCGCCGCCTGCGTCTGGCTGGCGATCAGCCTGCCGCCCCGCGCGATCGTCGAGGAGCTGCTGGTCCGCCCCCGATAGAACCCCTTCATCCCGAATCCGATTTTCCCATGAGTCTCCGACTATTCCACACACCCACCGCCACCGTGGTCCAGGACGGTCCGTTCATCCGGACGCTGCCCACCGGTTTTCATTTGGACGAATTGTTCGTTTCAGAGGAACCCTACGCCTATCTGAAGGAGCTCTTTGCCCGATCGGACGATGCTCCCATGCTCCACGATCTCGAACGGTCAACCCTGCTCGCTCCTCTGGGGAATCAGGAGATCTGGGCGGCGGGAGTGACCTACCTGCGCAGCCGCACCGCGCGCATGGAGGAATCCAAGACCGCAGGCGGCGATTCGTTCTATGACAAGGTCTACCAGGCCGCGCGTCCCGAACTGTTCTTCAAGGCCACGCCGCACCGGGTTGCCGCACCCGGAACTCCGGTGCGCATCCGCAGCGACTCCCGCTGGAACGTCCCTGAACCGGAGCTGACGCTCGCGATCAACTCCAAGGGCCGGATCTTCGGCTACACCATCGGCAACGACATGAGTTCGCGTGATATCGAAGGCGAGAATCCCCTCTACCTTCCCCAGGCGAAGCTCTACGATCGTTCCGCCGCAATCGGTCCATGCCTGCTGGTCACCCGGGACGCACTGCCCGCAGACACGAAAATCGAGATCGATATCCGGCGCGGCGGCGCATCGGCCTTCTCCGGAAGCACCGCCATCAGCCAGATCAAACGCACCTTCGGGGAACTCGCCGATTTTCTTTTCCGCGACAACGCCTTTCCCTGCGGTTGTTACCTGATGACGGGGACGGGAATCGTTCCCGGCGATTCGTTCACGCTGAAATCAGGCGACGAGATCCGCATCACCATCGCGCCGATCGGCACCCTGATCAATCCAGTGGCCTAGGCTCGGCGCCCCTCAACAGTCATGTCCCTCCACGGTCATCATCTCATCGCCGGTCAGCCCACCTGTGCCGGCTCGGACACATTCCAGGGCGTCGATGCCACCTCGCAGGCTTTGCTCGCGCCGCATTTCACCGAGGCTTCAATCAAGGAAATTGACGCCGCCGCCGAAGCGGCCGCGCGCGCCTTCGGTCCGTTCTCCGCGGCAACCGGGGAAGCACGTGCGGCATTCCTTGAAACGATCGCCTCCGAAATCGAAGCCATCGGTGACGCCCTGCTGCAACGCGCCCACGAGGAGACGGCCCTGCCGCTCGCCCGCTTGGGCGGCGAGCGCGCACGGACCTGCGCGCAGTTGCGCCTGTTTGCGGCCGTGGCGCGCGACGGCAATTGGGTCGATGCTCGCATCGATCCGGCTTTGCCCGACCGCAAGCCTCTTCCCCGCCCGGATATCCGCCGCATGCTGCGGCCGATCGGCCCCGTGGCCGTCTTTGGCGCGAGCAATTTTCCCCTGGCGTTTTCCGTCGCCGGGGGGGACACGGCCTCTGCCCTCGCGACGGGCAACACCGTCGTCGTGAAGGCGCATCCCGCCCACCCCGGCACTTCCGAACTCGTGGCGGGGGCCATTGTCCGCGCCGCCGCAACCCGGGGTCTGCCGCCGGGGGTGTTCTCCCTGATTCACGGGCGCCGCCCCGAAACGGCGACCGCATTGGTCCGTCACCCTGCGATCAAGGCGGTCGGCTTCACCGGATCCCATCTTGCCGGGCGGGCGCTGTTCGACGCCGCCAGCGCACGCTCCCACCCGATCCCGGTGTTCGCGGAGA
>CAZOXB010000022.1:0-3104 GCA_964583635.1 uncultured Opitutaceae bacterium | reverse complement strand
GCGCTGTTCGACGCCGCCAGCGCACGCTCCCACCCGATCCCGGTGTTCGCGGAGATGAGCGGCGTGAATCCCGTGTTCCTGCTTCCCGAAGCCCTGCGCGACAACGGCGTCGTCATCGCCGAAGGGCTCAAAAATTCATTCACGCTCGGCGTCGGACAATTCTGCACGAAGCCGGGACTTGTCTTCGGGGCGGCATCGCCCGAATGGGAGGCCTTCGTCGAAACGTTCGCCGCACGCGCGCGCTCGGCAGCACCGGGGACGATGCTGCATGCGGGCATTGCCTCGGCCTTCCGTCGCGGCATCGACGCACTCTCCGGGGTCACCTGGCTCGAAAAGGGAAGCGTTGCCGTGGCGCGTATCACGGCGGCGCAGTTTCGAGACGATCCGACGCTGGCCCACGAACATTTCGGCCCCTTTATTCTGCTGATCACCGTGCCCACATTCGACGAACTGGCGGCGCTGGCCTCCACGCTGGAGGGACAACTGACGGCCACGGTTCACGCAAAGGGCTCCGATTTCGCCCGCGCGGAGTTGCTCTTGAAGCGTTTGGAAGGGGTCGCCGGCCGCCTGCTCATCAACGGTTTTCCGACCGGCGTCGAGGTGTGTCATGCCATGCATCACGGAGGGCCGTATCCGGCCAGCACCGACGTTCGGTTCACCTCGGTGGGCAGCGCCGCCCTGCAGCGGTTTGTGCGCCCCGTCTGTTACCAGGACTTTCCCGATGAATTGCGCCCCGATGCCCTGAAGGACGGCAACCCGCTCGGGCTGCTTCGCCTCGTCGATGGCAAGCTCACCCGTGACGCCATTCCCGCGGCAGTGAAGGCGTCATGAATCCGAATCCGATCTTCGATTCCGGCGACGACGGCATCTACCGCCTGCGCACCACCGCTCCCGGTCCCGCGGGTCGACTGCCGCTCGACGGTTCCCAACTGGCGGCGATGGCCAGCGGCGATCTCTTCGGCTGGACGCAGAATGCCGGCATGGGATGGAATCCGGCGCGGCTGCTCGGCAAGGAATATCTCATCCTGAGCACGCAGGGCGGCATCCGCGCCCCGGATGGCACCCCCATCGCGCTCGGTTTCCATACCGGACACTGGGAGGTCGGACTGCTGATGGAGGAGGCCGCCCGGGTCTTCTCCGCCTCCGGCGCGATCCCGTTCGCCGCCTATTGCAGCGATCCCTGCGACGGACGCACCAACGGCACCGTCGGCATGCTCGACAGTCTCGCCTACCGGAACGATGCCGCGATTGTATTGCGACGCCTGATACGCTCCCTGCCCACGCGTCGCGGCGTCCTGGGCATCGCCACCTGCGACAAGGGCCTGCCGTCAATGCTGATGGCGCTGGCCGGCACACCGGCGCTGCCGACCATTCTTGTCCCCGGCGGAGTCACGCTCCTGGCCGAGGACGCCGAGGACACCGGCATGGTGCAGACGCTGGCCGCCCGCTACGCGCGGGGTGAAATCAGCCTGGATCACGCGGCGCTGATGGGCTGCCGCGCATGCGGCTCCCCCGGCGGCGGCTGCCAGTTCATGGGCACCGCGGCCACGAGCCAGGTTGTCGCCGAGGCACTCGGACTCACTCTGCCCCACGGAGCGCTCAGCCCCTCGGGCGCGGAGATCTGGCGCGATCTGGCCCGTCGCTCCGCGCGGGCGTTGATGGCTCTCGAAAAGGCCGGGACGACCACACGCGACATCCTCGGGGAGGACTCGCTCCACAACGCGATGGTCGCCCACGCCGCCATCGGCGGGTCCACCAATCTCGTCCTGCACGTGCCCGCCATCGCCCACGCCGCCGGCCTGCGTCGCCCCACGGTCGACGACTGGGTGCGGATCAACCGCGCCGTGCCGCGCCTGGTCGATGTCCTCCCCAACGGCCCCCGGCACTTCGCAACCGTGCAGGTGTACCTCGCCGGCGGCGTTCCGGAAGTGATGCTGCACCTCCGCGATGCGGGACTGCTCCGGCTCGACGCCCGCACCGTCACCGGTCTGCCGCTCGGTGAGAACCTGGCATGGTGGGAGAAATCCGAACGCCGCAGGAGACTGCGTGAAGCCCTTTACCAGCTCGATCGCATCGATCCCGACCAGGTCATCATGAGCCCCGCAAACGCGCGCAGCCGGGGCCTGACGAGCACGATCACCTTCCTCCGGGGGAATCTCGCGCCCGAAGGTGCGCTTGTGAAGAGCACGGCGATCGCACCCGACCTGCTGGACGCCGGCGGCGTGTTCCGCCACGAAGGCCCGGCCAGGATATTCACGACGGAAGCTGCCGCGATCGCCGCCGTGAAGGCGGGAAAGGTGGTGGCCGGCGACGTGATGGTTCTGATGGGCATCGGACCCGGGATCGGCATGCCCGAGACGTATCAGATCACCTCCGCGTTGAAGCATGTGAAGGACAGCCATCACATCGCCCTGATCACCGACGGCCGATTCTCCGGCGTCTCCACGGGAGCCTGCATCGGCCACCTCAGTCCGGAGGCCTGGGCCGGAGGTCCGATCGGGAAGCTGCGGGAAGGCGATCGCATCCGGCTCGTCGTGGACACGCGTACGCTCGAAGGTTCGGTCGATGTCGTGTCGCTCGATGCCGGGGAGTTTGCCGCGCGTCCACGTCATCCCGACCTGCAGCCCGATCCGCGGGTGCCGGCTGACACCCGCCTGTGGGCCGCACTTCAGAATGCGAGCGGCGGAAGCTGGGGAGGCTGCGTTTTCGACGCCGATCGCATCGCGGCCTTGCTCAACCTCGGACTCGAAGCCGAAAGCCAGAGCCGCAGCAGCGCCCGATAGCGCACGCGGAAACAGTGCGGCGATAAGACCGGCGACGGGCCGGCCCGCACACGTGGCCACAACCCCGCGTGCATCCAATTGCCCTCGACGGCGGAAGCAGGGCCACACAAATTCCAAGCATGGACCGAGTGGGCCATCCAGTGTCCCTGTGGTCATGATACCTCTCCGCGCAACGGTTTCCACCCGCGCCACCTCAATTCGCTCCCCGGATCGTCCCCGCCTTCCATGACCTTCGACCACTTCTTCCATACCGCCAGGGGAAACCGGCTGCCTACGACTACCAGTGCCGCCTCACACGAGCGAAATTCAGGAAAATGAAAC
>CAZOXB010000021.1:0-26029 GCA_964583635.1 uncultured Opitutaceae bacterium | reverse complement strand
GCAGCAGCACGACGCTGGACACGGTGTTGCGCGATCTCACCATCACATCGCCGGAACTTCGCTTCGTCGGGGCTGGTGGACTCAAATATCAGCCGGGTGTTCCGCTCTGGAAGCAGGCCATGAGCCTGAAGCTGAATGGATTCGCACGCGGCGGGACCGCCGAGTTGATGAAGAAGAGCGATCTTCTGGGTGAAAAGGAAGACAGTCTGGGCTATTTCCCGCTCTCACTGGCAGTCAACATCGATGGTACGGCGGAAAAGCCCGATACGTCCCGGCTGGTTTCAGCCCTCCTTGAGAAGGTGCTTTCCCTCAAGCTCGATGCGGCAGGCATTGAGAGGCTTCGGCAAGGCGACCTGGGCACGATTCTCAATGTGCTCACCCAGCTGAAGTAGATCGTCCTTCTGCCATGGGATCGGTGGCGCGGTCGCCGCCGCCGGGCCGACCGGAGTTGTCTCCGTCACGCCTTGGTTTCCAGTCTCCGGAGTCCCTCTCTGGCGGCTTCGGTCTCGGCGATCTTCTTGGATGATCCCGATCCGCGGCCGATGAGCTCCTGATGGAGGTAGACTGCGACTTCGTAGGTGCGGGCGTGATCTTCACCGATGATCGCCGTCACCTCGTACCGCAGGGCCGTGTTGCCGTGGTCGGGCTGAATCCTTTCCTGGAGGCGCCCTTTCGGATTCTCCCTGGTCTCGGATGAATCGATGCGCGCCGTGAGGTCGCCCCACCAGGCGAGGATCCGGGTGCGGACCGTGGAAAGATTGGAGTCGAGGTAGACGGCGCCGATGACCGCTTCCCATGCGTCCTCCAGCGCTGCCGCGCGCGACCGGCCGCCGGTGGATTCCTCGCTGGCGCTCAGCCGCAGATGACGCTCGAGTCCGAATCCGCGTGCCATCTCCGCGAGAAAGGTCCCTTTGGTCAGCATGGCCCGCCGTCGGGTGAGGGCGCCTTCCCGGTCCTTGGGAAACAGCCGGAAAAGTTCCTCGGTCAGCACGAAATGGAGCACGGCGTCGCCCAGGAATTCGAGGCGCTGATTGTTCGCGGCGGCCTCGGGATGGTCGGCCAGATACGATGCGTGGGTGAGTGCCTCCTCCAACAGGGCGGGGGAGCGGAAATGGTACCCAAGGGCGCGTTGCAGATCAGCGGGATCCGAAGTCGTCATGAGCTGGCGCTGGTATAGCGGCGCACGCCGCACTGGAAAACCGTCGCTCCGATGACAAACCACAGGACGGTGATGCCGAGCAGCCATGCCGATTCAACACGACCGACGCCGTGCAGCAGGGTCTGGGCCGGCACATTGCTCACGACCGCCACGGGCAGGAGATAGACAAACACGATTGCCGCCACGCCCCGCAGCGCCGGCCGCGGGAGCCGGGAGAACTCGGAAACGAGGAAATAGCCGTTTTCGATTCCCTTGGCGCTTTGCAGCCAGAAGACCAGCGAAATGATGAGCAGCAGGATCGAGTAGTGGATGATGAGGCCGCAAAGAATGAAGAGCACGAAGAATGCGACCTGCAGGGCCGTGGGATCCAGGTTCAACTGACGGGCGGAGTAGACGATGACCGCGATGGCCACGGGCACGTTGAGGCAGCCGTCCAGATCGATGCGGCGGGTGGAGACCATGAACAGGAGCCGTCCGGGCTGGGCGATGAAGAAGTCAAACGCCCCGCTGCGGACATTGCGGCCCATCTCGAACAGGTTGCTCCAGAAGAAGCCCATCAGCAGCCGCTGGATCAGGAGGGAGGTGCCGACCAGAAGCGTCATTTCCCACTGGTTCCAGCCGGCAATGGAATCGGTGTGACGGTAGATCACGCCCACGAGGAGGAGGCTCACGCCCATCCAGAAGAGCTCGACAAGCGACCACATGAAGAAGTCGCCGCGAAACATCATTGTGCGCACCACCGAGTAGCGCACACAGGCCAGCCAGAGCCGCGAATAGCGCAGGAGGGATCGCATGGCTGATTCAACCACCCACGGCGGTGTGCCGCCGCAATCCGCGATTCCAGAGGAGCTGTGCGGCGCCATAGAGGGCGACGACCCAGAACAACTGGATCCCCAAACCCTGGGCAACCAGCGCGGGACTGTCGATCCGCCCGGTCAGGATGGCCGCCGGAAAGTACATTTGGTAGTAGTAGGGCAGATACGTTGAAATTTCGTACAACCAGCGCGGAAACAGGTCCAGAGGGAAGACCTGCCCGCCCAGGACGGATTCGACCGCCAGGGAAAGAATGATGAAGGACTGGATCTCGAGGAACCAGAACGTCAGGAGCCCGAAGCAATAGGCGATGGTGAACTGGATGAGCGCGGACATGAGCAGTGCCGGCAGTGCCGCGGCATAGTGCCAGCCCCAGGGCGGAAGCGAGATGTGGTCGTGAAGCAGGGGCAGGAGGAGCAGCAGCGGGATCAGCGCCAGCCCCCCGGAGACGAGTCGGGCGGCGGAGAAGATGCTGAACCGGTAGGCGAAATAGTGGATCGGCTTCAGCAGAAACTGGTTGATCAGCCCGTTGCGGATTTCCTCCGAGATTTCGTAGTCCTCGTTCATAGCGCTGATGAAGAACTGCAGGATGAGGACGACGACGAAGTAGGTCAGGGTTTGCCGCAGGTCGAAGCCTCCCACGCGCGTCTGCCCCTGGAAGGCCGCACCCCAGAGGATGAACACGTACGCCAGGTGGACGAACGAGAATCCGGCGCGCACGACAAAATTCCACCGGTACACCAGGCTGCTCTGGAGCCCGATCAGGAAGGCATGGCGGTACTTGGCGAGCGACATGCGGTCTAGGTCGCCTCCTTGAGCTGGAAGCGGGCGATGACTTCCTTCGCCAGATTCCGGTAGGCGGTGGCGCCGGGCGAGAGGGGATCGTAGGCGAAGATCGTCTTGCCGAAACTGGGCGCCTCACTCAGGCGGACGGTCCGGGGGATGACGGTATCGAACGGCTTTTCGGGCAGGTGCTTCCTGACCTCCTCCACCACTTGGCGCGCCAGGTTGGTGCGGATGTCGAACATGGTCATGACCACGCCGCCGAGTTCGAGCCCGCGGTTCACACCCGCCTCCTTGATGCGTTCGATGTTGCGCATGATCTGTCCGAGGCCCTCCAGGGCCAGGTACTCGCATTGCAGGGCGATCAGCACGAAATCGGCGGCGGCCAGGCTGTTCATGGACAACATTCCCATGGAAGGGGGACAATCGATGATGATGGCGCGATACCGGCCCGCCTCCCTGAGCGGCTGCAACGCGGCGTGGAGCTTGGAAAGATAGTTGTCCGACTGGGCAATCTCGATTTCGGCGGCAGCCAGGTCCTCCTCGCTCGGAACCAGCCAGAGGTTCTCGTACGGCGACGGGATGACCTTGTCCAAAGCGGTGCCTTCACCCTGGAGCGGACCATAGAGGCTGGCCCCCTCCCTCTTTTCGACGCCGATGGCGCTGGTCGCATTCGCCTGGGGATCGAGATCAATCAACAACGTGGGAATCTTCCTCTCGGCGAGCGCCGCCGACAGGTTGACCGCGGTCGTGGTCTTGCCGACGCCGCCCTTTTGATTGGCGATGGTAAATACGAGGGATCGCATGGAGTGCGGTGTAAACGGTGGAGCCCTACCTTCAGGTTGCTTCCCTCGCTTGTCCATCCGGCATTGGCGTGACCTTGGGTCAGCCAGCGCCCCATTGCTGCGGGCAATGTGCCAGTAGCGCAGGGTATTGGCGCCTGCGGATTCCCGAGAGCGGACGAGTGGGTGATTTTACGGCTTGGCGCAACGGGAGGGGACGGCGCATTGTGAACCTGCCCGGCGAGTGGCCGCGCCTTTTTCTCCCTCCGCTGATGAAGATTGTCCACGCAGCCAGTGAAATGTTTCCCTACGTCAAGACGGGCGGCTTGGCGGATGCAGTCGGCGCGCTTTCCGCGACGTTGGCCGACGGGGGGCATGAGGTTTCGGTGTTTCTTCCCGGCTACCGTGCCGCGCTGGATCATCCGGATGCGAGCGCAGCCAGACGCCGGCTTCAGTTGAAGATCGAGATGGGTGATCGTTTTGTAGCGTGCACGATCGTTGAGTTTTCCCCGCGCCCGAACCTGTCCGTGCACCTTGTGGTCCGGGAAGAGTACTTTGACCGGCAGGGAATTTATGGGAATGGCGAGCGGGACTTCGAGGACAACGATGTTCGCTACATCTTCTTTGCCAAGGCGGTCGTCGAAGCCCTGCGTCTGCTGGAGTTCCGTGCGGACATCGTTCACAGCCACGACTGGCCGGCAGCGTTGCTGCCAATTTTTCTCCGTCATGCGGAACGGCGATATGGGGTCACCCTGGCGCTGCGAACCGTCTTCACCATCCATAACATCGCCTTTCAGGGTGTTTTCCCCCGCGCAACCTTCGCGCACATGAACCTGCCCGAGGAGCTGATGGGCATCGACGGCCTGGAATTCTACGGCCAGGTGAGCTTCATCAAGGCGGGCATCCTGTTCGCCGATCATATCACGACGGTCAGTCCCCAGTACGCCCAGGAGATCCAGACCGCTGAATTTGGCTGTGGCCTTGACGGCGTCGTGCAGACCCGTGCGGACGATCTCATCGGGCTCGTCAACGGCATTGACACCTCGGTCTGGAACCCGGCGGCCGATCCGCTCCTGCCGGCGCAATATTCCGCCGACGACCTTTCGGGGAAGGCAGTTTGCAGGGTGGAATTGCTCAAACGCATGAACTGGCCGTCCGCGCATGCGGGGCCGTTGTTTGGTGTCGTGGCACGCCTGACCGAACAGAAGGGCATCGCCCTCCTCCTCGCGAACCGCGATTTTTTCCTGACGAACGACGTGAAGTTGATCGTCATTGGCAAGGGTGACGCGGCCTTCGAGAAGGCACTGGCGGAGCTCACCCAGGAGGCGCCGGAAAAGGTGACGCTTTCCGCGGTGCTGGACGAGGCAGTGAGCCATCTGGTGGAGGCGGGATGCGATTTTTTCCTGATGCCGTCCCTGTTTGAACCCTGTGGACTCAATCAGATGTACTCCCAGGCCTATGGCACCGTTCCGGTGGTGTCGCGTGTGGGCGGTTTGGTCGACACGGTGATCGACATCGACGAAAGGCCCGATGTGGGAACGGGAATCATGGTGCCGCCGACGGTTCAGGGATTCAATGACGGCCTTCGACGTGCCATGCGCCTGTTTGATGACAAGAAGGAGTATCGTGCCGTTCAGCAGCGCGGCATGCGTCGCGATTTCAGCTGGAGCCAGGCTGCGGCGGCCTACGAACAGCTCTACGCCGACGCCATCTGAGATGGCGTACGTGATTCCGGCCGCGGGGCAACGCAGTGTCGACCTGCGGCCTATCCCTGCGGCCGTTGCCCATTGCCAAACTTCCCGGGTTCTTCGGGAATTTTGAACCGTGTTCGCTATCAAGTTATCCGGCAGCGTGATATGAAATGACGTATTTTGTGATTGGCGACTTGTTTTGCACGGCAACTGCCGTTTCCATCCTCCGGCCATGAGCACAGAGACATTCGAAGCCTCGGTACGAATTGCGCGTTCGGCGAGCGATGTCTTTGCCTGGCATGAGACCCCGGGTGCGTGGGCGCGGCTGCTTCCCCCGTGGGAAACCGTGGAGATTCTTTCCGACAATTCCGGACTGGCGGTGGGGACCCGGGTGCGGTTCCGCATCCGCATGGGGTCGGAATGGGTGGAATCGGAGATCGAGCGTCGCGACACGGTGGTCGGAAAACAATTTCGCGAGGTTGCGCTGGAGGGACCTTATGACGAGTGGGATCACCTGCATCGCATGGAACCGATTGATGCGAAGAACTGCCTCCTCAAGGACGAGGTCCGGTATCGCATCGAGGGTGGATCGTTCAAGCAGTCGCGTGCCCGCCGGGCCATGCGCACGCGCCTGGACCGACTGTTCAGGTATCGCCATGAGGTGGCCAAGCATGATCTCGAGGACCAGCCCACCCAGGCGAATTACCGCATCCTGGTCGGCGGCGCGTCGGGACTCATTGGCCGGGCACTGGTGCCGTTTTTGAGCGGGCAGGGTCACGAGGTCATCCGGCTGGTGCGACGCCCGGCGGTCGCATCAGACGAGATTTCCTGGATCCCGATGCACTCGGTCCTGAATGCGAATCTGCTCGATGGGATCGACGCGATTGTGAATCTGAGCGGCGTCGATATCCTCGAGAAATCATGGACCCGGGAGCGCGTGCTCGAGATCCGCAACAGCCGCGTGTGGACGACGCACACCTTGGTGGATGCGATTCACAAGATGCGCATCCGCCCCCGGGTTTTTGTGTCGACCTCGGCGGTCGGTTATTATGGCAATCGCGGAGACAGCATCCTGACGGAGGAGGAGCGCTTGAGCGATCGCGCGCTGTCGCTGATCTGTGATGCCTGGGAGGATGCGGCGCTGCGTGCAGAGAATCAGTATGTGCGCACGGCGATCCTGAGGACCGGCCTTGTGCTCACGCCGGCAGGAGGGATTCTGGGCAAGATGCTGCCCCTCTTTCGGGCCGGATTTGGCGGGCCGGTGGGGCCGAGAAAGAATTGGATGAGCTGGATATCCATGGACGACCATCTGGCTGCGATCCATGAGGCGATCATCAGCCCGAAGGTGCGGGGAATCGCCAACTCGGTTGCCCCTGAGCCGGTGCAGGTGGGGCATTTTGCGGAAGAACTGGGCCGCGTCCTGCGCAAACCGTGCTGGTTGCCCGTGCCGCCGCTCGCCCTGTACTTGCGCTACGGCACTCGTGCGGAACACATCTTCATGTTCAGCCAGCGGGCGGTTCCGAAAGCGCTCCTTGATGCGGGTTTCAAGTTTCGGTATCCCACCCTGACCCAGGCGCTCGCCCACGAACTGGGGCAGCCCCCAGTTCCGGCGTAACAACCTGCCGCGGCGGGCCACCGCTTCGCGTTTTTGCTTGTCGTCCAGCCCGATCGCAGCGGTGCCCTTGGGGCGTCGTCGGGTGGGGAAGAGTTCTTTCTCCTCTGGCGCTGGATTTCACGGCACCGGCAGGATCGAACTCGGGCTGGGGTGATTGCTCCCCCGCGCTAGGGGATAATTGACGACTCAAATCCGGAGTCCTCCTGCTGTCCAAGAAAGGCCGATGGGACGATGTTCCGGGGTATGAGGCTCCTATGGTCGCGATCCCTTCTGATGCTCGTCGGCGTCGTATTTTCCGCCGTGGCAACCAGTAGGGGGCATGGGACTTCCACTCCGTCCATTGGTTTGGAGGTGGCCTTGCGTGACGCTTATGCCCTGGCCGGGCAATACCCCGGAGCCCAAGTGGTTAGAATAGTCGGGAACTCCATGAAACCCTTTTTCCACGACGGAGCGGTCTTGGTTCTTCGGCCCGTTTCCCCGGGGGCATTGCGACCCGGGTTGATGGCGGCGTACACCAATCGTTTCGGCGAAACGATCGTGCATTGCGTGGTAAAGTCGACCGCGGAAGGCTGGCAGGTCAAGGGGTATGACAATCATCGGCCCGACAGCACACCGCTCACGCCGGCAAATCTGAAAGGGGCCGTCTATGCCATCTTTCATCCGTTGACGAGCACTGCTGCAAAGAATCAACCCGAGGTTGCCCGCCTGCTCGCCATGACCCCGGAGGTTCTTGCTGCGCCCGCACGGTAGGGGCCTCTGCGAGGCCACTCGGTCTTCAATCGGTGTTGCCCTGCAAAATCAGGCTTTCAATGGGGGCGATGCGGCGCTTGATTGGGGGTTTATGCAGAAAACACTCATTATCCTGAAGCCTGATTGCATGCAGCAAAAGCACGTGGGAAATGTGCTGGGCCGATTCGAGAAGGCTGGATTCGAGATTGTCGGCGCGAAGATGATCCGCCTGACACCGGCGCTTCTCCGCGACCATTATGCGCATGTCGCCTCCAAACCGTTTTATCCGGAAATCGAACGTTTCATGAGTTCGCGCCCCGTGATCGTGGCAGCTCTGCGGGGTGAAGACGTTGTTGCCAAGGTGCGCGACCTGCTGGGGCCGACCGATTCAAAGAAGGCGCCCAAGGGAACGATTCGTGGCGATTTCGGCACGGATATGATGACGAATGTCGTCCATGCGTCCGACAGCGACGAGAATGCCAAGGTCGAGCTCGCGCGGTTCTTCAAGCCCGAAGAGCTTTACGGTTGAGAAAAACGCGGGGCGCGAGGGCGCGGAGGTGACGCGAAGAATCGAAGAAATTTCAGGCAGGGGCTCGGATCCGCCGATTCAAATTTGGAGCCCAGACGTCAGGCCTGCACGCTGGATTCCTCCGCGTCCTTCATCGCACCTTTGCGGCTCCGCGTTTATCGGCTTACAGCATCAGCCGATGCGGCTCGGTTTCCGCGTCGTAGTCGATTCCGGGCAGGCCGAAGCCGAAGAGACGCAGAAACTCGGCGCGGTACCCCGCGATGTCGGTCAACGCATTGAGGTTCTCGGTGGTGACATCCGGCCACAGGCGCGTCACCTCGGCCTGGACTGACGGTTTCATCTCGAGGTCATCGATGCGCACGCGACCGGCGGCGTCGAAATGCAGTCCCTGGCCACCGTAGAGCTGGGTCGCGAACAGGCGCTGGATCTGCTCAATGCATCCCTCGTGGGTTCCCTGCGCCTTCATGATCTTGTAGAGGATCGAAATGTACAGCGGGACCACCGGGATGGCCGAACTGGCCTGCGTGACGAGCGCCTTGTTGACAGAGATGAAGGCCCGGCCATAGCCGTGGGCCTTCAGGATGGCATCGATCTTCCTGGCGGATCGTTCGAGGTCGTTCTTCGCAATGCCGATCGTGCCGTTCTTGTAGATGGGCCAGGTCACTTCCGGACCGATATAGCTGTAGGCCACCGACGTTGCCCCTTGAGCGACCAAGCCGGCGCCGATGAGCGCGTCGATCCACATTTCCCAATCCTCGCCGCCCATGACTGCCACGGTGTCCGCGACTTCGGCCTCGTTTGCCGGTTCAAGGGTCACCTGGCCGACAATACCCCTGTCCGTGTCGACGGTCTTGTTGGTGTAGGATTGACCAATGGGTTTGAGCGTCGACTTGTGTACGATGCCGGTTTTGGGATGCGTGCGACGCGGGGAAGCGAGGGAGTAGACGATGAGGTCGATCGGGCCGAAGTCGCGTTTAAGCGCATCGAGCGCCTGCCTCTTGATGTCGTCGGAAAACGCGTCGCCGTTGATATTGACGGCCTTCAAGCCGGCTGCGCGGGCAGCCTGGGTGAACGCGATCATGTTGTACCAGCCGGGCGTGGCGGTGCGCCCCTCCTCGGAGGGGCGTTCAAAAAACACGCCGAGCGTGTTGGCGTTTGATCCGAAAGCCGCTGCAATCCGCGATGCCAGGCCATAGCCGGTGGACGCTCCGATGACCAGGACGTTCCTGGGGCCGTTGCGCAGCGCCCCGCGGGATTTCACGTAGTCGATCTGCTCCTGTACGTGCGCCGCGCATCCCTCGGGATGGGACGTGATACAGACAAAACCACGAACTTTGGGCTTAATGACCATGGTGTTTCAGATTTTAGGCTGTGCGGTGAAGTGCAAGAGCCGAAAGAGTCCTGCCAATCAGGGGAGAAGGCGGGTGTGGTCGCATCCGGGCAGGATCACGGACCGGAGAGAATGAGTGCACCGTCCGTGATGGCAGCGTCGATCAACCGCCTCCGTATTACCGCAAAATGACTGCCCTGAGAAAGGGGATGGGTGAGGCGGAATTCATGCCGCCCGGCTCGGGTTTCCGGATCAACCGTGATGACACCTCCGTCGGTGGGCGTGGTCGGGCCAGATGACGAAGCGATGATCCAAAGCCGGTATTCCTCGCCGCTGCCGGGCGATGGAAGATTTTCCGCTGCGAGCAAACCTTCCTGTGTGGCGGGATTCCACAACACCAACGCCATCGCTTCGGGCATTGAATCCGAACGCGAGTGGAGCCGGGTGATGCGAAGATCAGCGAGCCGTTCCGGAGTTGGAGCCGTGATTGCGGTGGCGTGCCTGGCTTGGCTAGGGTTGTTGTCGACCTTGGTGCGAAGTGCCGCGGCGGCGATTTCGAGTTTCTTGAAATCCTCGGACTGCCGCACGGTGAGCAGGCGCTCGGCATCAAGATCGTTCTTCATTGCACGGGCATTGATCCGCTCCAACTCGACTTCACCCTTCAGCGCCGTCACTTCAAGGCGGGCGCTCGCGTGCTTCTGGGCGAGCCACAGCGCCATCAAGGCAAAAAGTCCGGCAGCGGCCCAACCGAGCACGGCGGGCAGGTTGAAGTCAGGGGTCGGCCGGCTGCAGCTCCCGTTCCGGCGAGGCGGTTCGGACGTTGAGTCCGCAGGCGAAGGACGTGGCGCATCGGCAGATCGGGATGACTCGGGAGCTTCGCCCATGGGTGGCAACAGGTAGCGTCGCGAATCGGGCGGACGAAGGCAAGCCCACGCCAGACTCAATTGATCGCCGCAATTCACTGGATTCGATCGGCAGGAGCGGCTAGGCAGCCGGGATGCATTCCCATTGGAATATTGGTCTTTGCGCGCTGGCGTTGCTTTCGGCCGCACCCGCCGGCGCGGAGCGCGTCACCGTGGGCAAGCTGGTTACGGAAAACATCCCGGCAACGTCACCGGAACTGGCTGAGCGCATCCTGCAGTATCAGAATACACGCTCTGCGTCCCTGCGTTCATGGCATCCGTCTGGAAAGGGCATGCTGATCACCACGCGGTTTGGCAATACCGCCCAGATCCACTTTGTGGCCACACCCGGCGGTGCGCGCAGACAGCTCACTTTCTACAGCGAACCGGTCACGAGCGCGTCGTATTCACCCAACCGGCAGTACGACGGATTCCTCTTTCGCCGCGATGTGGGCGGCGGGGAATTCTACCAGTATTACTGGTTCGATCTCGCCACGGGACGCGGCAGCCTGCTGACCGATGGCAAATCGCGCAATGGCGGGGCGTCGTGGTCCAATGCGGGAAATGAGTTTGCCTACACGAGCACGCGCCGCAATGGACGGGATACCGACCTGTACGTGGCCTCGATGAAGGCTCCCGCCAGCCCCCGCATGGTCATGGAGCTGAAGGGGTCGTGGGGCCCGGTGGATTGGTCCCCGGATGATCGCCATCTGATCCTGTATCGAGGCGTGTCGGCCAATGAATCCCATCTCTACACGGTCGACCTCGCCGACCCGAAGCTCGTGCCGCTCAATGCAAAGCCGCCGGGCTCGCCGCCGATTGCCTACTCGGGCGCCATCTGGTCGGCCGATCAGAAGAAAGTGTTCCTGGTTTCGGACGAGGATTCCGAGTTCGCACATTTGCGGGTGCTGGATCTGGCGACGGGCCGGCAGACCCTGCTCACCGGGGACCTTCCGTGGAACGTGGAGACTGTGACCGCGACGCGGGATCGTCGTCGTCTGGCATTCACCGTGAACGACAACGGCCGTTCGTCGCTTTATCTCTACGATATCGAATCGGGCAAACGCACCGCGGTGGGGAACCTGCCGTTGGGCGGGATCCATGGACTGGAGTTTTCACCGGATGGAAGACGGCTGGGGTTCACGCTGACGACGGCGCAAGGTCCGGGGGACGTCCACGTGCTGGACGTGAAGTCGAAGACGGTGGAACGCTGGACGGAGAGCGAAGTGGGAGGACTGGACACGGGGCGGTTTGTTGAACCGTCGCTGATTTCCTACCCGACGTTCGACGAGGTGGCGCCGGGCAAGCGCCGCCGGATTCCAGCGATCTACTATCGTCCTTCCTCCGCCGCCACGAAGGCCGGGTTTCCGGTGGTCATCAACATCCACGGTGGACCTGAGTCCCAATCGACCGTCGGCTTTTCCCCCTCGACCCAGTTCATGGTGAATGAACTGGGGGTCGCCGTGATTTTTCCCAACGTGCGCGGTTCTTCGGGCTACGGCAAGAGCTACCTGCTGCTCGACAATGGCATGAAGCGCGAGGATTCGGTGAAGGATATCGGCGCCCTGCTTGACTGGATCGCGGCCCAGCCGGAGCTCGATCCGCAGCGGGTCATCGTCATGGGCGGCAGCTACGGCGGCTACATGACCCTCGCTGCGATGACCCATTACAACGACCGCCTGGCTGGCGGCATCGACAATGTGGGCATCAGCAATTTTGTCACCTTCCTCACCCACACCCAGGACTACCGCCGGGACCTGCGCCGGGTCGAGTACGGCGATGAACGCGACCCGGCCATGCGCGACTTTCTGGAGCGGATCTCACCGCTCACCCAGGTGCGCAGGATCACCAAGCCGATGCTCATTGCCCAAGGCTACAACGATCCGCGCGTGCCGGTCTCGGAGGCCGAGCAGATGGTGAAGGCACTCAAGGAAAACGGCGTGAATCCCTGGTACATGCTGGCGATGGACGAAGGGCACGGCTTCGCGAAGAAGGAGAACGCGAACGCTTTCCAGAATGCGATCATGACCTTCATCGAGAAGCAGTTCTTCCAGCGGTGACCGCCAACTCCCCGGGTCGCGTCGCGACGACATGCGGTTTGGGTCCACGGGGACGTCGGACATCATCGGCTTTCGTCATCGATGGCACCACGATCGATTTTCCTGCTCATGCTGCTGAGCTCCAGCCTTTGCGCCCGTGAGGCGGTTGTCCTTTTGCACGGTCTGGCCCGAACCAGCAGGAGCATGGCGCGCCTGGAGTCGGCCTTCACGCGGGTGGGGTATGTGGTTCTGAATGTCGACTACCCTTCACGTACCGCTCCCATCAAGTCACTCAGCGAAACGGTGCTTGCCCGAACGATGGCAGACGTGCGCTTGATCGGATGTTCAAGGATCCACTTCGTCACGCATTCGCTCGGGGGGATTCTGCTGCGGTGTTATTTTTCGGCGCACACGGATGCGAGGCTGGGGCGGGTGGTCATGCTCGGGCCGCCCAACCAGGGGAGCGAAGTCGTCGACCGCCTGCGAGGATGGTGGCTGTTTCGCCGCATCAACGGCCCGGCCGGCGGGGAATTGGGCACTGGAACCGACTCGGTTCCCAAGTCACTCGGACCGGTCCGCTTCGAACTGGGGGTAATCGCGGGCGACCGTTCGATCAATTGGATCAACAGCCTGATGATCCCGGGCCCTGATGACGGCAAGGTCTCGGTGGAGAGCACCCAGGTTGAGGGCATGAAGGAACACAAGGTCGTTCCCGTCTCTCACCCCTTCCTGATGAGGGACGCCGGAGTCATTGGAGCCGCAATGCGGTTTGTTGCATCCGGTACGTTCAGAGAGCAGGAACGCGACAAGACGCTTGATCCGGCAGCCAAGCCTGCCATGCTCCCGGACGGAGATGTCCCCTGATGCGATCAACCGTCGTGCCTCACGATCCGCTCCAGTCGACCGCTTGTTCGCGGGGCACGTCGCTGGCGGCTGACCGCTGAATTGATAAACACCCATGCGTAAATTACTCCTCAGCGCAGCCGCTCTTGCGTCGACCTGCTGCCTCCTGGGTGGCGTTTGGATCCTGGCGCATAGCACGCTTTCGAAGAACGACGTGCTGTCCGTGGGCATCGGCCTCTATTTTATTGGGAAGGCGGTCTTCGTCGGCTCGATTCTTCTTGTGGCCGCAAGTCGCGTCGAGGGCAGTCACCGTGAATGACATCTTCCGACGCCGCGAGCCGGTCGATCACGCCGTCTCGTAGTCCAGGTAGGGGCCGAGCCAGCGCTCCGCCTCGGACAGGGTCTGTCCCTTGCGCGCGGCGTAATCGGCCACCTGGTCACGGCCGAGTTTGCCGACCCCGAAATATTTTGATTCGGGGTGGTTGAAATACCATCCACTGACACTGCTGGCCGGTTGCATGGCGCAGCTTTCGGTGAGCACAATTCCCGTCGCCGCGGTCGCTCCGAGCAGGGCGAAGAGTCCCGGTTTTTCCGTATGGTCCGGACAGGCGGGATATCCGGGTGCCGGGCGGACGCCGCGGTAGCGTTCGCGGATGAGGTCCTCGAGACTGAGGTTCTCCGTGCGACCGAATCCGCAGGCCTCGCGAGCCCGTTTGTGGAACATTTCTGCCATCGCCTCGGCCATGCGGTCGCCCAAGGCCTGCACCATGATGGCGGAATAATCGTCGTGGCGGGCGCGGAACTCCGCCGCGAATTCCTGGACGCCATGACCCGCCGTGACAGCGAAGCCGCCGCAATAGTCGATGCGGCCGCTTTCCTTCGGTGCGATGTAGTCGGCGAGGCAATGATTGAATTGATCCGCCGGCTTCTCGAGCTGCTGGCGGAGTTGATGGAAGGTCGTCAGCACCTCGCTGCGCGCCTCGTCGCGATAAACCTCGATGTCGTCGCCCACGGCGTTGCAGGGCCAGTATCCGATCACGGCCCGGGCGGTGAAGCGCTTCTCCCTGACGATCCGGTCCAGCAATGCCTGCGCATCGGCAAAGAGTCGTTTCGCCTCCGTGCCGACCCGCTCATCCTCGAGGATCTGCGGGTAGCGTCCGTGGATTTCCCAGGCACTGAAGAGCGGCCCCCAGTCGATGAAGGACACGATCTCGTCGAGCGGAACATCATTGAACACGCGAGTGCCGGTGAATTCGGGGCGCGGGATGTCGGCCGTCGCCCAATCGTAGATCGGCCGTCGCGCGCGTGCGGTCTCCAGCGACAACAGGGGCCTGCGTGCACGGCGGGCCGCGAAGTCCTCGCGTTGTTTCTGCTGCTTGGTCTGCACGTCGACCATGAAGCCGGGCTTCTGTTCCGGTGACAGCAGGGCGCTGACGACATTGACGACACGGGAGGCGTCGAGGACGTGCACCACGCCGGCCGGGTATTCGGGGGCGATCTTGACCGCGGTGTGCGCCGGACTGGTGGTGGCACCGCCGATCAGCAGGGGCACGGTGAAGCCCTCGCGCCGGAGCTCGCGGGCAACGTGGACCATTTCGTCGAGCGACGGCGTGATCAGGCCCGAGACACCGATGACGTCGGCATTCATTTCGCGGGCCTTGGCGACGATTTTTTCGCACGGCGCCATCACCCCGAGATCGAACACCTCGTAATTGTTGCAGGCCAGGACAACGCCGACGATGTTTTTGCCGATGTCATGCACGTCACCCTTGACGGTTGCGAGGAGGACCTTGCCCTGCGACCGCGTGGATTCGCCACGGGCGGCTGCCGCGGCCTTCTCGGCCTCCATGAAGGGCGTGAGATAGGCGACGGATTTCTTCATGACGCGCGCGGATTTCACGACCTGGGGCAGGAACATCTTTCCCGCCCCGAAGAGATCGCCGACCACACGCATCCCGTCCATGAGCGGACCTTCGATGATGTCGAGCGGACGGGCGTAGCGGCCGCGGCATTCCTCGGTGTCCTGCTCAACGAAGGCATCGATGCCCTTCACCAGGGCGTGCTTGAGCCGCTCCTCGACCGGGGCGTTGCGCCATGCCAGGTCCTCCTTGGATTCGACCCGGGAAGCCCCCCCCTGCCTGGCCTTCAGTTCATCGGCATGCCGGATCAGGCGGTCGGTGGCGTCCGCACGGCGATTGAGCAGGACATCGTCGACCCGCTCGCGCAGCCCGGGCTCTATTTCATCGTAGACGCCGAGCATGCCGGCATTGACGATGGCCATGTCCAGACCCTCCCGGATGGCATGGTACAGGAACGCCGTATGCATCGCCTCGCGCACGGGATTGTTGCCGCGAAAGGAGAAGGAGACGTTGGATACGCCACCGGAGACCTTGGCCCCGGGCAGGGTTTCCTTGATGATCCGTGTCGCCTCAAAAAAATCGACAGCGTAGTTGTTGTGTTCCTCGATGCCGGTGGCGACGGTGAGGATGTTGGGATCAAAGATGATGTCTTCCGGCGGAAAGCCGATCCGGTCCACCAGCAGCCGGTAGGCCCGCGTGCAGATCCTGACTTTCTCGTCGCGGCTGGCGGCCTGTCCTTGTTCATCGAAGGCCATCACGACCGCAGCCGCCCCGTAGCGCGACAGCAGCCTGGCGCGTCGCAGGAACTCGGCCTCGCCTTCCTTGAGGGAGATCGAGTTGACGATGCCCTTTCCCTGCAGGCACTGCAGACCGGCCTCGAGCACGGACCACTTCGACGAGTCGAGCATCACGGGAATGCACGCGATGTCGGGTTCGGCGGCGATGAGGTTGAGGAATTTCACCATCGTCGCCTCGCCGTCGATCAGCGCCTCGTCGACGTTGATGTCGAGGATGTTCGCGCCGCTTCCGACCTGCTGGCGGGCAATTTCCAGGGCCGCGGCCCAGTCGCCGCCCTTGATCGCCTTGGCAAACTTGGGGGAGCCGGTGAGGTTGGTGCGTTCACCGACAACCAGGAAGTTGGAGGCGCTGCGTGAGGAGGAGGTCGGCACGGGAGGGAATCGGGTCGGAGGACGTGGAAACGCAGGCGCGGGGAGAGGAGCGGGATCGGGCTAGGCGACAATCAGGGGCTCAAGCCCGCTCAGCCGCATGGTCGGAGCAATGGACGGCACTGGGCGGGAGGGCAGGCCTCTCACCGCGGCGGCGATGGCCGCGATGTGTTCCGGGGTGGAACCGCAGCAACCCCCCACGAGGTTGACCAGCCCGGCCCCGGCGAACTCACGCATGACCGCCGCCATGTCGGCCGGCGTCTCGTCGTATCCGCCAAAGGCGTTGGGCAGGCCGGCGTTCGGGTAACAGGTCACATAACACTCGGCGATGCGCGCGAGTTCCTCGATGTACGGTCGCATGGCGCGGCCGCCGAGCGCACAGTTGATGCCGACCGAAAAGGGCCGGGCGTGACGGATGCTGTGATAGAACGCGGCGGTCGTCTGCCCGGACAGGGTGCGGCCGGAAGCGTCGGTGATGGTGACGCTGATCATCACCGGCAGACGTGCGCCGATCTCCTCGAAAACGCCCTCGATCGCGAAGAGCGCCGCCTTGGAGTTCAGGGTGTCGAAGATCGTTTCGACCAACAGCGCGTCGACGCCCCCTTGAACAAGCGCCCGGACCTGCTCCGTGTAGGCATTGACCACCTGGCTCCAGGTGACGGCACGGTAATCGGGCCGGTTGACATCGGGTGACATCGACAGGGTGCGGTTCAGCGGACCGATGGCGCCGACGACAAAGCAACGCCGGTTGGGAGAGTCCTTTTCCACGGACGCGGCGGCGCGCCGGGCGCAGCCGACGGCGGCGAGATTGATCTCGGTCACCAGCGGCTCGAGGTGGTAGTCGGCCTGCCCGATCGTGGTGGAACTGAACGTGTTCGTTTCCACGATGTCCGCGCCGGCGTTGAAATACCTGCGATGAATCTGCTCGACCACGTCAGGGCGGGTGACGGAGAGGAGATCATTGTTGCCCTTCAGATCGTGGGGATGGGAGACAAGTGACGGGTTGCGATAGTCCGCTTCCTGCAAGTCATAAGTCTGGATCATCGATCCCATTGCACCGTCGAGAATCACGATTCTCTGTGAAAACAAGTCGCGGAACGCCGCGTCGCGCTCTGGATTTCGTGGAGGAAGGGAAGGCATGGGAGCAGGAGTAGCCGGACGATGAATGATCACCCCGATCTTTGCAAGACAACATATCAACATATACGAATGTGATGATATGATTCTTATTTTATTGCGCTGATTCTCCGCGCGCATCTCCTCCGATCCCGTTCTTTGTCACGCCAGAGATCAGGGGAAGGCCGTGAGAACCGGCCACAGTTGCGCTGCGGTATCGCATCACAAACCTCCACCACGCCGGTGAACGGCGCGGGCAAAGCCAATCGGTTTCGACCGATGAAGGCGGGGGCGAGACGCCGACGGTTGCGGATTAACATCACGCGATCGCCGGCACATATGCGGAGTCCGAACATCCTGCCTCTTGCGCTCACGCAGCCGGTGCGATCATGCGCGGACCGGTTGTGATTCCTTCATCGCATCAATGAAGCGTGAGAGTTCGAGTGTGTCCGTTTCCAACCGGAGGCCTCTGCTCTTGCCGTTAGCGAAAGCAGTCCTCCATGTTCACACTAACCGGTACCCGCCTTGCGGGCCTTTCCGGGGCCCGCGTGCGGGCCCTGACCTATTCTTTGCTTGCGGCTCTTGCCGCGGGCCCCATTCAGGCTGCCGGACTGGCAGAGTCCGCGGACGATTCGCTTGAGGCGGATACCTTTGTGGTGACCGCCACGCGCACCCCCGCCACCCCGCGGGAGCTGGGTACCGTGGTCGATGTCGTCACCGCCGCGGACCTGGCCCGGCGGCAGATCTCGTCCCTGGCCGAGGCCCTGGCCGGAGTCAGTCTGCCTTTGCTGGCGTCGGGACAGCGGGGGGCGTCAACCTCGATATTTCTCCGTGGGGCGAACTCCAACCAAACCCTCTTCCTCGTCGATGGGCTGCGGTTCAATGACCCCAATACCGACTATGCCGTGTTCCTCGGCGGGGCGTGCGTGTCAGCCTGCGACAGTCTGGAGATTGCCCATGGGCCGCAGAGCACGCTCTACGGCGGCGAGGCGGTGGGAGGGGTCATTTCCCTGCGCAGCCTGCGCGGGGTGGGAGCGGCAACGTCGCGGGTGGCCGTGGAGTCGGGGAGTTTTGGGACGCTGCAGGGGGCCGTTTCATCCCAAGGCGAGCGGGGCGACGGCTGGGCGTACAATGTGGCGGTGCAGGGTGGCATCACGGAAAACGACCGGCCGAACAATGATTTCAGGAGTGGAAATCTCACCGCCCGCGTTGACCGGGATGTCACGGAATCGCTTTCGATCGGAGCGACGCTCCGCGGATTTCAGGGCGCTTACGGATCCCCCGGGAGTCGTTTCGCCAATGATCCCGACAATCAGGAAAGGGAGGCAAACTGGCTGGGTACGGTATTCGCGGACTGGATGCACGGCAGCAACCTGCGCTCTCATGTCGTCATCGGGGCGCAACACCGCCGTTTCGTGTCGGAGAATCCCTTTGCCGGCGGGACGACATCCCGGACCGTTGTGAAAAACCGGCGTGCGGTCATCGACTGGCAGGCGACCTATGATGGAGTGGCAGGGCATCGCCTCACGGGAGGCTTCACGGCCGAGGGCAACCACACGCTCAACACGGGCTTTGGTGCCATCGATGACGGCCAGCAGTTGCTGGCGTTCTTCCTGCAGGACGAATTTTCCCCGATCCAGAACCTGCACCTGACGGCGGGGCTGCGCCACGATGACTTTGATACGTTCGGGCGTCACACGACCGGCCGGGCATCCGCGGCGTGGTTGGTACTGGGAGGAAAGCTGAAGGCGCGCGCCAGTTTCGGCACCGCCTTTCGTTCGCCCAGCTTTCTCGATCTTTACGGGCAGAGCGCCTTTTATGTGGGCAATCCGGCGCTCAGGCCCGAGCGCGCACAGGGTGGGGACGCCGGCCTGGACTGGTATCTGGCTGACGGACGTGGCACGGTCGGGCTCACTTGGTTCGACACGCGTTTCAAGGACCTGATTGTCTCCGACTTTTCGCAGTCACCCAGCTCGGTGGCCAATGTCGGCCGGGCGCGCACCCATGGCGTTGAATTTGCCGCGCAGATTCCGCTGGCCGGCGTGGCGCAGGCGCGGCTGAGCTACACCTACCTCGAAGCCGACAATGAATCGAGCGGGGCCCGTCTCTTGCGCCGTCCGCGTCATGCCGGCAACGTCGATCTCTGGCGCGAGTTTGGGCGCGGTTTCGGAGCCGGTGCCGGCCTCAGGGTCGTCAGCCAGCGTGAGGATGTTCACGCGGCCACCTACGCAACGATCGACGCCGAGGACTATTCAGTCGTGCGCGTCTACGCCTCCTGGACGGTGAACGCCCGGCTCACGCTCAAAGCCCGGGTTGAAAATCTGCTCGATGAAACCTACGAGGAAGTTCACGGCTTCCCGCAACTGCCGTTGGGCGGCTTTGTGGGCGTGGATTGGCGCTGGTAGCGGGCTGGGTTCGGTCACGCCCTCAGGCCGTACCGGAAAAAACGCGGAGGCGCGGAGGCGCGAGGGAAGACGCGGAGAAAGAGACGCAGGCTTTGGCAGTTCGTGAGGAAATGAGCCTTCAATCCGTTCCCTCGTTCGCGAGGCATGAAGGGGACAGGTTAAAAAAGGATCCGGAATTCCTGCTCCACGGGAGAGGCACGCTTCGTCGTGCCCGGTTCGAGTTTGGAGTCCTCTTAGCGTTCTCCTTCGCGTCTTCGCTCCTTCGCGTTTACCCAGTCCATCAATCCGTGAACTGCATCTGACCATTTTGACGGAGGTACTCGGCGATGGCCTGCGCAAAGGTGGCGCCGAATTCCGCCCGCTTCTTTTCACCCACCCCGGTGATGCTGTGCATGGCATCGGCCGTCGTGGGATAGAGGCGGGCCATCTGGCGCAACGTGGCGTCGCCAAAGACCACGTAGGCGGCGACCTTCCGCTCGTCGGCGAGCCGCTTGCGCAGCACCCGAAGCCGGACGAAGAGGATTTCGTCACAGGCGATCTCGCCTTGGCGCGGGGTGACGGCACGTTTGGCCTTGGGAAGTGCGGGGGGCTGGGTGAGCAGGATGGTCTGCCGTGTTCTCAGGACGTCGCGTCCCGCCTCGGTCAAATCCAGCGTGGCGTACTCGCCGTCTCCTTGGGCGAGGAAGCCGAGCCGCAGCAATTCACGCCCCACCGCGCTCCAGTGGGTGCGGGGCATGTCCTTGCCGATGCCGTGGGTGGAAATCTGCTGGTGGTTCCAGCGGCGGATCTTGTCGGTGTCGGCCCCGGTGAGCACCTCAACCACGTGGTTGAGGCCCACCGCAAATCCGCTGGCCTGACGGATGCGGTAGACGCAGGAAAGGAACTTCTGCGCGGCCACGGTGCCGTCGTAGGTTGCGCGCGGCTCCAGGCAGTTGTCGCAGGCGGCACAGTTGTCGATCTCGAAGGACTCGCCGAAGTACGCAAGCAGGTCGCGACGCCGGCAGGCGGGCGTTTCCGCATAGCTGACGATGCGTCGGAGCTGGGCCCGGGCAACCTGCTGCTCGTGGGGATCGGTGATCGCATCGATGAAATGGGCTTGTTTGGCGATGTCGCCGCCGCTGAACAGGAGCAGGCAGTCGCCGGGAAGGCCATCGCGCCCCGCCCGGCCGGTCTCCTGATAATAGCCTTCGAGGTTCTTCGGCAGATCATGATGGGCGACCCATCGCACGTTGGGCTTGTTGATTCCCATGCCAAAGGCGATGGTGGCGCAGATGATCCGGACGTCGTCGCGGAGGAACAGCTCCTGGTTGCGTGCGCGTTCCTCGGCTGCGAGGCCGGCATGATAGGGGCGGGCGGAAAACCCGCGCCCGCAGAGGGCCTCGGACACCCGCTCGCTGGTGGCGCGGCTGGCGCAGTAGATGATCCCGCTTTCGTCCTCCCGCTTCCTTATGAACTCGACGAGCTGCCTGATCGGTTCGTCCTTCGGGACAACGCGGTAGGTCAGGTTCGGCCGGTTGAAGCTGGCGGCAAAGATCGCGGGCGCGTTCAGGCGCAGGTGATCGATGATGTCGGCGCGCACCCGCCCGGTGGCCGTGGCGGTGAGTGCCATGAAGGGAACATCGGGCATGAGGTCGCGCAGCTTGGACAACTGGCGGTATTCCGGACGGAAATCGTGTCCCCACTCGGAGACGCAGTGCGCTTCGTCGATCGCCACGCAGGTGACATTCCATGTGCGGATGTTCTCCTGCCAGTTGTCCAGCATCAGCCGTTCCGGGGAGACATAGAGCAGGCGCCACTCGTTGCGATGCAGCCCGGCCAGCCGCGAGCGGGCCTCGGCGGCGCCCAGGGTGGAATTGAGGAAGGTTGCCGCCACGCCGCTCGCCTGCAGCTGGTCCACCTGGTCCTTCATCAGGGCGATCAGCGGGGAAACCACCACCGTCAGTCCTGGGCGCACGAGGGCGGGCAACTGGAAGCAGAGCGACTTTCCTCCCCCGGTGGGCAACAGCGCGAAGACATCGCGGCCGGCCAGCGACGCCTCGATGATCTCGCGCTGCAGCGGTCGGAACCGGTCATAGCCGAAAGTGGTGGTCAGGGTCTGCAGCAGTTCTGGCACGATGTTAGAAGGTCAGGGAGGGAATGGGTTATCGATCACGGCGGGAAGGAGGTTTCTGTCCATGCCACGACCGGCCCGGAATGGGGCGGCTGGCACGACCGGGTGGGTCCGCATGCGGGGCGGTGCGCACCGGAGGCCGGGATCCTGCCCCGCTCCGGGGTGCGCTGGCCGCCGGGTCGCGGCGGCAGCGGGACCTAGCTGGCGGTGAGCAGAAAGGCGTCGCAGGGCGCGCCCGGCAGGTCGTGCAGGCCGGCCACGACGATGGACGCATTCAGATCGGCGCCCTCCTTGGTGGTATGGGTCAGCGGATCGCCGAAAAGCGGGGCGACCTTGGACTCACCGAGCGCCTCGTAACGCCTGGCAATCCGGTCGTTCAGGTCGATGAAGCCGACGCCCTCCTGCGCGGCCACTTCTTTTGCCCAGCCGGCGTAGGTATCGGTCTGGCGGACAACCCTGCCGTTCTGCCAGAGATTGCGGGGTATCAGGGAGCACACGATCGGCGTGGCTCCGGCCGCCTTCGCATCGTGGATGTACTGGCGCAGGTACCAGCCGTAGGTGTGGACCACTTCGTGATGTTTGGTCTGCGGGTCGTCGATCGTCCGGGTCTCTTCTCCGATTCCGGGGAGGGATCCGCGGGCCTTCCATCGATCGCTCGGCGCCGGGGACTCTTCTCGGCGCGCGCTGCCGTCGTTGTGACCGAACTGGATCAGGACGAAGTCGCCCGGCTTGATGAGGGTGCGCGTGCGTTCCCAATGACCCTGGGTCAGGAATGTCCGGCTGCTGAGACCGCCGATTGCGCGGTTGACGATGTTGACCTTGGACGGATCGAAAAATTTGCCCAACGAATCGCCCCAGCCCCACTTGCCGTCGTCACCGCGGCCGCGGCCATTGCGCACGGTGGAGTCACCAATGAGCATCAGGGTCGGCAGCTTCGGGTTGGCGGGCTCGGGCAATCCGAGATAGTCGATGCGGTCGGGCGGGACGTTCCGCCCTTTCTCGGAAAGCAGCGAGCGATAGGGATTCTCCTTCCGGTGGAAGCCACCCGTCAGAATGGCGACCACGGCGGCGGCCTGCGATTCTGCGCCGGCGGCAGTGAGGTGGGTGCCGTCAGGGACGAAGAACGGCTTCACCTTTTCCTCACCCATGACCTGATATTCGTCGGCGACGTAGCGGGTGAGATCAAGGAACTGAATTCCTTCAGCGTCGGCGATCGCACGGTCCCAGGCCCGGTAGGATCCCAGACCGCGCTCGATCTTTCCGTCCTGCCAATGATTCCGGGCGGTGAGTGACAGCAGGATGGGGGTGGCTTCCTTCGCCTTCACGTCCGCGATCATCCGGCGGATGTACCATCCAAACGTGTGGACCGTCTCATGCTTCTTGGTCAGGATGTTTTCGATCTCCTCGGTCTCCTCGCCGATGCCCTTCAAGGAACCCCGGGCCCGCAAGGGCCGCTCCGAGTCGGGGGCGCCGTTGATGGGGCCGCCGTCATTGTGTCCAAACTGGATCAGCACGGTGTCGCCCTTCCTGACCAGGGCGAGCAATTGGTTCCACAGGCCCTCGGTGATGAAGGTCCGGCTGCTCCGGCCGCCCCGGGCCAGGTTGCACACGTTGACTTTGGCGGGATCGAAGTATTCGGCGAAAGGCACCGCCCAGCCCTGAATACGATGACCGCTGTTTCTGGCCGCGGTCGAATCGCCTGCGATGAAGAGGGTGGGCAGCGCCGGATTGAGCGCGACGGCGGTGGTCGGCGTCGGATTGGCCGACGCGCCAGGGGCTGGCACGGCAGTCTGCGCGGCGGCCGTTGTGAGCAGGCATGCGACTGCGGACAGAAGGCCCGAAACGAAGCGAACGAGATTCATGGTGTGATCAGAGGTAATCCATGGTCGGGCACGGGCGTCAATCCATGGCTGTTCAACCAAGGATGGGCGGCAGGAGGGTGAAACGCCGCGGGATGGAGCAAGTCATCATGGGTTTGCGGTGCATGCCAGCGGGCGCGCGGTGGTCTTGGGATTTGGAGCTTGAGCGACAACCCCGGTGTTTGCCTCTATCGACCACCAGTGAATCGAACGATCCAGAACATGAAGCGGCGTGACTTCGTCAAGGCGGCCGGCCTGGCCTCGATGTCGGGAGCCATGCTCTCAACGATCCCGACGGCCAAGGCGGCCGTTGAGGTGACGAGCCCGGTACGGGCGGAGGGCCGCCGCACCGACGCCCGGGCCGCCAGCACCGACAACATCGTATTTCCCTCCGACGCCCTGGCGGTGGTGGACGTGACGAAGGCGCCGTATCACTGCGACAACTCAGGAGAACGGGATTGCACGGCAGCATTGATTCGCGCGCTGGACGACCTGGTGCGTCCCACCTTGCTGGCTCAACGGGCGCTGGAGGAGGAGATGGCACGCGATCCGCGGGCGAGTTACACCCATCCCCTGAGCATGGAGAATCGGAAGATCGAGGGGAAGGTGATGGTGATTTTTCCAGTCCGTCCCAGTCCCTCCAAGGTGCTCTACTTTCCGAATGGCACGTACAAGGTCAGCGATACCCTCTGCTACACGTTCAACGACCTGCACAACTCGCAGCACAATGAGCTCAATCGACAGATCATTGTCCGCGGACAGAGCGAGGCGGGAACGGTCATCCGGTTGAAGGACCACTGCGCCGGATTCGAGGCGGGTGCGGGCAAGCCCGTCTTCAGTTTCATCCGCAAGAACGGATCGAACGTGGCCATGGCCAACCTGTTTGAGAACATCACGATCAACACGGGGGTGGGCAACCCCGGTGCCGCCGGGCTGCGCTTCTTCAGCAACAACATGGGTGCCGTGCGGCATGTGAGCATCGTGTCGGGCGACCCCGGCCGGATCGGCCATGCCGGCATCCTTTGCGACCACTCCAATTTCTCCGGCTCCTATTTCAGGCACGTCACGGTGGACGGGTTCGACTACGGCGTGCAGGTGCTGCCCCACAAGATGTATTCAGTGTTTGAACACATCACGCTCAGGAATCAGAGGACGGCCGGATTCCTCGTCGATGAGAACCCGGTCGCGATCCGCGGCTTGAGAAGCGTGAACCGTGTTCCCGCGCTGCTCCTGACAGGGTCGGCTGGCCATGTGGTTCTGCTCGACAGTGATTTGGGTGGGGCCGGAGAGCCGGCCGCGGCGAAAGGTTCCGCAATCGAGCATCGGCATGGGGTGCTCTTTGCGAGAAACGTTGCGATCTCCGGATACCGTGCCGCGGTGGGAAGGTTTGGCCGCGAAGTGCTCCCGCCGGCGCCGATTGCGGAGTATTCGTCGCACGGGGTCTTCGCTCTCTTTCCCGGCCAAGTCCGGAAATCGCTCAACCTGCCGGCGGAGGAGACTCCGGAGCCGCGCTGGGAGCAGGATATGGCGGAATGGGTGAACGTGAATTCCTTTGGCGCCCGCGGGGATGGGCGCACCGACGACACCGCCGCGATCCAGCGGGCGCTTCACTCGGGCAGGCGGGTCGTCTATTTTCAGCCAGGCCGCTATCTGATCGATGGACAGATCCGGGTGCCCGCGACGGTGGAGCGTATCAACTTCATGTTTTGCGACCTGGTGGCTGGCGCGAAGCTGCGTGCGATGAGCGGGCAGGGAACGTTCAAGGTCGACGAGGATGCGAAGACGCCGCTCATCATCGAGGATCTGTTTGCCTTTGAGGAATACCGTGGAGAGCAGTATTTCGTCGAACATGCGTCACGGAGAACCGTGGTGCTCAGCGACCTTCATGTGCAGGTGGGTGCAATGTATACCAATTCGGTCACGGGAGGCAGCGTCTTCATCGAGAATGTGCTCACCACGGACCAATTCGCACCCGATCCCAACTGCCATCGGTTCCGGGGACAAAAAGTCTGGGCCCGGCAGTTGAACGCTGAAAGGGCGGATCCCGCGATCATCAATGACGGATCCCAATTGTGGGTGCTGGGCTTCAAAACGGAAAGCAAAGGGGTGGGGTTTGACACCCGCAACCAAGGGGCAACGGAGGTCATGGGGGGAGTGATCAATTTTGGCGGATCAGAGAAGCCGTTTCTCGTCAATGACGACTCCCGGATTGCCATCGCCTGTGCCACGCGGGGAGGACGCAAGCCGGGCTTCACGGACTTTGCCCGCGAGAAGTCGGAAGGCCGCGAGGCGGTGTTCA
>CAZOXB010000020.1:0-26718 GCA_964583635.1 uncultured Opitutaceae bacterium | reverse complement strand
AAGCATTGTAACGCTTTAGTTTTTTAAAAAATTCTCCATCACCTTCATCGCGCGAAGCAGGGCCGCGGTCTTCCAGTCGCCCTCGCCGGCGAAACCGTATCCGTCCGCCATCAGGCGCTGCGGGGCGAGACCGGGAAGCTGCCTCAACCCGTGCAGATCCTCAAACGTGGTGGTGAATCCCTTGAAGCCGCCTTCCTCGAGAAAGGCCCGCAACCCCAGCTCGAGGCGCGCTCCATACAGCAGCGCATCATGCCGGCGTCCGCCCTTCTTCAGCGCGGGCGCCACCTTGTAGGCACGTTCGTACTCGGCGCAGAGCGCGGCGGCTTCCGACCGGGGCACCGCATCCACCTTCGCGGCGAGATCGCCCACGCCATGCGTGTTGACCGAAAAACCGAAGCGGAGCTCCGCGGAAACCTTGTCGCCATCCGTCACCGCGACCTGGCGCATGTTGTCTCCGAAGCGGACGTAACGCGCGCCCTGCATGTCATGCCACGCGCGGGCCGCACGCATCCACGCGGCGATGCGACCATGGACATCCGGATCGCTCCAATGCCCGACGACCACTTTCCTGCCCAGGCGCAGCCGCGTGTGGATGAAGCCGGCCTCGCGGTCGCCATGGGCGGCCTGGTTGAGATTCATGAAGTCCATGTCGATGGATCCCCACGGCAGGTCGCGGTTGAACTGCGTGTGCAGATGGAGGAAGGGCTTCCCCAAAAGGCTCAGTCCGCGTATCCACATTTTGGACGGAGAAAACGTGTGCATCCACACCACCAGCCCGGCGCAGTCGGGGGATGCATTGGCATCGGTGCAGAGCCGCGTGATCTCATCCGGGGTGGTCAGCAGCGCGCGATACTCCAGCGGCAGCGGCAACCGGCGCGACGCGACGAGTCCCTCGACGACGGCGCGGGCATTGTCGGCAACCTGGCGGAGGGGGCCCTCGCCGTAGAGATGCTGGGAGCCGCAGACAAACCAGATCTTCGGGGTGGCGGGTGCGTTCATGGGGCCGGGGTTCCTGTTCAGCGTTGTGCGTCCTTGATTTCGAGCAGCCGCTTCATGACCTGGGAAAGATCGGCGGCGCGGTTCATACCGCCAAAGCTGTCGTGGAGTTTCCGATACAAATCATAAAGTTCGTCGTAGGTCTTCCGTGCGGCGGGCTTCGGACGGTAGGAGGTCTTCTTGAGCGACGTCATGCGCTTCTGTGCCGTCGGAAAATCCGGATGGACCCCGGCAGCGACCGCTGCGGACACCGCCGAGCCCAGCGCACAGGCCTGGCTCGAACCCGCGAGCAGCATGGTGCACCCCGTGACGTCGGCATAGATCTGCATGAGCAGCGGATTCTTCTCCGCAATGCCCCCGGCGCAAACGACGCGATCGATGCGCACTCCGTACTCACGCAGGCGTTCGAGGATGGCGCGCGCACCGAACGCCGTCCCTTCGATCAGCGCGCGGTAAATTTCGGCCGGTGTGCTGTAGAGGGTCTGCCCCACCAGCACTCCCGTGAGCAGCTGGTCCACCAGGATGTTCCGGTTCCCGTTGTTCCAATCGAGCGCGAGCAGGCCGCTTTGGCCCGGTTTCAGGCGCGACGCCTCCACGGTCAGTGATGCATGGAGTGTAGCATCCCCGAGGACGACTTCCACGAACCACTTGAAGATGTCGCCCACCGCCGACTGCCCCGCCTCGATGCCATAGAAACCGGGCAGGATCGCTCCCTTGACGATGCCGCAGATGCCCGGGATGTCAGGCACGGACTTTTCCGCCGAGACCACACCGCAGTCGCAGGAGGAGGTACCGATGACCTTGACCAAAGTGCCCTCGGCGACACCGCTGCCGATCGCGCCGTAGTGGACGTCCATTTCCCCGATGGCAATGGGGATGCCGGCCTTCAATCCCAGCTTGCGCGCCCACTCCGGGCAAAGGGTGCCGGCGGTGTGACTGGCATCCAGAGCGCGCTCATAGAGCCGGTCGCGCAGTCCGGCGAGCGCAGGGTCAAGGCGAGTGAGGAATTCCTTGTCGGGCAGGCCGCCCCAATCCTCCGCATAGAGCGCCTTGTGCCCGGCGCAGCAGACGCCGCGCCGTATGGCTGCGGGATCCGTCACACCGGCGAGGACCGCGGGAATCCAGTCGGCCAGTTCCACCCACGAGTGGGCGGCGCGAAACACCGCGGGCGCGACGCGAAGGCAATGCAGGATCTTCGACCAGAACCACTCCGATGAATAGGTGTTGCCGCATTTGGCGATGTACTGCGGGCGCATCTCCGCAGCGAGCCGCGTGATCTCCGCCGCCTCGCGATGACTGGTATGGTCCTTCCACAGCCAGCATTGTGCGTTGAGATTGCGCTTCCATTTCGGGCCAAACGCCAGCGGAACGTTCCGGCTGTCAACCGGCAGCGGACTCGAGCCGGTGGTATCCACGCCGATCCCCGCGACCTGGGCCGCATCGAACCCCTTCCGTTTCTTCGCCTGAGCCAGGGCGAGACGGACGCTTTTTTCGAGCCCGTGGAGATAATCGGCCGGATTCTGGCGTGCGAGAAGATGATCCTTCGGATCGAGCAGGACGCCCTGTTGTCCGGAGGGATAGTTGACGACGCCGACTCCGAACTCGGCTCCGTCCCTGCAACGCACGATCAGCGCGCGCACCGAGTTGGTTCCGTAATCAATTCCAAGGGTGAACGACATGGGGAAAATGGACGGGATAGATCAATCGTCCTGGATGCCAATCGCAATCGCGAATCGCATCCGGTCAAAAGTCCCGCGCCATGATCCGCACGGCGCAACCGGACAACTTCCCGGGCTTCCTTTGTTTTGGTGAATTGCATTCTGGTGCACTTTCCAGAGGGGATGTAACCCATTGGGTTACATCCCCGCGGAGGCATTCTTCTGGTGGTTGCAGTCGGGAATTACCGGATTCGTCTGACCCAAAAACCCCGCAGATTCGCACGCAGGGCACCGGGAGCGCGGGCGAACTCAGAACGCGAATGTATTGGTGAACGACCACATCATGGGCTGGGGAATGCGGGCCGAGGCAATCTGACCGTTGGGTTGGGCGGTCACGGCGATGAGATCGTCATTGCCGAACAGGTCGCGGATGTTCAGTTGTGCGGTCCAGCGGATCCTGTCCCGGTAGATTTTCCGCGAATACCGGGCCCACAGGTCGATATCGAGCTCGGTGCTGCCGTAGTAGGGCTGGGTGATGTCCGAAACCCAGACACCACGCTCATTCTTCTTCACGCCGTATCCGACCGCCACCTTGTCCTGCCAGCGGGCGCCGCCTCCGAGACTGAATCCCTTCAGGCGCCGGTGCTGGAAGTCATAATTCGTGATGAAGTTGAAACGCCACTTGCGCAGCTCCTGAACGGACGAGTTGTTGGCGGCGAGGGCATTCAGGTACGGGATGTACATGTTATTGATCGCCTGGATGCCAAGCCGTGAGCCCGTGACGCTGTTGAAGAACGGGATGTCCTCGAAGCCGTTCTGGGCGCGGATGCTGGTGGCGATGACCCCATCCCCATCGGTCCACAACGGCAGATTGCGCTGCACGAACTCCGCAAAATCGGCGCCGTAGTTGGCGCGAAAGGCCTCCTGCCGCGCAGCGTTGAAGGTCATGCGCCAATGCGGCGTCGGATTGAATGTGCCCTCGAATTCCCAGCCCTTGGATTGGGTGTCGGCGACGTTGCCGACATTCGGCGGACGGGTTGCCGACCAGGTGCCGCTCGCGTTCTGCGTGAAGGCCCAGCTTGAGACCAGCAACGGGTCCACCGGCTTCAGCCACTCCTCCCGCGTGCGCTGGGCGAACCAGGCATTGACGGCGGCAGTCTCCGCGGAGGTTCGGGGCGGGTTGGGGTTGTTCGCCTGGGCAGGATTGGAGAGGCTGGCGCGCAGCGGGAGGTAGCGCGGATCGCTCGGGGCGAACCCGAACCAGCGGTTGATCAGCACCTCGGAGGTCTGTGAGCCCCGGAGCCCGTTCATCGCACGCACGACGTCATTGCCGGGCCAGAACGTGTTGTAGAACGTGCTCGCATCATTGGATTGCGTGGTCTCATAGCGGACCACGCGCAGGACAAAGCGGTTGTTGGCGAGGGAAACGGTGACACCCATGTCCCGCGTGGAACCCGACGGCGGACTGAACGGCCGGCCGTACACGTCGGCCACCGTGGAGGACGGGCGGAAGTTTTCGGATTCGTTGTAAGAAAGGCTGACGTCCGTGCCGTTCGGCAGCAGTCGCCTGACAAAATCAGGAGCGTGTCCCACAACACTCCAGCTCACGGTCTCGTCCTTGGCGTGGATATTGGGATCGGCCGGATAGGTCCAGGCGGGATCGAACGGATTCACCTGGCCGGTGCCGGAAACGAGTTTCGGCGCGCCTGCATCGAAGAGTGAAAACTCGTCCTGGCGCCAGCCGAGCAGGCCGACCAGCTTGCGATTGAGAAAATAGCTCTGCCAGATGGCGGAGTAACTCTTGGTCTTGTTGAAGGACCGGCTGGCCTGCGAGTAGAGCTTGTCCAGATTCGTCCCGGGATCGAGCACGCTGACGGGAACGTGCACCCATTTGTCGGTGCGATTGTCGAAGAGCAGCGCGGTACCCGTCTGCATCGGCGTATGCAGTGCTGAAAGGCCCTGAATGTTCGCCCCGGCCGCAGAGGAGAGATTGGCGATGGAGTTGCCGAGATAGTGAATGGCGGCGTATCCCGGATAAGACTGGGCGGAGGGATTGTCTGCGTAGATGTTCTGGTCGAGCGTGTAGGCATAGCCCTGGTGTGTCCGGGAGAAGCGCGTGCTCTCCTGGGTGCTGTAGACTCCGGTGAACACGTGCCGACCGAGGTGACGGAACAGGCCGCTCCTCTTGGTCAGGTCGATCGTGCCATAGGCGGTGGCGCGGAATGCCTCGCGATCGGTATCGACCCGGTAGTTGCCGATCGAGTCGGAAGCAAAGTAGGGGCGGCCGAAATTGGGATTCGGCGAGCCGTCGACGAGCTTGCTCTGCATGTCGACGTGGATGGTCGCCGCATCGAAGCCGATCGGGCTGTGATTGTGCCTCGAGTAGTCCTGTTTGTCGTAGGCGACCTCCACGCCCACGAGGTCGTTGAGGAAGGTCTGGCGGGCGACCACATTGAGGGCGTTGAAATCGGTGAACTCCCGCTTGTTGGGACCGTCGAGCAATGTATCGAAGAAGTTGAATACACTCGGATCGCGTATTTCCTGGTACTTCCAAAGTCCCGCGTAGGCCTGCCCCGCCGGCGCAAACTGCTGGTTCAGGAAGAACAGCGGATTGTTGCCCTGCGCGGTATAGCTGCCGACGGCAAACCACTGGGTGAAGGGCGTGCCGCCGCGGCTCATCATGAACGGAGGCACTCCGTTTCCTCCCTGAACGGAGGAGGCTGGATCGGTGAAGACCGCGCCGACCTGCCCGAACCAGCGCCCCGCAGCGCCGAGGTGGGCGGCGAGCAGTGGATTTGTGGTGACGGCGTTGGGATTGGTGGGATCAAGCGCGACCTTGTTGAGCACATCGAACCAGACCGAGAGTCCGTCCATCGGCGGTGTCACCCGCGGCCGGTTGGCCTTGATGCTTCCGTCCTCGTAGCTGACCTGGATCTGCGTGAGGCCGCGCTTGACGAGGCGGGGCTCCCAGCGAAGCGCGGCATAGAGTCGCCGATCATCCTCAAACGCGGGCTTCTGCCGGAATTTCTCCTCGTCATTGAGACCGATGACCCGGACGGCAAGCCGGTCCTTGGCGATCATTTGCGTCACATCGAGGATCTCGCGGTGCGATCCATAACGGCTGACATTCTGCACAAAGGTGATGCCGTTCTTCCGCAGGCTCGGCATCTTCAACTGATTGTTGATGATGCCGGCGGGGCTGCCCAGTCCGAACAGGATCGCGTTGGCGCCGCGCGAAATGTCGACCCGCTCCGTGTTGTAGGAGTCCATGCCGATGTCTGTGGAAAAGAAATCGCGCGTCAAATCCGCACCGGCAAGACCGCGCACCCGGGTCGATTGATTCGGGCTGACGAGACCGTCCTCCGCATTCGAGAAGTTGTTGCCCGTGCTCACGCCCGAAAAATTGCCCCCCATGCCTGCCGCCTCGGTACCGGTGGTGTAGACGAGCAGGTCCTTCGCGTTCGTGGAGGCGGTGTCGGCGAGGAACTGGGCGTTGATGACCGAAATGGCGGCACCCACGTCGCGCAACTCCGTGCGCAGACGGGTCCCGGCAAGCGTGGCGGTGGACTGGTAACCGCGGTCCGCGTCCGTCGCCACGACGAAGGGCGAGAGCTCCACCACTTCCTCCTCAGGTGTCGCATTCGAGTTGGACACGGGCCCCGTCACGGGGGCGGATGCGGCGGTTGGCACGGGAGCCACCGATTGTGCCCGGACGCTTGCGGCAGCAATGACGCAACAGGCGCCGAGCCACGCGAAGGATGTCCAGGCAAATTGCCTGATGGGAATGGCAGGTTCAGATCGAAGGGTCATGGGTTCAGAGGTTGGAAACAAAGTTTTGTAGCCGTGTAGCGCGAACTGGATGCCACAACGAAGGTACGAGCCGTCTTTCCGGCAGAACAAGGAACCAAACACAAACACTCAGGGGCTCTCACCGCCGCTGGACGCGATGAGATTTCCGGAGCGCATAGTCGTGTCAACGCCGGTTCTCGGCAGATTTATCGGTCACTCTGGACATCCGGCCGGACTGCGAGTTATTTGATGTTTCATGAATGATTTCACCCGTCGGAATTTCGTCCTTGGTAGTGGTGCCGCTGCGTTGGCAGGTGGCCTGCTGGGTCCCGCTTCCCGGAATGCCTCCGGGCAAACCCCATCGCGGTCACCCTCGGCGACGGCCGCTGAACCCGTGACGCCGTTCCAGCGATTTCCGCGGGCGGTCCACGAGTACTTCGTTGAAAAGGCCCGGGCCGTCGAGCGCGAGGCCAACGCGCGCCGCGCCGCCCTGCGGACCCGCGCCGACGCCGAGCGTTATGTCGCGGAGGTTCGGGAGAAGGTCCGCGCCTGTTTCGGGCCCTTCCCGGAAAAGACGCCCCTCAACCCCCGGGTGACGGCCGTCCATGCGCGGGACGGTTATCGCATCGAGAACGTCATTTTCGACAGCCGCCCCAACTTCCCCGTCACCGCCAATCTCTACGTCCCCACCGGCCGCAAGGGTCGCCTGCCTGGGGTTGTCGGCACCTGCGGTCATTCCAGCACGAGCAAGGCGGGCGCCACCTACCAATCGTTCGCCCAAGGCCTCGCGCGTCAGGGCTATGTGGTGTTGCTCTTCGACCCCATGGGCCAGGGGGAGCGCTTGCAGCACACCACGGAGCGCTTCACCCCGCGTTTCGGTTCAGGCACGAGTGAGCACATCTACGTCGGCAACCGCATTACCCTGGTCGACGAAAACATTCCCGCCTGGTTTGTCTGGGACGGGATTCGCGCATTGGACTATCTTCTCACCCGGCCGGAGGTGGATCCCCGCCACCTCGGTGTGACCGGCAACTCGGGAGGAGGCACCCAGACCACCTGGCTCTGCGCGAATGAGCCGCGCTTCACCATGGCGGCTCCGAGCTGCTTCGTGACCACGCTTCGCCGCAACATCGAGAACGAGGAATCCCAGGACGCGGAGCAGTATCCGTGGCGGGCGCTGGCCCTCGGGCTCGATCATTCCGACTTCATCGCAGCCATGGCACCCCGGCCCGTTCGCATTCTCGGTCAGGAACGCGACTTTTTTGACGCCCGCGGATTTGAAGAAGCGGCCGCGCGCCTGCAACACCTCTACCGCCTGCTTGGCGCCGAGGACAATTTCAGCTCGTTTCTCGGCCCCGATCCGCATGGCTATTTCAAAGCCAACCGGGAGGCGATGTATGGCTGGTTCAACCGCCAGACCGGGATCGCCCAAGGACAGGAGGAGCCCGCACTCACGCTCGAGAAGGACGAGACCCTTCGTTGCGTGGCCGACCACGGACAGGTGGCCGCCTTGAAGCCCGCCACCGCATTCACGATCACCCAGGCGAAATCCCGGCGGCTCGCGGCCGGACGCCCGGCACTCCAGGGAACCGCACTGAAGGAAGCGGTCATCGACGTGCTGAAGATTCCATCCCGTGAAGGAATTCCCGATTACCGGATCCTGCGTTCCGCCTCCAACCGCGGTTATCCGCAGCCGCAATCCGCCCACTACGTGGTTGAGACGGAACAGGGCATCCCGGTGGTCGTCATCCGCCTCAGCGATGTTCCGCTGATCTCCCGTGTTCCCCGTGGTCCGACACGGGCACTGCTCTACGTCGCCCATCGCTCCGCCGACGGCGACCTGCGCAACAACGCCTGGCTCCGGGAAGTCGTCGCGCAGCAGGACAAGGCCACCGCGCTCTTCTTCTGCGATCTGCGCGGAGTCGGGGAGTCGAAGCCCCTGCTGAGCACACCGGAATTCACCGGCAAGGGCGGCACGGATTACTTTCACGCCGGCCTCGGTCTGATGCTGGATCGCCCCATGGCGGGACAGCGGACGTTCGACCTTCTGCGCCTGCTGGACTGGCTGCAGGACGCGGGTCACCAGGAAATCCATCTGGTCGCACACGGTGAAGGCACGATTCCGGCCACGTTCGCCGGTCTGCTGCACACCGGCGTGACGCAGGTCACGTTCCACAATGCCCTTCGCAACTACACCGAGGTCGCGGAGACGGAAGCCTACCACTGGCCGCTTTCCGCCCTGGTCCCCGGCGTGTTGACCCGCTTCGATCTCGGTGACTGCTACCGCGAACTGGCCGGCAAATCGCTCAAGCTCGTCGAGCCGGTGGGCGCCGAGGGCTTGCCCGGTCGCATCTAGGTCGGTTTACGCGCGTCCGGCGTCACGGCCCCACGGTCACCCGCATTGCCGCTGCCAGTCTGCGCTGATTGAGGTCAAATGTCAGCAAGGTTGACGCTTTCAGGACACGTGCGGTCGCCACATGCAGGATATCGAACGACCGGTGGCCGCCGGTGACCGTATGCAGTTCCGATAGATGCTCCGCCTCACTTACGATGGCGGCAAGGTCGCTGCGGATCATTTGGAGCATGCCCCGCTTCACATCCGCATCAAACGCCTCCAACGATGCCCGTGCGTCCCGAAGCGACACGATCTTCCTGAACGCCGCAAATCGGACCGCATTAGTGAACTCATAACGATTCAGCGCAGTGACCACGATGGGGCGCCCCGTCTTTCGCACCCAGTCCTGCGCCCCCTCCGTGTGGATGTCGCCACCAAAAAGGGAGAAAAGGAAGCTGGTGTCGGCAACGATCATGCGCCCTCAATCGCCCTGACTTGCGGCGATGATGGCCGCGCTTTGCTTCCGGCTCAACCGGACGGACCACGGTTTCCGGGTGAGCGCCGCGCTCTCCGACCAGTCCACTTCATCGGGCAGCGTCGGAGCCGGTGGAACGACTTTGGCGACCACCTTTCCGCGCCGGGTCACAACCACCTCCTCCCCCTTGGAGGTCCACTTGAGCACCTTTGAATAGTTGTTGCGCAGCTCGCGGACGGTTGTCGACCTCATGTGCGACGTTGTGTAGCACATCGTTGTATTGTCAACCAAATGGCGGTGATCAGGAATCGGTCCGGCTTGGGGGGAACGGAGTCGACAATGCAAAGGCCTCCTCGACAGCGGACGTTTTCCGACATAGTCTTTCGACCCATGACTCTGCTTCCCCGTCGTCCGTCACTCCTGGTTCTTGTCGGAGTTGCATTCCTTGGCTTCACGTTCGCCGGAGTCGCCGCGGCTCCAGACAAACACCCTAATGTTCTCTGGCTGATCGCGGAGGACTTCTCTCCCGATCTGGGCTGCTACGGCACCCGTGAAGTGTTCTCGCCGAACATCGACCGTCTCGCGGCGGAGGGCATGCGTTTCACCCGCATGTTCACCACCGCACCGGTCTGCAGCGCCTCGCGGTCGGCCTTCATGACCGGGATGTACCAGACCACCATCGGCGCGCACAACCACCGCTCTCATCGGGACGACGGCTATCAGGTGCCGCCCGGCGTGCGGCCGCTTCCTGAATGGCTGCGGGCCGCCGGGTACTTCACCGCCAACATCCGGACCTTCCCCAAGGGCATTCCGTTTTCCGGAGCCGGCAAGACCGACTGGAATTTCACCTACGACGCCGCCACGGTTTTTGAATCGGACAACTGGGGCGACCTGAAGCAGCGGCAACCTTTCATCGCCCAGGTGAATTTCAAGGAAACCCACCGGCCCTTCAAGGCCCCCAAGCGGGCGGATCCCGCCAAGGTCGCACTGCCACCCATCTATCCGGACCATCCCATCGCCCGCCAGGACTGGGCTGCCTACCTCGATGCCGCCAGCGCCCTCGATGAGAAGATCGGCAAGGTGCTCGCGTTGCTCGAACGCGAGGGTCTGGCGGACGATACCATCGTCATCTTCATGGGCGATCACGGACAGGCACACGTCCGCGGCAAGCAGTTCGTCTACGACGATGGCCTGCGCATTCCCTTCATCATCAGGTGGGCGAAGAATTTTCCCGCACCGCAGGGCTTCTCCGCCGGCACGGTCAGCGACCGGATCATGGAGGCCATCGACATCGCCCCCACCCTGATCGACCTCGCCGGTGCGCCCAAGCCGGCCGGCATGCAGGGGCGCATCCTCTTCGGCGCCCACGCCGAGCCGCCGCGCACCTATGCGTTTGGCGCACGCGATCGTTGTGATGAAACTGTCTTCCGCCTCCGCACGGTCCGCGACGCCCGTTACCGTTATATTCGCAATTTCACGCCGGAACGCCCCTTCCTCCAGCCCAACCGCTACAAGGAGAAGAACTACCCGGACATCGCCCTGATCAAGGAACTCGGCGCCCAGGGAAAGCTCACTCCGTGGCAGGCCGATTTCTATCTCGCACCGAGCATGCCCGCAGAGGAACTCTACGACATGGAGAACGACCCCTACTCCATGCACAATCTGGTCAACTCGCCGTCGGAAGAACACCGCACGGCCCTCACCCGGCTGCGTGCCGTTCTGGAAACCTGGATTGCGGACTCCAACGACCAGGGTCGGAATCTGGAACCCCCGGCCCTGGCGGCGGCGGAAGGCTATACCAAACCGCGGCCAGCCAGGCGAACTAAGGAATAGTGCTGCCCCGCTGCGGGGTCCCGCACGGGGTCGCCGGAATTCCACGCGGCTTTCGCCATCCGCGGCTTTCCAATGAGCCGTTCCACACTCATCATGCCCGCATTCCCTCCGGCTGCGCGGGACGTCGAGCGGACTCTTCCGGCTTTTCCAATCGACGCATCGCGACCCGCCGGACTCCATCCACCCGCCGAACCTGAACCGCGTCCCGCCCCATGCTGCGCCTGCCGTCCCTCGCAAACCGCCCGCACTCGGTTGCCCTCCGGGACACCGACGGCACCCGGCTGGGGCAGGTGATCGCACCTCTGGCGCAGGCGCATCCCGGCAAATCCGGCGTCTATCCCCTGGTGGATGGACGGGATGCGTTTGCCGCCCGCGCGTTGATGATGGATGCGGCCGAATGCACATTGGATGTGCAATACTACATCTGGCACGCCGACCTGTCGGGCAACCTGCTCTTCGATGCGTTGCTTCGCGCGGCCGAACGCGGCGTGCGGGTGCGACTGCTTCTGGATGACAACAATACCCGCGGCATCGACGCGGTGCTGGCGACGCTCGACGACCACCCGAATATCGAGGTGCGACTGTTCAATCCCTTCGTCATCCGCGGCTGGCGCGGCCTGGGATACCTCACCGACTTCCCGCGTCTGAACCGGCGCATGCACAACAAGTCCTTCACGGTCGACAATCAACTCACCGTGATTGGCGGGCGGAACGTCGGCGATGAATACTTCGGTTCGAGTGAAGAGATGCAGTTCGTCGACCTTGATGTCATGGCCATCGGTCCCATCGTCCAGGAGGTCTCGGACGATTTCGATCGCTACTGGTCGTCTGATTCCTCGTACCCCGCCGATCGGATTCTGCAGGCTCCCTCGCCGGCACGGCAGGCCGCCATACGGGCTGAACTCACCCAGAGTGCCTTCAAGCCCGCCGCCACCCGTTACGCCAGCACACTCGCCCAGCAGACGTTTGTCCGCGACATGCTCGCCCGGGAGCTTGGATTCGAATGGACGGACGTGCGCATGGTCAGCGATGATCCCGCCAAGGGACTCGGACGCGCGGCCAAGGAGGACCTCATCGCCCAACATCTCCAGGCGGCCTTGGGAACCCCGCAGGAGACGTTCCGGCTCATTTCACCGTATTTCGTGCCCACGGCAACGGGTGTCGATTACTTGCAGACACTGGCCAAGGCAGGCGTGGCCATCACTGTCGTCACCAATTCGCTCGAGGCCACCGACGTGGTGGTTGTTCATGCCGGATACGCCAAACGCCGCCACGCCCTCCTGCGGGCGGGAATCAAACTGTATGAGGTGAAACGGGCGTTTTCCGGTCAGACGATCCGGGACCGCGGCCTCGTCGGCCACTCCGGATCGAGCCTCCACGCCAAGACATTCTCGGTCGACGGCATCCGCACCTTCATCGGCTCCTTCAATTTCGATCCGAGATCCGCGCAATTGAATACGGAGATGGGCTTCGTCATCGAAAGCGCCACGCTTGCCCAAGCCATCACGACCTATCTGGACAAGGGCCTCCGCAATCAGACCTATGAAGTCCGGAAAACACGGATCGGTCGTCTCGAATGGATCGATAACACGGGCCCGGGCACCCGCCGGTACCTTCTCGAGCCGAATACGAGCGTGTGGCGCCGGGCCGCCGTCGTGCTCACGTCGTTCCTGCCGATCGAGTGGCTGTTGTAGGATCCGCTCCAGCCGACCACGAGGCAGGGACGGTTCCGGCTTGCCTCGGCCCCTTCCTTGACTCCCTTGTCCACTTCACGCGCACTCTGCTCCTCCGGACAAGTCCGCACCGATCCATCCATAATCGCATCATGCCTTGCAAACTCTCCGCCCTGTTTCTCCTTTTCGTGTCCATCGCCTTCTGCGACGTGGCCAGGATCAGTCCGAAGGAGGCGGCGGCACTGGTCGCCGAGGGCAAGGCGATCCTGATCGATGTACGTGAGCCCAAGGAGTGGGCGCAAACGGGTGTGGCCGAACCCGCCCGACTGCTTTCCAAGAGCGATTTCGACGGCGACCGGAAGGAGTGGAAGCCCTTCCTCACCAAGGTCGGCGACAAGCGCCTGATCCTCTATTGCCATTCCGGACGTCGCGCCGGTGTCGTGGCCAGCGCCCTCGCCGACCGGGGTTTCTCGGTGGCCAACGCCGGCGGCATGGCCGACTGGAAATCCGCCGGGCTGCCGGTTCGGCAGGTGGAGTCTCCCGCATCCACCGGCCACTGATCGCTGCCGGGCAACCGGCGGGCTGAGTCTCTGGCGGGGGGCCGCAGCCTGCGCCGGCATACCCCAGCCCGGCGGACGTGCCACGGACGTTGCAAAGACGCTTGGCTGGCTCGGCAACAGGCAATCCATACCGGTATTTGCTTCAGTGGATGAATTTAGTGTAGGATGTCATACCTTGATCGGGCTCTAATCAACAGGTCCTAAAAATTATTGCTAACGAGGATCTTACAATTTCGCTCGCCCAGCGGCTTCCGATGATCGACATCTAATTGCGCTCGCAAATCTTCCCACAGTAAAACAAATACTTATTGACATAGATCAAATACGGTTACCAATTCTTATAGTAAGGTGTCGCCGTGCACTTCGCCGCTCATGCCTCTTGTTTCTTTCTCCTCCTCTGCCTGAAGGGGTACCGCCCATAAGGATTTCCTCCATTTCTCACCACCCACCGTTATCTCAATCCAGCCCAGTCTGAAACGACATCTCCATCCCATCATGAAAACCGCCAAATGCCTTGTCGGACTCCTCCTTGCCGCAGCAACTTCGGTTGCTCCAGCAGTCGAAGTCGCTGCGCCTGCCAACGGCCGCGTGCAGCTCCCGCCGGATATTGCCGCCCTGCCCGTCATCGAGGCGGTTCTGGGTATTCCGCCACACGTCCCGCCGCCCATCACCCGGCGGACCCGGGCCCGTGTGGTCGTCCACCTCGAAGTCAAGGAGGTCACCACCCGGATCGCCGATGGCACGAACTACACCTTCTGGACATTCGGAGGCACCGTTCCCGGCTCTTTCATCCGCATTCGCAAGGGTGACGTCGTCGAGTTCCATCTCAACAATCACCCCTCCTCAAAGCTGCCGCACAATATCGACCTCCATGCCGTTACCGGCTCCGGTGGCGGCGCATCTTCCACCTTCACGGCTCCGGGCCACAGTTCGCAGTTTACCTTCACGGCCCTCAACGCCGGATTGTACGTCTACCACTGCGCCACCGCCCCCGTGCCCATGCACATCGGCAACGGCATGTACGGCATGATCCTCGTCGAGCCCGAGGAAGGCCTCCCGCCAGTCGACAAGGAGTACTACGTCATGCAGGGCGACTTTTACGCCAATGGTCCCTACGCCGGCGGTGGCTTGCAGACCTTTGACACACCCAAATCCATCGATGAGCGCCCAACCTATGTGCTGTTCAACGGCTCCGTCGGATCACTCCTCGGCGAACAGTCCCTCACGGCTGAAGTGGGTCAGAATGTTCGCATTTTCTTCGGCGTGGGCGGTCCCAATATTACGTCATCATTCCACGTGATCGGTGAGATCTTCGACAAGGTTTACAAGGAAAGCGGAACCCGTTTCGTCCAGGAGAACATCCAGACCACCATGGTGCCCGCCGGCGGATCCACCATCGTTGAATTCAGGGTGGACGTGCCTGGAACCTACGTATTGGTCGACCACTCCCTCAGCCGTGCGTTCAACAAGGGGGCGATCGGCATGCTCAAGGTCACCGGCCCCGAGGACCGGGTAGTCTATTCCGGCAAGGAAGTGGATGCCGTTTACCTTGGCTCCGCCGCCGATGCCGGCTCGCTTGCCGCCAAGCGCCAGGAAGAGCTGCAGCAGAGGATCGCGGCTGAAATCAAGGCCAACCCGGCCATCGCCGACCTCACCAAGGAGGTGCAGATGGAAAAGGGCAAACAGGTCTACATGCAGACCTGCTTCGCCTGCCACCTTCCCACGGGCGAGGGCATGGCCAGCGTCTTCCCGCCACTGGCGAAAGCTGACTTCCTCATGGCGGATCGCGAGCGTGCCATCCGCATCGTGCTGAAGGGCCTGAGCGGTCCGGTCACCGTCAATGGCCAGCAGTACAACGGCGTCATGCCTCCCTTGAATGAAGTGCTGAACAACCAGCAGGTGGCTGACGTGCTCACGTACGTGACCAACAGCTGGGGCAATACGGCCAAGGCCTTCACGGTCGATGAAGTCCGCCAGGCGAAGGGCGAGTGATCGTGAGCTGACCTTCGCCGTCAATCCAACTCCCACCTCCCATGCCTCGCCTCTGCATCCCGCTGCTTGCCGTCGCCAGCCTCGCGCTGGCCACCGGCCATGGGCTGGCCGCGGGCGAGGTCATGGTAACGCCCGCGCTTCCGGGCGCGGGCTCCCAGCCTGCTTCCAACCCGGGCCATGGGCTGACTTCCAGCCAGCCCATGGTCACCATCCCGGCAGGCTCCTACCAGCCGGTCACGCGGGCAGCGACGGATCCGGCGGTGACAGAGGTTCCCGCATTCCGCCTTGATGTCCTGCCGGTCACCAACCGGGAATTTCTGGCCTTCGTCACCGCCCATCCGCAGTGGCGCCGTTCGCGGGTTTCACCACTCTTTGCCGACGAAACCTACCTGCGCCACTGGGCCGGCGACCTCGAGTTGGGCCCCTCGGCTCCGCCCGATGCACCGGTTGTGCACGTTTCCTGGTTTGCCGCCCGTGCCTATGCCAGGGCGCGCGATTGCCGCCTGCCGAGCCTGGCCGAATGGGAACTTGCCGCCGCCGCCGGCTACACCACCGCGGTGGGTCGCAATGAGCCGACGTTCATGAAGGATCTGTATGCTTGGCTCGCGGCTCCGATGCCGGCGGTGACCCCGTCCGTCGATTCCGCCCACACGTCATTTCACGGGGTGCGCGGCCTGCACGGCCTCGTCTGGGAATGGGTGGACGATTTCGACACCGCCATGGTCACGGGAGAATCCCGCGCGGATGCCGCCCGCGACCAGAATCTTTTCTGCGGCGGCGCCTCCGTCGGGTCCACCGATCCCAGCGACTACGCCGCTTTCATGCGCCAAGCCCTGCGCGCCTCGCTCAAGGCCCGCCAAACCACCACCTCCCTCGGCTTCCGTTGTGCCGCCGATCTTCCCACACCATGAACTCATTCCCGCTCCTCACCGCCGCCCTCCTTCTCGCCACCGCGCCCGCTGGTCCGGCCGCAGGCACCGAAACATCCTTCGAAAGCACCCCGCAGTGCTGCAAGGAAGCCCTCGCGCCCGCCGCTCCCCTGCCCGTCGCATCGCTCTATCAGACCGAGGTCGCGTTCACGGAAGACTCCGGCGCCCCGTTCCGCCTCGCCGAACTGCGGGGCCAGCCCGTCGCGCTGGTCATGTTTTTCTCCACCTGCACGCATGCCTGCCCGGCGACGATTGTCGACCTCGTGAGCATCCGTGAAAAGCTTCCCGCCGCCATCCGCCATCAGGCCCGCATTGTCATGGTGACGTTCGATGTCGAACGGGACACCCCCGCGGCCCTCAAGGCATTCCGGGAAAGCCGCGGCCTTCCCGCCGACTGGAAGCTGCTGCACGGCTCCAACGATGCCGTGCGTGAACTCGCGGCGCTGCTGGGCGTCAAGTACAAGCGCGAAGCCAGCGGCCAGTTCGCCCATTCCAACCTGATCACCATTCTCTCCAAGGACGGCGAAATCACCCATCAGCGCGCCGGCCTCACTGGCGGCCTCGACGAGGCCGCATCAGCCCTGACCGCCGCCTTTGGCCCGGACCTCACCCGGTCCTGAGAAGCTCCCGCGGGCGGACGTCAGCCCCGCCCCGCTTTCGCCAGCCGCTCCGCCGCCCGCTGCCGTGTTTGTTGCGGCAGGGATGCCTTCATCAGCGCCTGAAAGACGCGTCCGTGATTCGGATGCCGGAGGTGCAGGAGCTCGTGCACAATGACGTAGTCCTGCTCGGCCTTTGTTCGTTCGAGCAGATCACGCGCAAAACAAACGCGGCCACGTGCCGAGCAGGAAGCCCACTTGCGCCGCATGGCGATGACGCGAATTTCCCGCGGCTGGGAGCAGAGTTTCCCAGCCCAGCAGGCGATCCGCCTGCGAAAAATCTCCATCGGCGTTCGGAGTGCGGCATCGGCTTGGCCACCGTCGGGTCTCATGATTCGATCCGCATGGTCATGATCCTTTCGGCCAGATCGATCATCTTCCTACCGGAAACGGCTCGCAAGAGCGTCTTGTAAACTTCCGCCTTCAACTGCCGTTGCTCATCCGCATTGTCTCGGGAGTTCGGAAATCGGGCATGCGCCGCCCCTATTTCCTGTGCCAGAACCTTGGCCTGCGAATCCGCACATCCGCTGCTCTTCAATTCCCAGAATACGCTGAATGTTCCGGGGCTCAGACCGCTATCCTTCCGCGCCGCCTCCGCGGCGTTCCGTTCCCGTGCCAGCGATGTAAGCTGTTCGAGTGCCTGGTGCGTCGATGCCTGACGGTCATCGAGTGCCTGCATGACGGCCGCGGCCCGCTCGGCGATGGAGACGAGGCGGGGCTCGGCTTGGTTGCCTGAAGACTGCAAACTTCGGGTTAGGTTGACGATCTTCTCCTCATCCGACCCTCCTCGTGTTCGCAAGGCTGCGAGGGTGGGCTCGTCAAACTCGACCGACTTGGTCACGCGGTCCAGCCCATGCGCAGCCGCGTTCGCCTTCACAAGCGCTGCTGTCTTATGCGTCAGCCCATCGAGAAAGTTGATACTCCTTCCATAGGTCGCCCGCATCATGGCATAGAGATCGGCGAGTTCGTTGTACCCGGCGATGTGGCCGATGAGGGAGGGATCGGGTGAAAGAATTTCATAGAGCGTCTCGATCTCCTTATAGAGCTCGGTGAATTTCTCCCGCGCCTCGCTGCGCAAAAGCGTTTTGTAGAGCAATTCTTCCAACCCTGCATCGCGGCCCTTAACATCCGCCACCGATGCCGCAAGGTACGCTTTTGCCGGCCCGGCCATCAACGCGTGGAAACGTGCGGACAACACCCCGAGATCCTCGATCACGCCGCTGTAGTCCTCAGAGTCGAACGCCAGCGCCTTGTGCAGATCCTTAAGGATGCCGACGAAATCGATGATAAGACCGCACGGCTTCTCTGCTCCGCGGGCATCGGCATAGGGCCTGTTGACCCGGGCCACGGCCTGCAGAAGGACATGATCCCGCATCGGTTTGTCGAGATACATGCAGTAGAGGATCGGCGCATCATAGCCCGTGAGCAGCTTATCCGTGACGATCAGAATCTGAGGCTGGGTCTGTGCCTTGGGATACTCCTTCCGCACTGACTTCTCGGCGACTTCATCCAACTGGAGCTCCGCAACGAGCGGTCGCTCCACGACATCATTGGTGTTCTTCGTGTAGATGACCTGCGACCATTCGGGCGGCAGGAGTTTGTCCAGCGCCCGCTTGTAGGCTGCGCAAGCCTCACGGTCCACGGCGACGAGAAATGCCTTGTATCCAAGGGGCTGCACATTCTCCCGGAAATGCTTCGCGACATGTGCCGTCACCTTCGCGACACGGGCCGGTGCTTTGAGGAACGTGCGCAGGTTGACCGCACGCTCAAGCACGCGATTCAGTTCGTCGATGTCGCTGACCCCTTCGCTCTCCGCCAGCGCGAGAAATTCGCTTTCGAGCAAACCTTCATCGAGCAAGAGTTCCCCCGGCGCAAGGGCATGGCGGAGCTTCAGCGTCGTGCGATCGCTGATGGACTCGGCGATGGGATACTTGTCGAGGTAGCCATCCGGATCCTGCTGCCCGAAGGTCTTGAAGGTTCCTTCTCCCCTCTCCGTACGCGCAATCGGCGTGCCTGTGAAGCCGATGAAGGTAGCTGCGGGCAACGCACCCATCAGGTAGTTGCCGAGGTCGCCACCGGTCGAGCGGTGCGCCTCGTCGATGAGCACATGGACATCGGGACGTGTCACCATCCGCGCGGGCAGCCTGTCGAACTTGTGGATCATCGTGAGGATGAGCCCGCGAAAGTCCGCCGCCAGCAGTTCGCGCAACCGGTCGCGGCTGGAGGCGGACTCGACGCTGATGCCGACGCCCTTCAATTCGCCGAGCAGCCGCGAGACCCAACCTGACAACTGACCCTCGAGTTCGTTGCGGTCCACGATCATCAACACCGTCGGTGTTGTCCCGGCAAGCTTGCCCGACAGGAGCAGTCGCGCCGCCGTGATCATGGTGAACGTCTTGCCCGAGCCCTGCGTGTGCCAGACAAGGCCGCGGGTTTTTTGCGGATCGAGACAGCGTTCGATCACTTTTTCGACCGCACGGGTCTGGTGCTGACGGAGAACCGATTTCTTCAGTTCATCATCCTTCGTGTAAAACAGGATCCAATCGCGCAGCAAGGTCAGAAACCGCGTCCGGTCGAAGAAGGTCCGCGTCTGCTCCCCGTAACTCGGTGGTGGCACCCCTGCTGTGGCCTCGGCAGCCAGCGCGAGCGTCTTGGCACCGTCGCCATCCGTCAGCGCCCAGTTCGCCTCAGGTGCCGGTGCGGGTGCGCCCGCTGCAAGCTCGTGCTTCCAGTTGACGACGTTTTTCCGCTCATAGTTCCACGTCACGCCATAGAACCACTCGATGAGGTGCGTTAGGTTGAAAACCTGCGGCGCGACCAGCATCTCCGGCGTTTCCTTCTCGTAGCGGCGGAGCTGTGCCAGCGCCTTGTCCATCGCTCCCGCGAGCTTGGGGTTCTTGCACTCGACCAACGCCACCGGCACGCCGTTGATGAGGAAAACGATGTCCAGCCGGTTGCCCTTCTTTGATACCTTTCGGAAAGCCCACTCGACGGTGACTTGAAACACGTTGCGTCCCGGAGCGAGCGGATCCGCGTAGTCGATCAGGTGAACATTGCGCGACCTTTTTTCGTCCGCGACGAAGACGGTCTTGTGTCCGCGAAGCCAATCCAGCAGTTGTTTGTTGCCCTCGATGGTGGGTGGTGTCGCTTCGATCTCGGCGATGATGGAGGCGACATTCTCCTCCGTCACCACCCCCGGATTCAGCCGCAACAACGCCGTTTGAAGTTCGTCGTGGAAGAACAGACCGTCCTCGCCGCCGCGCTCCGTCAACGCTTCCGACTCCGACACGAAAGCCCAGCCCGCCTCCACCGCATGGCGGACGAGCGGGAATTGGACGGTGGCGGATTCGAGGGCGAGGGTGGGCATGGGATCAGTTGACCACAAGAAGGTGTAAATAGGACCGGCGTGCTTTTCCCGAACGCGACTGCTCCGTTGAAGCCAATCCAATTCGCTGGAAATCGATCGACCGGAAGGGCCGGCGTGAGGATGCCCCGCACGGCGCATTTTCATTTTCCGGGCTCATAGCGGGAGGAACGAGTGAGTGACCGTGGAGATGGTAATGCTCAGATCAGGCACGGGGGTTGGGCTCATCGCCGCGCCACAAGGGCTGGTTGCGCCAATCGGCCGGAATTCCCATCGCGTCCCGATCGGCTTCGGGGTGGCGCCCGATCAGGTCGCGCAGGCGGAAACGCCAGCGACTGCGGGATTCGACCGTGGCCAGGAGATCGGCCAGGACGAACGCGACCGCATAGAAACGATCGCCCACCGGGATGCTCCGGGCATGGCGCTTGGGCACCTGGGCCTTGATGACGAACTGCCGGTTCCAGAGCCGGGCGTGATGCGCGCAGAGGTTGCGGATGTAGGTGAGAGTATGCAGCCAGGGACCGAGGATCGCTTCGTTGTAGCCGAACGCGTTGGCGATGGTCTGGCGTGTCGCCGGGGATTTGAGGCCCGAATAGAGCCGGGAGAGAGTGCCGAGCGACAGGGTTTCCGCCACCATCCACGACGGTGGCAGCCGGGGATCGCCGTATTTGCGGTAGTAGTGGTTGATGAACACCTCGGCGTGAGCGCGCCGCGGCCTGTTGCCGCCAGGAGACAGCGCCAATTCCTCCTCGACCTGGTTGATGAACCGCCCGTGGTTGAAACCCGCGGAGAACAGGCTGGCATCCATGAACCAATGGGCGCCGTGCGCGAGACTTAGGTGATAGACCATGCTCGTGCGGAGCACGACTTCGACCCGTTCGATGGCATCGAGCACGAGCAACCGGAGTTCCCGGTCGAATGTGTAAAGCGCCAGCACTTTCTCAAAGGTGGCGCCTGCGACGAAAGGTTTGTCCGGAAGGTGTCCTTGTTGAAAGGGCAGGGTGTAGGCGGCGAGCCGGTAATAGCCCAGTCGGCGCAACGCCCAGTGCGCGGTCTCTTCATCAGGGATGATCAACCCGCGGTCGCGGAGCTTGACCAACTGATCCTCGATGGGGAGGGCTGGTTTGGCGAATCTCACGCGTCATCCCCGGAAAACGAAGCACCCGCCCTGGTGCGCAGTGCGTCGTCATTGCTGGCGAACGTCCGAGGCGTGGCGGGTATGTTGCCGACACTATTGGCACAACAGGTGTTCCGCTTCAAGCACGTTTTGTCCAGACTGACCGGTTGTAAAGTCCTCATGGCACGGAGGAGGAGACCATTTTGTTGGCGTCAGCAAAATGGTCAGGGAGGTCGAGGTGGGTGACGCGGCGGCGGGCGGTCATCAGGTCGCGCAGGAGGGTGCGGAACAGCTCGCGCAGCAGCTTTCGCCGCGCCTCGTGGTGCGCCAGCTTCGCGTCGATCGCCGCCAGGTGATCGGCGATCTCGCGCTGTTCGTCAGGGTCGGGCGCCGGAATTGAAAAGTTCTCAAGTGCAGAACTCGCGAGCGTCCGGGTGCCATGTGCCGACGTGCCGACTCGGCTGAAAAGTTGAGGCCGGAATGCTTCGAAGGCGTATAGAAGAAACTCTGCACTCAACCTCTCGCCGGGCAGGATCGCCTTCATGTCCTGATTGAATGCCATCGGAATCATCGTCAAGGCGACCGGCACGTCGCGCATGAGAATCATGCCTCGAATTACAACCAGAATGCTCCCTTGGGGCACCAGGCGGCTTCCAGCTTCCAGCCCTTGCTTGGTAATGTGGTCGATGGTGCCGGCCAGTCGCGGACGCTTCATGTCTTTCGGCGAAACCCACGGAACCTCTCCACTCCAATTCAGCGGCTCATTCTTCGAGGGTGTGCCTCCGCTCGCGAAAGAGGCGACGGCTGAGAGCGGCACGACATCCCAGCTTTCTGGGATCGGGCCGAGGTCGGTTCGTTTCTGGGGTTCGTTGCGAAGGCCGCGGGTGAAGAGCTGGCGCAGGGCGGCTTGCTTCAGCTCGCGCGTCACGCGGATCAGCTCGCCCTCCACCTCCACCGCTGTCTGAACCTTGCCCAGCACAGCGGCGATCTTTTGCTGCTCGTCACGCGGTGGTTTCGGGACTTCCAAGCCGGCCAGACGGTTGCGCGAAAGATTCGGGATCGTCGTGCGATTCCCGATGCCATCCAGCAGTCCCAGCATCGTGACTCCGGCTTCGAGGTAGAACCGATAGAACTCGGGAAGCGCCTCGTCGCTTCGTGGCCGCAAACGATGTAGGTGATTCTGGAAAGCGCACGATTTGAGCCCGCCATTCCAGATCGCCGCGCGCCCGATGTCGCCACCTTCGCAGACCAAGAGATCGCCGGGACGGAGCGACTTCTCTTCAAGTTCGTACTCCGTGAAGTGCATCTGATCCACTTCGGTCAGGTCGATCCTTCCCCAGAAGACATTCGCGGTGCGAAGAAACGGGAAGCGCGGCTCCACGCTTCGCGATTTCGGAGTCACCGATTTGCCCGCGCCGATTTCGAAGAGCGCACCGATGCTCGAAGTCTCCCAAGTGTCGATCATGCGAGTTTGGCGAGCACAGTCTGAAGCTCGGCGTTGATGGCCGCGGCCTTGGCATCGAGCGCTACGAGCGATGCTTTAATGTCTGCAATCTCGCGATGCGTCTCCGTGTTTTCGGCCACGGCATACCGGCTCGGGCTGAGGTTGAAATCGTTGGCGGCGGCCTCCTCGTTGGTGATGACCTTCAGGAAGCCGGGCGCGTCGGCGCCGGCGTGGTAGGCGGCGGCGATCTTCCGCACGGCGTCCATCGGCAGGTAGTTCTTCGGCGAGCCCTTCTTCGCCTCGCCGGCGGCGTTGACGAGGGTGATCTTGCCAACTCGGTCCTTCGGCTTGCCGCGGCGGATGATGATGATGATGCCGGGGGCGGTGGTGTTGTAGAAGAGGTTGTCAGGCAGGAGCACGACGCCGTCCACGAGGTCCTGCTCCACGAACCAGCGGCGGATGGCGCGCTCCCGGTCCTCGTTCTTGCTGCCGGAGCCGCGGGAGACGGCGCCGGTGTCAAGAACGACGGCTGCACGGCCGCCCTCGGCGAGGCAGGCGGCGGTGTGCTGGAGCCAGGCCCAATCGCCCTTGCCGGTGGTGGTGCTGCCCTGGCGCTCGAAGCGGTCGAAGGCGTCGTGCTCGAACACGTCGGGGGAGAAGGCCTGGTTCCACATTGGGTTGGCCACGATGAGCGGGAACTGGCGCAGGCGGGCGCCGTCGGGCGAGCGGAACTTGGGGTTGCGCATCGAGTCGCCGCGCAGGATCTCGGCCTGCAGGTCGTGGATGATGACGTTCATCCACGCGATGGCGTAGCTCGGCCCCTGCAGCTCCTGGCCGTGGAGGCGGAGGGGGAGCTTTTTCGCGGCGGGGTCGAGTTTCTCGGCGACGAGCTGGAGCTTGATGAGTAGGCCGGCCGAGCCGCAGGCGTAATCGTAGGCATCCTCGCGCGGGCGGGGCTTGAGGATCTCCGCCATGAGGAAGCCGACCTCGGTGGGCGTGAAGAATTCGCCCGCGCTTTGGCCGGCGCCCTCGGCGAATTTGCGCAGGAGGTATTCGTAGCAGCGGCCGAGGAAGTCGGGCTCGACGTCCTTCAGGCCGAGCCGGTAGCGCGGATCGGAGAGCGTTTCGATGACACCGCGCAGGGCGGCGTCGCTGATCTCGCGCTCGCCGCCGGCGCCGGAGTGGTTGAAATCCACCTGGTCCACGATGCCGATGAGCTGGGTGTTCTGGCGCGAGACCGCGCGGCAGGCGGTGGTGATGTGTTCGCCGAGGGTGAGCGGCTCTTTTCCCTTGAACCAGGCAAACGCCACGCGGCCGGCGAGCACAGGCCAGCGCGCCTCGGGCGGCAGGTAAAAGCGGACAAGCGTGTGGTCGGCCTCGACGAGTTCACACGCGGTGGCGGCATCACCATAGGTTTCGGTCAGGCGGGCCAGTTCGTCGTCGAAGACATCGGAGAGTCTCTTGAGGAAGACGAGGGGGAGCAGGTAGTCCTTAAACTTCGGGGCATCCTTCTCGCCGCGGATGGCGCACGCGGCGTCCCAGAGCATCTGCTCCATGGACTTGTTGCTCAGCACAGCGGAGCGGGCGAGGCCGCGGCGGGATTTTTCGGTCAGTCCCACCGCCATGGTCGTATCGGATAAAGTGCCGGGTGCTTCGCCATCGTCCTCCGCCAGCAGCTCATCGATGGCTTGAAGTTGTGCCCGTTGCGGCTTCGACTTGCCTCCTTCCCAACGGTTCACCGTGGCAAAGGAAACACCCAATCGAACAGCGAGCTGTTCCTGGCTCCAGCGGCGCTGTTGACGCAAGAGGCTAAGTTTTTCGGCCAAGTCCATTTCGTTATATTTGTTATAACAAACATAGATTTCAAGCCCAGTTTCTCATCCACCTTCCCACACTCTCCGGAGAGGATGCATTTGAAGGGGCTACGTCGAGGCCCGTCGGGGCATCGCACCGCTGATCCTACCCGCGTCGGTCTTCTCCGACTACTGAAAGAGCGTCACGAGGACGAGGTACCAGGCCGCACACAGACCGGTGCCCGCAGCGAAGAGCGTCGGCCCCGAGCGAGTTGCCCGTGAAGCGAGAAAACCGAGCGCCCCGGTGATCGGAAAGGCGACCAGCGACAGCGACAAGGGTTTCGCCAAGCCGTGCTCGATGTGTTTTCCGGTCACAGCCCATGTGCCCTGCGACAACGATACCATCACATAGGCGCCGCAGATGGTGACGGCGATGCCTGCCCCAAAGATCGGACGAAGCCACGGACGGGTTGCAGCCACCGCCGCCTTTTCCCCTGCCTGAGAAACCGTCGACGCGCGGCTGTTGCGGCGCGTGCGTTTCCACCAGAGCCACGAGCCGGATAGCGACAGCACACCTGGGGCGAGGCCGAGGATGAACCAGATGATCTTCGTCACCATGCCGCCAAAGTAACCGAAGTGCAGCGGGTCGAAGCTCGAATAGATCCGCCTCCAACCGGTGGCGTCGCGTCCGTCCACCTTCTGTCGCACCTGCCCGCTGTACGGGTCGATGGAGATGGAATTCGCACTGCGGACATGGCTTTGCTGCACGAGCGGATCGGGCACGCTTCCGCGGAAGACAACCGGCGCCGTGGCGTTGCCAGGGAGAGCGATCGACGTGACGGTCAGATCGGGGAACGACTCGCGAACCTTGATGAGCATCGCCTCGATCGACAATCTCGCTTCCGCGGGCGGAACGGACGATGCAGGCGTTTTCACCCGCGTTTCCGTCGTCCGTGCCTCGACAGCGGGGCGAAGCCATTTGGAGCGAATCTGGCTCGTGAGATTCTCCAGGCCGAAAACCGCGCCGGTTACGCCGATCACGACATTAAACAGCAGCGACCATACGCCCACCAACTTGTGAAGATCGGTCCATCGGGTGCGCGAACCCGCCGCATGCCACCGCAACCGGAAAAGATTCCTCAGCCAGCCCCGGTAGATCCATAGGCCAGTGATGCAGGACAGGACCAGCGTCACGCCAAACACCCCGACAAAGACGCGCCCCCACAAGCCCATGAACAGACGCAGGTGAAGCTGCCGGATGAAATTCCTCAGGGTCGACGTGTACGATGCCGTGACGACCCGATCGCCCTGCACCCTGCCCGAATCAGGATTGATGAAGACATCGAGGCTGCCCCGGCCCTTGACCTGCACCTTCGCCACATGGGCAAAGGAGGGCCGTTCCGAGACGGTCAGGCCACCGAGGCGCCCCTCCGGGTATGCCTCCTTCACCGCCGCGAGCACCACATCGATGTTCGCCCGCCGTCCGGATTCAGATGACGGCGTGACCCGCAGTGCCGGTGTCACCAGCCAGTCGATCTCCTCGATGAAGACCGCGATCGCACCGCTGGTTCCGATGATCAGCATCAGCAGCCCGGTGGTCACGCCAAGCCAGACGTGCCATTGGAAGAGGGTCTTGATTTTCATCGCCATCTCAGGCCGAAAAACTGCGAAACAACGCGTCGCCGGATGCTTGCGCGTCAGAACCGGTAAATCGCAGTCGCCATGAAGGAACGCGGCGTTCCTGGAAAGTGTCCATCCGTGCTGAATACGCTCTTCGAATAGACCTCGTCGAAGACATTCTCGCACTTCAGGCTGAACTGGACAGGACCATGGCGGTAATAGATCGCCGCGGTGGTGACCGTATACGCCGGCCCGGGAAAATTCGTGGCACCCGTGAAGTTCTCGCGCTTGCCGACATGGCTGAGTCCGGCCCCGAAGCCGAGGTTGTGACGCGGCAGGTTGTAACGCGTCCAGAGTCCGGCCTTGTGTCGCGGTGCATTGGGAAACCGGCTGCCGATGGCGCTTCCGAAGGCACCGGAGTCCGTTACCTTCGCATCGTTGTAGGCATAGTTCGCCGTGACATTCAAGTCAGCTGTGATCTGCC
>CAZOXB010000019.1:0-27757 GCA_964583635.1 uncultured Opitutaceae bacterium | reverse complement strand
CGGGCAGCAGGTGGGAGGAAAGAATCACGCTGATTCCCGATTCCTTCCAGATGCGTTCGATCAGTTCGAGAATGTGCGCCTGTCCCTTCGGATCGAGTCCGTTGGTCGGTTCGTCCAGGAAAACCAGTTCCGGGTCGTGCACGATCGCCTGGGCGATCTTGATGCGCTGTTTCATCCCGGTAGAATAGGTCTCCACCAACCGGTAGCGCTCCTGTCCCATGCCCACAAAGTCCAGCATCTCATGGGCCCGCTGGCGGGCATCGGCAAAGGGCAGCCCTGACAACTGCGCGCAGTAGGTGACATATTCACAACCTGCCATTCCGGGGATGTGACAGTCCTGCTCCGGCGCATAGCCGATGCGCTTTCTCACCTCGCGCCCGTGCAGGTCGATGTCCTGCCCCAGCAACGCGGCCTTCCCGGCGTCCTTCTGCTCCAGCTGCAACAGGCAGCGGATCAACGTCGATTTGCCCGCGCCGTTGGGCCCCAGCAACCCGATCGTGCCGGGTTCGATTCGCAGGTCGACGCGGTCCAAAGCCTGATGCTGGCCGAAGCGTTTGCTCAGGCTTTGGGTTTCGATGATCGGACGCATGGACGGGAGATACCCTCGTTTACCCGGCAAACACTGTCGAGGTTGCAAAAAAAAGCCCAATTAGGGACAGGTTAATAAATCCGGCCGGTTTCACTTTACGGATGAAGTGACGAAACCGTTGCCCAAAGTCGCGAGGCTGAATGGCTTTGATATCAGACATCGCGATGCACCCCTCATCCTCGCATCTGCCTCCGGCCTAGTTTCCCGCAACGCACCATGAAAACGACCCCTTCCAACACCTTCAACCTGTATGCCTTTGTAGCCACGCTCCTTGTCGCCGTTTCGCTTCCGGCCGCGACATTCGCCTGCGACACGTGGGTCGCGCTGGGCAATTCCACGCGCGACGGTTCTGTGATCATGGGTAAAAACAGCGACCGCAAGATAACGGAGGCTCAACCGCTGGTCTATTTTCCCCGAACCCGTCACGCCGAGGGCGCGATGATCAAGTGCACCGACAGGTCGATGCCGCAGGTAGCCGAGACTTACGAGCACATTGGTTCGCAGCTTTCATGGACCTTCGGCTACGAGCACGGGCTCAATGAGTGGGGCGTGGCCATCGGCAACGAAGCCATCAAGTCCAAGGTCCCTCCGACGAGAGCCGGTTTGATCGGCATGGATCTCATCCGCCTGGCGCTCGAGCGCGGAAGGACGGCATATGAAGCCATGCATATTATCATCGACCTTCTGGAACTGCAAGGCAGAGGCAGCAACTCCTTCCTCCTGGCCGATCCCAATGGCGCCTGGGTGCTGGAAACGGCCGGCAAGTATTGGGCGGCGAAAAAGGTCATCGATGTCTACGCCATCTCCAATATCTATACGATCGAAAGCGACTTCGACGAAGCCCACCCGGACCTCATCTCCCATGCCGTAGCGCAGGGCTGGTGCACATCGGAAAAGACCTTCAATTTCTCGCGATGCTATACCCGGCAGGACAAGGACTACTCGTCCGCCAACAACCGCGCGAATCAAGTCACCTCAATCCTGCGGAAACATAAAGGCGACATCACCGTGGAGCTGATGATGAACCAGGTCTGCAGGAACCATCATGAAGGCACCATCGAGGCTCCCAAGTGGGCGCCGAACGACGGCTGGTTTTCCACCGTGTGCATGCACAACGGACCCAACCACGGGCGCACGTCCGCGAGCATGGTGGCGCACTTGAGGAAGGACACTCCTCCGCCCTTGCACGCCGTGTATTGGGCCTCCTTCAGCTCGCCCTGCGTCAATGTCTTCAAGCCGTTTTACTTCGCCGGGCAGACCGTTCCCTCGAACTATGGAATCGGCAAGGACATCTACAGCCCTGATTCGCCCTGGTGGTGGGCCGAGAAGGTCAAGCGTCAGTGCGACTTGAACTACAACAAGCTCGCCCCGCTGGCGGCCGCAGTGTTTCGTGAAACCGAGCAGTGGGCACTCGCCAAGTCCCGGCGGATCGAGTCGGAAGCCATGCGGCTCGTTCAATCCCATCGCGAGGCAGAGGCGAAGCAACTGCTGCGGGACTTCAGCCTCGAGTGCTGCAGCCGGGTCGAGAAGGAATATGCTCAGCTGCACCAACTCCTGGAAACGAAAGTGTCGGAGCACGGCACCGACTACCTGTGGCTCGATGTCCTTCGGGAAGCCTGCAAGACGAACGAACTTCCGCTGGCCGGTCTATGAGAATGCCGCCCAAGCGATTTCACCGCCACATACTCCGCTGCCGCCCGCTTCAAGCCGTGACTGCCGTACTGAGAGGCCTTGCCGCAGCGGCATGGCTCCTGGCCATATGCGCGGCGAGTGTGGCGCAGACGGACCGCGGTCCCTCGAATCACGGGTCGGAGCACCGGCTGCCCTTCTCACTGCCACCTGAAATCTGGGCCTGGAGCACGGGTTCGCCGGGCTCCGACGGTTACAAGAAATCGCTGGACATGATCGCGGACCAGTCGAACTTCGGGTTTCTCACCACGAAGTCGCCGCGTGAAGTCACCTCGCCGGAAGCGCACGCGCACGTCAAGCGCGTCGTCGAATACGCCCACAGCCGCGGCATCCGGCTGGCCGTGGACCTCGACGTCCGGCGCGCGCGGATGGCATTTCACCAGCAACACCCGGGCCAGCAACAATGGATGCTTCGCATCCGCTCGTTTCCACTCTCGGGCACCGGGCCGATCCGAGCCGAAATCGCCTCGGCCAAGCTGAGGGACCACACGGGCGAGCAGGTATTGCTCCGTGGGCGTCTAGTGCGGGTCTGGCGCGTGGCGACCTCAAGGAAGGGCCTGCCCTCAGACCTGGAGGAGCTGAAGAGCGGGATCCACATTGTGGAGGAATCGGATCAGCGGGTCACCGTGGAAATTACCGCGGGCGGGGGACTGGCTGCGGACGAGCTGATCGTCGCCGCAGCGTTCGAGTACCGGACTCCGGACGTGTTTTCCCCGGCGCTCATTCCGTTCCAGACTCAGATCCTCGAGCAGTACCGCGATACCGGCCTGGACGGTGCCATGAAAGACGAATGGGGGTTCCCGCCGGTGTATAACCAAGGGGCCAAGGACGGGGACTTCTGGTTGTCCGAGAACATGGCGGCGGCCTACGCCAAGGCCGGGGGCGGCGAGTTCGTACGCGAGTGCGCGCTCATGACGCTCGGAATCGGCGGGACGCGCGATCAGCGCCTGACGGCGGTGAACCGATACATGCGCCTGATCCTCACGGAGAACAGTCGCATCGAGGACAGCTTCTACCGGGAAACGAAGCGCTTGTTCGGACCCGGTGCATTCGTCGTGGTGCACGCCACCTGGGGCAACCTGCCGTACGGAGACGCCTTCAAGAACGGCTACAGCTGGTGGCAGGCGACGCGGGATTACGGGCAAACCGACGAGCACTGGCCGTTGCCGGTGCGCACGTCCCTCGCCAAAAAAATGGGAGGGCCGGTGTGGTACAACCAGTTCCACGAGCGACGATACCCCGAGTCCATCTACTGGGAAATATGGCGGGATGCGCGTGCCGGAGGAAGGGTGAATTTTCTGACGCCCACCTGGGTGCTGGAGGACAAGGCGGCCATGAGGGCCGAGAGCCGCGTCCGCTTGCTGAACTATATTTCCCGTGCGCCGCTGGATTGCCCCGTCGCCGTGGTCTTCGGCCATGCCGCCGCGTTGAACTGGGTGGGGCCGCATTTCGGTGATCTGGGCGTGGACTTCGCCGACGAGCTCTGGGCCAAGGGCGTGCGGGCCGACGTGATTCCTTCGACTGAAATCGAAACGGGCGCGTTGAAGATCGGCCCGGGAGGTCAGGTCAGTTTCGGCGCCCAGAATTACCAGGCACTGGTGTTCGTGAATCCCGAATACGAGCCCGACAGCACCTTTGATTTTCTCAAAAAGGTGGGGCGATCGAACACCAAACTCTTCATCCGCGGCCGCAGAACGCTGACGTTCGACGGAAAGCCGAGAGGCGCAAAGGAAATGATCGTCGACAGCGCGGGCGCCGATCCTACGCCCGCCCGCGTGGCTCAGTCCTTCATGCGGGGGCAATCCGCGCCCCTGGCCGCGTGGCGGGTGGAAGTTTCCCCGCTCGCGGACCAGTCGCGCCTGACCGACGGCACGTGCTTTCTGGCGCGTGGAGAACGCGATCCGGCGGGCGACCCGTTTGAGGAGACATTTTACTGCAATGACTTCCGGGTCAGAGCAAAGGCCACCGGAATATTCGGGATCAAGCTGTCGCCAAAAGGCGAACTGGAAAGCCTGGCGGCGTCTGAACTACGTTTTGTCGAAGCGGGAAACTTCCGGCTGGAGTTGTCCGAGCCGGTGGATCTGGCGTTGTGGCGCGAAAACGGACGCCTCCGCGGCGTGATCCAGGGAGCGCCAAAACCTCCGGCCGCGCTATTGGAACTGACGCGTGACTGGACCGTGTTGCAGAATGTACAGCCGCAATAGCTCCGTCTCTCTTTCCCAACCCCGCGCGGTCGGAAGAAAGCTCCCCGGCCCGCATCGCCTAGAAATGTTATGACAATCCACATGTCTGCCCGGTTCCGACCGCTTGTACTCCCGCTCATCGTCTGTATCGCCTTCCTTGGTTCGGCACGCGCAGCCGCCCCGTTCCGACCGGCCGCACTCGAACGTCCCCGGGTCGTGCTGCTGACCGACTATTGGAAGGATCCCGATGAGATCCAGGCCATGGTCCGGTTTCTTTCGTATGCCAACGAGTATGACATCGAGGGATTCGTCGCCACCTCGCTCGCATTTGGAGACGGATCGGTACGCCCGGAATGGATCGTGGATATTCTCAGCGACTATGGCCGTGTCTACGACACCTTGAAACTGCACGCCCGGCCGGGATACCCGTTTCCGACTCCCGAGTCCCTGAAGCGGGTCGTGAAGCCCGGCGCTCGCATGATCAGGAACTACGTGGGTCGGCGGAACGGGGGATTCCCCGTCCCCTACCCGGCCGGAGAGGTCGACTTGCGCACCTGCGAGCCCGTGGACAGGTGGCTCGTGCCCGGAAAGGAATCCGCGGGCGCCGAACACATCATCCAGGTGGTGGACAGGGAGGATCCCCGCCCGGTCTGGATCCTCGTCTGGGGAGGAGCGGTCGACCTCGCCCAGGCCATCCAAAAAGTCCGGCGTGAGCGGTCGCCGGAAGAGGCCGCCCGGTTTATCCGCAAGATTCGCCTGCACCAGAGCAACTGGCAGGATACCGGCACAGTGTGGATCTGGAACCAGGTGCCGGAGCTCTTTTTCGATTTCACCAACGTCGTCAAAGGAGGGCTCAGCGCCGAGGCTCCCGAATCGCTGCGCGACGAAGCTTGGATCCGCCAGCACCTGCTCGAAGGCCACGGCCCGCTCGCCGCCCGCTATCCGAAGGCCGGAATCGGGGGCAACTATGGATACTTGATCAAGGAAGGCGATTCGCCGACCTTCCTGCACCTGCTCGCACCCGGGCTCACGGATCCCGAACAACCCGAATGGGGCGGCTGGGGTGGACGCCGGGCCCGGCTCTATCCGCAGCGGAACTTTTTTGTCGATGGGCAGGACCGGCATCCTACCTCCACCGATCCGCAGCGCGAAATGCAGTGGAGCCTGGGTCGCTGGGCCCAGGCGATCAGCAACGACTTCGCCGCCCGGCTGGACTGGCACGTGAAGCCTCCCGCCGAGGCAAACCATCCGCCGGTCGCCCATGTCAACGGGGACGCCACACGCCGTGTGCTCCAGCTGACGGTGAAGGCCGGAGAAACGGTTGCGCTCGACGCGGCCGGCTCCAACGATCCCGACGGCGATCCGCTCGCTTATAAATGGTGGCAGTATCGCGAGCCCGGTACGCTGGCCGAGGAAGTCAGACTGGCCAGCGCCGAAAGCCCACGCACGACATTCGTCGCCCCGGCCGTAACGGAGCCGCGCACACTCCACCTCATTCTGGAGGTCGTGGACAACGGCAAGCCATCCCTCACGGGTTACCGCCGGGTCGTCCTGACGATTACACCCGCGCGATGAAAGAGCTTTGGGTGCGCAGACCGGGCCGCAGCGGTGGCTCCCCCGGCCCGGGTCAAACATGGAAAACTCAATGAAAACGCTCGCGATCATCGCGGGGCTGACCGCCTTCGCGGGCCTGAGCCAGGCTCGGCTTCCGGGATCGGACGACGGGAGGGACGCCTTGTTCGCGGGATTCGTAAATCCTCCGGCGGAGGCCCGCCCCTTCGTGCGCTGGTGGTGGAACGGGAATCACATCACAGCTGCGGAGCTGACCCGCCAGCTCGACATTCTGCATGCCGCGGGCATCGGCGGCATTGAAATCAACCCGATCGAAATGCCGGAAGAGGCGAAACAGATCGGTAGCCGGCCCGTGACCTGGTTGAGCCCGGAATGGAACAGACTGGTGGTCCATGCCGCGGAAGAAGCGCGGAAAAGGGGAATGACGACAGATCTCATCGTCGGATCGGGATGGCCTTTCGGCGGTGAATTCGTCGCTGAAGACGACATGCTCCAGCGCGTGATCACGCACACGATACCCTGCCCCGCGGGGACGCGGTTCCAGGCCAGTCGCGAGCAGCTCGTGGAAATGGCCATGAAGGCGCAATCGAGGCCGGAACCGGTCACGCCCGTGCGAAACGAATTCCTTTTCGTCTCGCTCGTCCCCGTCGATGCCAAGGGCACGGCTGCGGTCATGGATCTTTCCGGCGCATGGACTGCGGACGGCCAGCTGTCTTTCGAGGCTCCTCCGGAGAAAAACGATCTGGTCTACGGCATCCTTCAACGGGGGCACCGGCACGTGATGTTCGGCGCGCTCGGCGCCGCGGGCCCGGTGATGGATCATTACGACAAAAAGGTCACGCGGGCGTATCTCAATCGTCTGGCACGCATCGCCGAAGACACCGGGGTTCCGCTAAGCCGGTCTGTGCGGGCGCTGTTCTGCGATAGCATCGAGCTTGCCGGGGCGAACTGGACGGACGGCTTCGCGGAGACCTTTCACCAGGCGTACGGATACCGGTTGGAACCGTATTACCCATTCGTGTTCTACGATCCGCACCTTGGGTATCCGGAGGAGCGCGGCGACTCGAGGTTTGCCGATGAGATCATGCGTGTGCGGTACGATTACAACAAACTGCTCGTCCAGACATTTCTCGACAACTTCGTCCGGCCGTTCCACGACTTTTGTCACGAGAACGGCTTGTTGTCCCGCTACCAGGCTTACGGGACGCCCTTCCTGCCGGGCATCATGGAAGGCAACCTGATTCCCGACATACCCGAGAGCAACAACTGGCTCTATTCGTCCGACATGCAGTCCGCCGCCTGGACCTGGAACCAGCCGCATGGCTACATGATATGGAACCTGTATGCCGCGTCCGGCGGCCACCTCACGGGGCGAAGGATCATCAGCTGCGAGGCCATGACGAACGTCAAGGGCGTGTTCCAGACTTCGCTCGAAGAGATCAAGCGTCACGATGACATGAACTTCATCTCGGGAATGAACCATTCGATCCTGCACGGCTACAACTACTCGCCGGAAGCGGTCGGATTCCCCGGCTGGATTCGATTTGGAACCTATTTCAGCGAGCAGAACACGTGGTGGCCGCATTTCCCGCGCTGGGTCGAGTACAATGCGCGGGTCTCGCACGTGCTGCAGCGCTCGGAACCGGTGCGGGAGATCGCCGTGCTGGCCCCGGCGGGCGATATCTGGAGCCGGAAAGGGCTGAGCCGGATACCGTTTCATATCGAGCCGTGGTACTGCCACCGCTTGTGGGAGCCGTTGAGCCAGGCGGGCAGCAGCTGCGACTACATCAACGAGGAAGTCATTCAGCAGGGCAGGAAATCGGATGCCGCCCTGCACTTCGGACCGATGTCCTACCGGACGCTCGTGCTGTGCTCGGTGAAATCGCTCCAGCCCGCGTCGGCGGAGGCCCTGAGGGATTTCGTGCGCGCGGGTGGGCAACTGATCCTTGTCGACGGCGTGCCCCAGCGGTCGCTATCGCGCGGCGATGGCGCCGAAGGCGATCTCAAGGTTCGGAGGGTCTTTTCCGACTTGCTCAGATCGTTTCCAAAGCGCTGCCGAATCACGGAGCCGCCCGCCGCACAAGACGACTTGCTTCCCTGGACGAAGCGACTCCTGGATGGACTGGTCCGCGACGAACACCTGTCCATCGACAAGCCAGACCGTAACGTCTACCAGATCCACCAGAAGGACGAAAATCGGGACATCTTCTTTTTCACCAACTCCCATCGGACGCAGGATGCATCTCTGCTCGTGCATTTCCCCACTGGCAGCAAGACTCCCTGGGTCTGGGATCCGGAGACAGGTGCGCGTTCCGTGTTTCCTCATTCGAACAGCAAACGCGGACTGCACATTGACCTCCGCAGCCTGCATTCCCTGCTGCTCGTGTTCGAACCGGAAGATTCCAACGATGCCGACGGGGCACCGGTCCCCGCCTCAAAGCCCGGCTCCATGGTCGCCCGGGTTGAGGGCCCGTGGACGGCGACGTTTGCTCCGGCACCCGGTGAAAAATTCGAGCGGATCTTCGAACGCCTGCATGAGTTCGGCACCTCAACCGACCCTCAACTCGGAACGTTTGCGGGAACGGTGACCTATGCGACTACGTTCGACTCCGACGGTTCCGGCGCGTGGATTGAACTGCCTGAAGTGAACAACGGCATTACCGACGTGATCCTCAATGGAACGGGGGTTGGCGTGAACTGGTACGGCAAGCCGCTCTTCCGGATTGATGGCATCCTGAAGCGCGGCCGCAACCAGCTCGAAATCAAATGCACCACCCTGCTGAGCAACTATTGCCGGAGCCTGAGTGGGAATGCAACCGCAGCACTTTGGACCAAAGGCTACAAGTCGCTTCCGGCAGGGCTCGATGGAGAGGTGTTGATTCTTGGAGGGAAATAGCCCCCAGCCGGCAAGACGATCGCAGCAATCGGGCGAGCGGCAATTGCTGCGCACGGATCACGTGATCGCCAATCCGGTGTCATGGCCCAGTCTATTCACCGGGCCCAGCCACTCGCCAAAGTGTGCCATCCGTGACGAGCAGCGCACCATCCGGAGCCGCCACCAAGCCGACCCTCCCGCATTCGCGCGCACCACCGTGTAACCCGTCCAGAAAAGGCGGTCCAGGATCCATGCGACGCAACAAACACCTCGCCGTGACACGCAGGGGGAGAGAGTGCAAACCCCTTGGTTGCGGCAGAGAGCACACTACGAAGTGGGCGGAGTGTGAAGTTGCAAAGATGGACGAGGATCCTCAGCCTTCGCCGGGTTGGAGTTGCCTGATTCCCTTTTTCATTCACACCCGTCCGCCAAGCCGTCCGGCGAACCCGGGCAACTGCAGCCTTCTCAGATTTCCCTCGGTGGGATGCCTGTGAAGAACAATCGTCCGCTCGCGTAACCGGCGGTCGGCTGCCCGACCATTTCATCATGCTCAGAACTCTGCTGCTTCCCCTCGTCGTCTCTTCCTCAATCGTGTTTCAGGCTCTGGCTGAGTCTCCCGCGCCATCGCCCGAGCGGCCGCGCCTCGTCGTGCTCACGGATTACTGGAAGGATCCCGATGAGGTGCAGGCCATGATCCGCCTGCTCTGCTACGCCAACGAATTCGATCTCGAGGGCTTCGTTGCAACGTCGCTCGCGTTCGGCGGAGGTGAGGTCCGGCCCGAAGAGCTCATCGATCTGCTTGACGACTACGCCAAGGTGCAGCCCAACCTCCAGCTGAATTCCCGGCCCGGTTTTCCGTTTCCCACCGCCGCAGCGCTGAAGGAGCTCGTGTTTCCCGGTGCGCCCATGATCCGTAAGCCGGCGGGCCCGGGGAAGGGCTTCCCGGTCCCGTATCCACCAGGCGCGCGCGACTCGCGCTCGAGCGAGCCCGCCGAAAACTGGCTCGACCTCCGGAAAATCTCCCCCGGTGCCGAACACCTCATCCACACCGTCGATCGCGACGACCCGCGGCCCGTGTGGGTCTCGATCTGGGGCGGTGCGATCGATCTGGCCCAGGCGATCTGGAAAGTGCGGCAGACGCGCCCGCCCGCCGAGGCCGCACGGTTCATCGCCAAACTCCGCGTGCACCAAAGCAGCTGGCAGGATACAGGCACGGTGTGGATCTGGAACAACGTGCCGGAGCTGTTCTTCATCCTGACCAACCAGGCCAAGGGTGGACTCAACGCGGAGTGCGACGAATCGTTGCGAAACGACGCGTGGCTGCGCCAGCATGTCCTCGAGGGACACGGCCCGCTTGCCGCCCGCTACCCCGTCCTCACTGAAAGGGGACACAAACTGGCGATGAAGGAGGGCGACGCGCCCACGTTCCTCTCGCTGCTCGCGCCCGGGCTCTCCGATCCCGAGCAGCCAGAGTGGGGCGGCTGGGGCGGTCGGCGCGAACGGCTCGATCCCGCGCGGAACTTCTTCGTCGACGGACGCGACCGCCATCCCACGTCGGTCGATCCACGGCGCGAGATGTATTGGACGCTTGCCCGCTGGGCCGAGGCGATCAGTCGTGACTTCGAGGCGCGCCTCGACTGGTGCGTCAGCCCCCGCGATGGGGCCAATCATCCACCCGTGGCGATCCTCGACGGCGACGCCACGACCCGGGTGTTGCGGCGTACCGCGCGTAGCGGCCAGGAGATTGAGCTCGACGCTTCGGCCTCGAGCGATCCCGACGGCCACGCGCTCGACTTCGCGTGGTCCCACTACGCCGAGCCGGGCAGTTTTCGCGGCCAGCTGACGCTGGAGCACACAAACACCCGCCGCGCCACCCTTGTCGCGCCCGCCGTGACGCAGCCGGAGACCGTCCACCTCATTCTGGCCGTGACGGATCGGGGGGCGCCGAGGTTGACATCCTATCGACGCACGATCGTCACGATCGTGCCGGCTGTCGCGACGCGCTGAGGAACAGGAAACAGACACCAATGCATCCGATGAACAACACCCTGCCCTGGATCGCCTGGCGATCGCCCCGGGCGAGATTCTGTTTGGGCGTCCTTTTTGTTTTCTGCTCGTGGTCGCGACCCTCGCCAGCCTCGCCCGCACGGTGGACCGACGTGGTCCGGATCGACCCCGCGCATCCGCATCATTTCGTCCGGGCCGACGGATCCCACTTCTTCCTCTTCAACAAGACAGCGTGGCACTACTTCTCCGCGGCGCATCCCGAGATCACGCTGGAGCGCGCAAACCGGCTCGGGGTCACCCTGATCCGCGTGCACCTCGAGGGCGCAATCTATCCCTCGCTCGGCTTCGATGCCTGGCCCTGGGGCGGCACGCGTGCCGCGCCCGATTTTTCGACGTTCAACGAAGCCTACTGGGACAAGGTGGAAGCCCGAATCCGGCTCGCGGCGGAGAAGGGCATCGGTATCAACCTCACCCTCTTTCAATCGATCCGCCGGCAGGACTCGCCGGATGCGTTTGCGACGTTCAAGCCCTATCTGGAGCGCGTGATCGCGCGACTGGCACGGCATCCCAATATCTTCTGCTGGGAGATCCAGAACGAGCACGTGGCGAATCCCAAGTTCCAGGACGAAGTCGGGCGCTTCCTGCAGGCCCACGATCCGCAGCGCCGGCCAGTCATCACCTCGGACGGCACCACGGACAGCCCCATATGGCCGGAACTTCCCTGGATGGGCTTCGCCCTTGTCCACCACTGCACCGGCTCGATCCCGCAATACGATCTGCGCGACTGGTATCTCGGGATCGCGCGCAATCTTCGCGTGCACGGCAAGCCGGCCGTCAACAACGAGACGGGCCGTGAAGGGCGGCACAAGAACGACGATCCCGTGCACCGCCGCAAGCAGCTCTGGATCGCGGCGGCCGCTGGCGGCTACACTACCTGGCATTCGTGGGACGGCTGCGAGGGAATCGATGACGCGCATTACGTCGCTCCCGGCGAGCAGTTCGTCCGCCCATTCGCCGACTGGTGGAAGGCAGAGGAGTTCTGGCGGGTCGATCCGGTGTTCACGGTCGTGCAGCTGCCGAACGATGCCCCGCTGCGCGACGAGCTGGTGCCCGTCGCACTCGCGTCGCCCGACCGTGACCGCGTGCTCGCATATTTCTTCACCCGGCATGGCGCGACGCGGGTCACTGCGGCGCAGATCAAGTTGCGGCTGCCCGACGGGGCCTATCGCATTGAGTATTTCCGGCCGGCCGACGGCGCGCCCGTGGGCGAAGTGGCCGGCATGAAATCGCCCGGATTGCGCCAGCAGACCGAAGTTGCGCTTCCGCCATTCACCGACGATCTCGCAATGCGAATCGTGCGCACCTACACCCCGCCGACAAAAACGCTCATCCCCGGAACCAAGTGAGCAGCCCCGCATTCCCATGACCAAGCATGTGTTTCAAGTTCTGACGATGGTCGGCTCGTTTGTATTCGCGCTCTGCCTGTCCGCAGCCGGTGCGGGGACGTTGCCGCACACGTGGCAGCGCTGGGAACACACCCTCACCAGCGCGCGCGACCAGGTGAATCCCTATGCCGACACGGTCCTGCGCGTGCAGTATGCGGGGCCGGACGGTCGCACTTTTGGGGGATACGGTTTCTGGGACGGCGGACGCACCTTCCGGATTCGATGCGCCTTTCCCACACCCGGCACGTGGCGTTGGCAGACGGAATGCTCCGATGCCGCCGACGCCGGGTTGCACCGCCAGCGCGGCGCCGTGGAAGTCCAGCCCTATCGCGGAGAGAATCCGTTGTACCGGCACGGGTTTCTCCGCGTGAGCGATGATCGACGGTATCTTGCCCATGCGGACGGCACGCCGTATCTGTGGATGGGTGACACGGCGTGGGCCGCTCCCTATCGGGCGACCGACCGCGAGTGGGAGGCCTACATTGCCGATCGGGCGGCGAAGCATTTCTCCCTCATCCAGGTGGTCACGCCACCCCGCTGGGGGCCCGACGATCTGCACGGTGAGGCTCCCTTTTCCGACGATGATCTCAGCCAGTGGAACCCGGCGTTCTGGCAGGCGTTCGAGCGGAAGGTCGAACATGCAAACGCCGCCGGCCTCATGGTGTTTCTGGTCGGACTGATGGAGCCGGTGCGCCGCTATCCGACTTCCGATCGAGCCTGTCTGTTCGCCCGCAACATCGTGGCCCGGCTCTTCGGGAACTTCATGATATTTTCCCCCAGCTTCGACAGCCGGCCGATGCCGCTGGGCAACGAAGTCGGGCGCGCCACGCGCGACGCCACGGCGGTTCACCTGATCACGCAGCATCCCGGCACCGGAAGAGACTCGCCCGAGCCGGCATATGCCCTCTACTATGCCGATCAGCCCTACCTGGATTTCGTGGGCGTGCAGAGCGGGCACAACGGGGGCAACCGCGAGCGCTGTGCCCGCCAGGCCATCGACTGGGTGCTCCATATGTACCGGCACGAGCCGTGCAAGCCGGTCATCAACCTTGAGGGGATGTATGACGCCCAAGGCGAGCGGGCCTGGCAAGCGGCCGATGTGCGCGGGGCGGGTTGGCGGAGCTGGCTCTCAGGATCGATGGGCTACACCTACGGCGCGGGCGACACGCCGCCGAAGGTGCCGAAAGGTGGCGGTGGCCTCTGGCGCTGGGTGAACGACCCGGAAAAATACGACTACTGGGAAAAAGTGCTGCAATGGGAGAGCTCGACCCAGATGAAGTACCTGCACGATTTCTTCGCCGCGTTCGATTGGTGGCGGCTGGAACCGGCTCATGGTCTGATTCGCAATCAGCCAGAGGAGGCCATCCGCCGCATGGTCCTCGCCGTGCTGCCGGACCGCACGCGGGCAGTCGCCTATCTGCCGGATAACGCGGCGATCAAGCTGGATCTTTCCAGCTTTTCGGAACCGCTCACCGTCCGCTGGTTCAATCCCGTCCACGGCAACACGATTCCCGTCCCGGGCCGAACGGCGGAATCGGGTGTGCAGAGTTTCGTGCCGCCGACGCCCGGCGAGTGGGTGCTCGTGCTCGAACAGAAGCCATGAACGCCACAAGGCGGTTCGCCCGCGCTCGGCGCCGACGTATCAAGGCTCACCCCACGGGCTGAATGGTTTTTTTGGGTTGGAAGCTGCTGCCGGGTGTTGGCTCCCGTTGCCAGCAACCCACACGGCGGGCATCAACTCGTAACCCGATGCACCACCGTGCGGAGCAACCATTGCCGGACGCTGGCCGACAATGCGAACGCCATGAACGGATCCAGGGTTACAAATCGCTTCCGGCCGGACGCGACGGTGAGGCGTCGATGCCTGCGCGGGGGAGAGACCCTCAGCCGCCTCCCTGGAGAAGCCATCGCGCCAGAGGAAGGCGTTGGGTACGGATCTCGGCTGCCGCCAGTTCGGCGACCTTGGCCGCACCGGCTTCGACAAAATGCTCGATGTCCTCGCTTCCCGGAGGGAGGCGCGGATTCCGTCGGCCCATGAAGAAGACCTTCGACGCCTCGTCACCCATCGATTCGAGCCAGTGCGTCGTGATGCGCTCGAGATCGAGCAGCGGGACATTCTCTTCCTTGGCGATCGTACGCGTGATGTCGGGATAGGGCCCGTGCGTCGGAACGATCCGACCCGCAGCGTCGAATTTTCGGCGGCAAACCGGCGTGGCCAGGATCGCATGGGCTCCCTTGGCGCGAACATCGCGTACAAATTTCCTCAGGTAACCCGCAAATGCCTCGGGCTCGGTGTAGCGCTCCGTCTTCTCCTTCACCTCGTCGTTGTGTCCGTATTGGATGAGAACAAAATCGCCCGGTGCGATTCCAGCGACGATCTTCCCCCAGTGCCCGGACTCGACGCAGCTGCGAGTGCTCTCGCCGTTGACCGCGAGGTTCTTCACGTTTCCGGGATCCGCAAAGAGCGGTCGGAACAACATGCCCCAGCCGCGGCGCGGATTGGCAGCCGGCATGTCGGACATGGTCGAATCGCCCACGAGGAAGATGGTGGGAGAGGCGGCGGCAGGAGCCGCCAAGGCAAGAAGACCGAGCAGCAGGATTGGCAGGCGCTTCATGTTGGCACAGGTGATGGCGAGGAGATGGGAGTGTCCGGCCGCAGTGGGGCATGTCACCGGATCAAAGTTGGCACGAGGCGCATCCGCTACCGCTTGGGCGTCGTGTCGACTCCTGGGCCGGCCACGCGCCAGAGTGTGCCGTTCTCATCGTCGGTCACGAGCAGTGCACCATCGGGCATCACCGCGAGCCCGACCGGCCGCCCCCAGACATTGCGCGCGCTGGAGACGAAGCCCACAAGAAAGTCCTCGTACTCTCCGGTGGGGCGGCCGTCCTTGAGCTTCACGCGCACGACCGTGTAGCCCGTCCGGGATTGGCGGTTCCATGATCCGTGCAGGGCGACAAACGCATCGCCGCGATACTCAGGGGGAAAACGTGAACTTCCGGATGTCGCCGTGTAGAAGGCTATCCCCAGCGCGGCTGAATGCGCCTGGAGGAGCACATCCGGCACGGTCACCTTGCCGGCCAGGTCAGGCCTTTCGCCGACATGTCTCGGATCCTCGTATCGGCCCATATAATACCAGGGCCATCCGTAGAAACCTCCTTCACGCACCCGCGTGATGAAATCGGGCACAAGATCATCACCCAGGCTGTCGCGCTCGTTGACCGCGGTGAAGACATCGCCGGTCACCGGGTGGACAGCAAGCCCCGTGGGGTTGCGCAGCCCGGTGGCATACACCTGCAGCGGAGTCCTTCCCAGCGGATCCGTCACGAGGATGCACGCGCGATTGAAATCCGTGTCCCACGCCACGCCGAGCCCATGCCTGGCTTCCCAGTCCGCAGCCTCCGCGGGCGTCTTCCGGGAGAGCCCCTCCCCGGCGTTGCTACCCGAACCGACGCCGATGAACATCCGGCGGTCGTCAAGGGAAAATGCCAGACTGCGCAAGCCGTGCCCACCACGTGACTTCGCAATCACGGGAACGACAGTCTCCCTCGAGCCTGCCGCCTTCAGATCGCCGCGACGATACGGAATCCGCAGCACGGAATTTGACGTGGCCACATAAAGCCACTGCGGGTTGTCGCCAGAGGGAAAGAATGAAAGACCGTAGGGCCGGTCGAGCTTCTCGGCAAACACCTCGTCCGCCACAGGCAGACCTCTTCCGTCCTTGAGGCGCAGAGCCCGCACCCGGCCTGCACGCGTCTCGGTGATGAAGATGTCGCCGTTCGGCGCCACCTGCAGAAGCCGCGGGCCATTCAGGTCGCGGGCGACCAGTGACACCGTGAATCCGGCGGGAACCTTCAGTTCCGCGTTATCGGGTCGCGATACGATGAATGGAAAGTTCCGTCCCAAACGGCTGGCATACGGTGCCGGGAGGTCTCCCGGCCTGATGAGATAGCTTCGTCCAGGTTCCTGATGACGCCAGTCGTTGGGATCGGTGGCCGCGGGATCGACTGGCGGTTCGGCTTCGCCGTCGGACTTCAACGTTGCAAGATAGGCGATCAGATCCCGCCGGTCGTTCGGCTTCTGAACGTTGAGTACCATCGTGCTGCCGGGAACCACCGCGGTCGGATTGGCCAGAAAGCGATCCAGCGTCGCAGCATCCCAGATCAGGCCGGAACCGCGCAGCGCAGGCGTGTACCCAAAATCCGACCGCGTGCCAGCAGCCTTTCCATAAACGCCCACCAGGCTGGGTCCCTGTCCGCCGCCAGTCGAACCAGGCCCGGCAAAGTGGCAAAGCGCGCATTCGTTCCGGAAAAGATTCTGTCCGAAGCCGGGGTCGGTCAGCGCATCCTCGACGCGCGCCGCCTGCAACGGCAGCAACACGCCAACCAGAGCGGCGATCGATCCGAGATGTCGACGAAGGAGGAGATTCATGGGAGTGATGCTGGCATCAATGCTTCTGCAGATACAGGACGGAGTCCCCGGCGAACGGGGCATTGAACGGCCGCGGACCATCATCCGAAATCGTGATGCGACCTGTTTCCGAAACCTTGCCGGTCGTCGGATCATACCATTCGAAACCGTACCTGCCGGCCGCCAGCGTGAGGGTGAACTCCCTGGCCGGACCGGGATTGTACACGAGGTATTCGACGCCCGGTTGGGCAAGGCAATAGCCGGTCGAGGAGAGCTCCCCGTGCGGAATGGCGGCCGCCAGATCGATTCTTTCCGCATGGAGCCGCGCCCGGCCCATGGCATTTCGCATCGTTTCCCAATACGGATCGGGCCTCAGTCCAAAATACGGCTCGTCCGGATTGACGCCTTCGGGGTTGTTCCGGCCAACGGCCTTGTCCTCCGTTCGCGCCAGGTACGGGTCCATGAACAGCAGTTCGTATCCGCGCAGGAAGTTCTTCCACACCCACGCCTGCTGGCGGGCCGGGCCGTCGCGTTTGAGCGGCTTCCACGTGTACCCGTGGTCGCTGTCCACGATGACCACCTTGCTCCCCGGGGCGGGCGGCGGGTCCTCGATGTATCCATCGTCGCACGACGGAGAGATCCAGTCGGCGTGACTGGCGAACAGCTCCTGGAGGCGGGTCTTCCCGCGCATGTGCGCCGTCATCCCAACCGGGTGCCGCCTGGGCTTCGTGGCCTGGCAGGCATGGATGAAGTCGATCATGTGGTACTGCCAGGCGGTGCTGTGGGTATTGGCCTCGTTGGCAATCTCGTAGAGCACGTTGTCGAGGTCGTTCACCGTATCGATCATCTTGCGGACGTAGGCTTCCTGCACCGCGGTGACGGCCGGGTGATCGAGCGTCGCGGCAGCGAACCCAGGGCCGCAATCGACCGCATTGATGTTGTTGCGGCCGTCATAGGGAAAGCCGTCGGTGTCTGACCGGTTGTGTTTCCACGCGTATCCCTGAAACAGCATGATGGCGACATAGATCCCGCGATCACCCGCCGCGATCACGCGGCTTCGGATCCGGTCGAAGTAGGCCTGGTTGAACCGGGTGAGGTCGAACCTGGGCTGACCGTCCGTGGCCAGTCCGGGACCGGTCCGCAGCCACGGCTGCGGCGCCCAGTGAAACGGGCCACCATTGGGACCCTGTGATGAATGGGGGACATCCCACAGCCAGCCGCGGAAGAAGTTGTGGTGGTGCGCGACCAGGAAATCGAGGTAGGCATCGTAGTTGAGCGGAACCGGCTTTTCGCGTCCCATGTCCGTGGCGAAGTTCGCCCAGGTGTGCGAACCCGTGAGATAGACCACCTTCCCCGAGCCGTCGGTGAAATACCGGGGATTCGCGTCGAGTTTTCGCAACGGACCGGTGGCAGGAGCCGCGCTGGCCCATGCATGAAGAAGCCCCACCAAGACAAGTACCGTCGCCTGGCCGGCACGGAGAAGGGAATTGCCTCGGGCCGGGTGGTAGCGGGCTGCGGGTGTATTCATGGTATTCAGCGGATGGCGCCACGGGCCGTCACCGGCCAGACCGATTCAACGCGGCTGCCGCGCACGCCCACGATCCAGTCGTGCAGGTTGACGGTGGGATCGCAGTGGCCGGGTATAAGCATGAGCTTGTCCCCCACACGGGGCGCTCCCGCCGGCGTGGGGAAACGCAGCACGCCATGCTCGTCGGCCGCTCGCACATACTCGATGTCAGGTCGTCCCTTCACCCGCGGCGGTCCGGAGTCGTTGCTGAGCGCCTTGTGGCCCGCATCAACCGCCCCGACGTCGTCCGCGGGGCGGCTCATCAGGGTTGTCCACACGAAGAGGCTCTGCCCGAAGACCGGAGCGCCCTCCGCCGGTTCGTTGCGCGCATAGTCGACATCCATGAACACGTACGAGCCCGCCTGAATCTCGTCAAATACCCCGCTCGCCGCGTCGAAAGAGTGCGTGCCGGTGCCACCGCCCGTGACGACCGGACACTCGATGCCATGCGCCAGGAGCAATGCCTTGGTCGTGCGCGCCAGCCCGGCCGCCGTCACCGCGGCGGCCCGGCGTTCGGCCGCGGAGCGCACATGCTGGGCCGGGCCGTGGTAGGCCTGCAGACCGGCAAAGCGCAGATGCGGACTCCGCACGATCTGCCGCGCGAGTTCGAGAGCGGCCGGACCAGGAGTCACCCCGCAGCGTCTGGAGCCGACATCGATCTCCACCATGACATCGAGCCGGCAGCCCGCGTGGGACGCCGCGGCGGCGAGGTCGGCCACATTGCCGGCATCGTCGGCGCACACACTCACGCGGGCGCGCCGCGCCAGTTCGGCCAGCGCGGCCAGTTTGCATCGTCCGACGATTTCATTGCTGATGAGAATGTCGGAAACCCCTCCCTCCGCCATCGCCTCGGCCTCGCTCACCTTCTGGCAGCACACACCCACCGCCCCGGCACGGATCTGCCGGTGCGCGATCTCCGGGCATTTGTGACTCTTGGCGTGGGGCCGCAGGCGAACCCGATCCTCGGGAAACGAAGCCGGCAGCCGGTGGAGGTTCCTCTCAAAAACATCGAGATCGAGGATGAGCGCCGGAGTATCAACCTCAGTCAGGGCCATGCCGACACGGGCAGGCGGTTGTCCAAACAGCTTCATCGCGAAGCCCCCATGGGCGTCCCGGTTGCGGGTCCGTCAAACGACGCCAGCAGCACCGGCAGCCCGGTCCGCGCGGACTCATACGCAGCGAAAGTTGCGCGGAGCGAACGGAGATTTTCCGCCGCCGGTTGTGGCGGCGGTTTGCCGTACAGCACGGAATCGACGAATTCGCGTTCGAACTGGCGGAAGGATTGGACATAGTCGTCGCGGGGCGAACGGACTTCGTCGAGCACAACATCATTGCCCGAACAAACCCTGAATCGCGCCGTCTCAGCACGCGTCATTTTTCCCTCGAACCAAGCCTCCCCCCGCTCACCCACGATCAGAGCGTGTCCCTGTTGCACACCCACCGGTTTCCACGACACGTCGACGATCGCGGAGGCATCCGCATATTCAAAGACAACATGGGCCAGGCTCTCGCCGCGCACCCGCGGGTTGATCCGGTCCATGAAGGCATGCACGCGGACGGGATCGCCGAGCAGGGCCACCACCAGATCGACGAGATGAACCCCGTACTGCAGGAGGACTCCGCGCTCGACCTCCGTATCGATCTTCTCCGGAGGCTCGGAAGGATCATGCTGCACAAACTGAAGGTGACGCAGTTTTCCGAAAAAACCTTCGCGGGAGAGTCGTGCCACCTCACGAAACCACGGGCGGAAACGGTGGTTCTCGTGCACGACAAAGCGGCGCCGGTATCCGCTCAGCTCTCCGACCAGCCGGCTCGCCTCCTCCCAGCGATCACAACGCGGTTTCTGGCAGACGATGTGGAGATCCGCATCGGCGGCACGGAGACACTGTTCGCGGTGCAGCCAGGGCGGCGTAAGGATGTCGACGAAGTCGAGTTTCTCCGCGGCCAGCAGATCCTCCATCCCGCCGTAGATCCGGGCGTGCGGCGCAAACTGCGCCTGCCGATCCCGGGCGGCCGCCTCAATCGGATCGACAAGAGCGACGATCTCAACCTCGGGAATCTCATTCCAGCCGCGGAGATGAAACTCCGAGATGAAGCCGCACCCGACGACTGCTCCCCGGAGTCTCTTCATGCGCTCTTCGGGGTCGCCGGGCGGGTTCCCAGCAGAATTCCGACCAGCGAAACCGCCGGCATCAATCCGGCCATGAGAAACGCCACACTGAAACTGCCACTGCGCTCGATCGAACCTCCCACCAGCAGCATGAATCCCGCACCCGCCAGCGAACCGATGCCGCCGAGCAGCCCGACCGCCGTCGATGTTCGCTTTTTCGAGACCTCCGCGCTGAAGGTAAGGTAATTCCCCATGAACCAGCCGAGGCCAAATGTTGCCAGGGAGATGATGCCCGTGATCAGGTTCAGGTTCCGGACATGCGCAACCAACGGAACGGTCATCATGCAGGCCGCACCGATGGCCGTCACGCAAACGCGGGCCTTGCGCACTTCCCAGCGCCGCGCCAGCCAAGCGACCAGACCACCGCCGCTCCAAAGCCCGATGTCCAGGGCCAGATACACAAGGATCAGCCGTTTGGCGAGTTCAGGTCCGAATCCCACGCCGGCATACTTGTCAAAGTAGCGCGGAATCCAGGTGGTATAGAAGTACTGCAGCGGATTCAGGAAGCTGGTCGCAATCGCCAGGCCCCAGAACGCGCGGGAACGCACGATGTCGGCCAACGTCGCCGGCTCCTCCGGTGCCGGGCCGGCAGGCGGGTCCTCGGCCAACGCGGGCTGATCGATCTTGAAATCCGGCTGGGATCGAAACCAGGTCAGCCAAAGAATGACCCAGACAAAACCCACGGCGCCGACGACGATGAACGAGGATCGCCATCCGTGGGTGTTCGCGAGGTAGATGATGATGGGCGGGGCGATCAGCGCCCCGATGCTGGTCCCACTCTGAAAAATCCCGGTCGCCAGCACCCGTTGCGCCGGAGGAAATGACCGTGCAACCACCCGCAGCGCCAGCGGCCAGTTGGGGGATTCGCACACTCCCAACGCGATCCGGGTGACGAGCAGGAAACCGAATCCCGTGGCGAGCCCGGACGCGGCGCCTGAAAGCGACCAGGCCGCGACCGCAAAGGCATAGGCCCTGACCGTGCCAATGCGGTCCAGGACCGGCCCCAGTACCACTTGGCCAATGCCATAGGCAAAGAGGAATCCCGAAAAGAGCTGCCCGAGGTGCCCGTCCGACAGGTTGAGCTCATCGGCGATGCGCGTCGCCGATACGGATATCGTCTGCCGATCGAGGTAGTTGATGATCGTGGCGAGCAGCAGCAACCCGCAGAGGGTCCATCGTTTGCTAGGTGTCTTCATCGTGGGGTACGGTCAACTGGAGCAGGCGCGCAGGATTGTCCCGGACCATGCGCCTGATCTCATCCTCGCCGAATCCGGCATCGGCCAGTTTTCGAATATACTCACGCATCGCGTCGACGGGCGCCAGCGAATCAGGCAGCCCATGATCGGTCGCGGCTATGGTCGTGTCGACGCCCACCGCGCGGATCTGATCCACGATGGTTTCAAACGCGACGCCCTGCTGCGCCCCCGGGCGGGCAGAAACCAGACAGCGCTCGAAGAAAACCCGCCCGCTCCGGGCGAGTCGCTGCTGCATCTCCACGGGCATGGCCGTCGCCGCCCATTCGGGATGCGTGACACTGATGCGGCGGACTCCCGCCGCCAACGCCTCCTCGATCAGGACATTCGACTCCTGCGGCGAAAGGTGGCCGGTCGCCAGAATGGCACCCGCGTCAGCAACCAGCTGGATGATGTCGCGCACCGTTTGAGACAAACCCGTTCCCTCCAGCACAGTCAATCCGTTCCGTCCTCCGAAGAAGTGATGATGATTCGCTGCCGACTTGGTCGGCATCCAGACAATCTCCCCTCCCATCTTGAGTGAGGTCTCCACCGCCCGGCAGTTGAATCCGCCAAGAGTGTCATTGAGCACCACCCCGCCGAAAACCGTCACATCATCCTGCACCCGGTTCAGCAGATACGCGCGGGCGCACGTCGAGCACGAGTGGTTCTTGAGGACGACCGCCCGCATGCCCGAGCGCCGCGCCTGCCCGATGAGTTCAAGGTCATCGAGCTTGCGCGGAATCACATCGGGGGCGCTGTGAACGTGGGTGTCTATGGCGCCGAGGAGCAGCGACGATTCGTCTGTCATCAGGGAGGGAAGAGTGGAGGCGATCGGTTCGCGGCAGAAAACAGGGTCCATCCGCCGACACAACGCTCCCCTCACTTCATCTGTAAAGCTTCCGCCCGGAAGGCCGCGGTCCCTCGTGCCAGCAAAGACGCGCTGCGCGCGACGACGTCAACACACGAACCGTGCGACGTCGCATCCGGCCATCCCGGCCACGAGGGACCGTGGCCCTCCATACCGGCCTTTCGCCCGCGGCTGGCAAAAGGAGAGGGAAACATCAGGATCTTCTCGGCCGCCGCGTCGTGCTGCCTTCCACCCACCTCCCCGGCAGGAAGGTGCACGTGGGCAGATCCGGGATGCCCGTTTCATTCTCGTAAAGCATCTGCTGCAAGCGGAACACCGCGGCTCCGGCAATCTGCTCGGGAAAGGTTTCCACGCCGCTGATTCCCCGGCGTCCCGAACGCACCAGGCTGGCAAAGCCCAGATCCTGCGGAATGCGGATCCCGAGCTTCACCAGACGGTCGAAGGTCGTGTCCACCTCCGACAGCACGACATCGGGCTTCTGCCGGGCAACCCAAGCTTGGAGCTCATCGTCATCCGGTTGGCTGGACATGAGCGGCCGCGGCGCTCCCGTCGTGGCAGTCAGCGCGTGGGCGGCCTGATATTTGCCATGATTCCTCCGGTCGGTTTCGGGGTCGACCATCAGCCCGATGCGCCGGTAGCCCAGCAGCCGCAGCTGTTCCAGCGCGAGCATGATGCCTTGGTACTGGTCGCCCGAAGCACCATGCAGCACCGGTGAAATGAGGCTTGGGCCAATCGCCACGCTGGAGAACCGATCCCAAGGGAGGTCAAGCAGGCTGGACGGTCGCGGCATCGGTGCAATCACCATCCCGCGGATGCCCCGTGCCTCCAGCACCTGCGTGAACCGCTCCCGGGTGAAGCCGGGTTCATTGAGCCAGACATGCTCCATCCGGAAACCCAGCGTCTCCGCCCGTTCGAATGCCCCGCGGAACGCCCTCCGGAAAAACGGAGACTGCTGCCAGCCGTTTCGTTTCTCGAACGACGTGACGTAGGCGAGCACATAGCCCCGGTTCGACGGGGAGCGCTGGCGGCGGTAGTGATTCAGGGCAGCCAGCACGGGATCGGGCCGGTAGCCCATTTCCGCAGTGACGGTCCGCACACGCTTGCGCGTCACTTCCGGAATCGAAGGGTGATTGCGGAGGGCAAGCGAGACCGCCGTCGCACTCAGGTCGCAACGCGCAGCAATGTCGCGCAGGGTCACTCGGGTCTGGTTCACTTTACAGGCAAAGGAGATGTTTATTCCAAGTGGCGATCAAGACGAGACTGAGCCGGAATCCAGCCGATCCTTTTATCACCACGGAGGCACAGAGAGCACGGAGGTAGGCCACGGGTCTTTAACTCCGGGTCCTCCGCGCCTCCGTAGTGCACTCTGCTTTCCCGGTTCGAATTTAGTCCTGTTTTGATCGCGATTTGGAATTACCGGGCGCCCGCGTCCAGTCCGGGCCGCGAAAAACTCCGTGCGCAGAGGCCGGAACCCCCTTCCCGCGACGCTAGCGACGATGTCTTGCGATATTGACTCCCGCCTTGGCCGCCCTGCTTTACAGATCAAGCATCGGCGAAGTTGCCACGGGCACCGGATTCAGAGTGGTGTGCTGCCACCGCGGGCAGCCCACCTGTCCGTCGGCATCCCCACTGCCCACCACAAACCTCATCGTCCCCCCTGTCAGCCGGTGCCCGCTGATCAAGACCCGTTGGGTGGAACCGCTCGCGTTTCACCGACCGGGCCGAAGGAGACTCACCACCATGAACCCAATCAGAACCCAATCCTCCGTTGCCCTGCACGGCCAACGGAACCGCGCCACGCCGACGCTCGCGTCAACCCTCATCGTCGGCCTGCTGGCCCTTCCGGCAGCACTTTTCGGACAGGCCTCCGCCACGAGCAACACCCCTCCGGTGGACCCGGCGGACACGATCAGGCTTTCGCCGTTCGTCGTCACCGAAGACGATTCGACCGGCTGGGTGGCCACGGAAACCGTGGGGGGCACCCGCCTGCGCACGAGTTTCAAGGATGTGCCCAATCAGCTCGAAACCCTGACCAAGGAGTTCATGGAGGACCTCGGTCTGACGACTCTGGACGAGGCCCTCATCTATACTGCCAACTCCGAAAGCACGACTGAGTACACCCAGGGCCAGGGCAATGATGCGCAATTCCCCGCCTCGCCGGGACGGGTGCGCAGCATCGGAGAGGGCACGCTTTCGCGCAACTTCTTCGCGACGCGGGCCCCCTCCGACACTTACAATATCGACCGTGCGACTGTCGCGAGCGGACCCAATGCGATCCTCTTCGGCCTCGGCAGTCCATCCGGAATCTTCGACGCGACTCCAGCCCGCGCACTCATGCGCAACCGCTACAATTTCACGCTTCAGTTCGACGCGGAAGACTCGAAACGGGCCACCTTTGACGCCAACATCGTCGCCATTCCTGGCAAGCTTTCGCTGCGACTGATCGGCTTGACGAAGGAAACCCACACCGAGAGAAAGCCGAATTTCGACAACGACGACCGCGTCTTCGGGGCCCTCACCTTCAAGCCGTTCAAGGGCACCACTCTCAGCGTTCAGGCGGAGAAGATCAATCGCACGTGGAACCGCGCTTCCCGAACCGCCCCGTTCGATTTTGTCACACCCTGGCTCAATGCGAATCAGATCGCCGGCAGCGGGTACACCACCGCGAAGCCCATCTACGTGAACACCAGCTTCACGGGGATTGGCAGCAACCGCATCTTTGCCCAGGCGCCCGAGAACCCCGTCATGATCCAGGGCCAGGACCCTTCCCTGATGCGGAGCTGGCGCAACTCCGTCACCGTGAAGAGCCCGAGCACCTTGCCCGGGGTGGACCCCACCTTCGACGCGGGCAACAGCTTCACGCTGCTCGACCCCTCCATCTTTCCGTTCGACGTGAACGTCCTCGGCAACAGCCGCGAGAACCAGCTCGACGGCACCAACGCAACCGTGATCCTCGAACAGGTTCTTGCCGAAAACCTGTTTCTCGAACTGGCCTACAACACCGACAAGTCGGACAACGAGATCCTCTCGGCCGGGAGCAATCCCAGCGGCACCAATATCCGCGTCATGGCCGATGCGAACATGTACATCCCGGGGACAACCACCCCCAATCCGCATGCCGGCGAATATTATTTCCAAGGTACCAGCGCCAACCGCCTCCAGTACTTCGACCGGGAGGACGCGAGAGCCACGCTCTCCTACGAATTTGATGCGGGGCGCAAGCTCGGCAAGCAGAAGGACTGGATGAAGTGGCTCGGCCGCCACCGCCTGATGGGCCTTTATTCGTTCTCGTATAGTGAGGCCCTGAATCAAAATACGTTTCAACGCCGCATCCTCGACGATCCGGTGATCCCCGGCGTGACCCTGCGGCCCAAGACGTTCCAGAACTGGGCCAACCATGCCTCCCGCATCCCCCAATATCGCCACTACCTCGGCGATCCCTACGAGATCACCCAAGCCTTCGGACCGTTCAAGGGCGAATGGTGGACGAAGGACGCCAACGGAAATCCTTACCAGCTCTACTATATCTCGCCGATGGTGTCCGCCGAGGGCAAACGGCTCGGCGCCCAGGCAGCCACAACCGGCGTCAGGAACAAGGTGGATACGCAGATCCTCGTCTGGCAGGGCTACTTCCTCCCGGACCGCCAGCAGCGGGAGCGCCTCGTATTGACCTATGGCTATCGCAAGGACACCGCCCGGACGGCCAATCTCGACGCCGCATCGACCCGGCAGGATTTTTCCGGACTGTACCCGGTGCTCTGGGATGTGGAGTACGATCCCTACGGCGCCAAGCAATCCGGCATCAACCGCAACCTCGGCGTCGTCGCGCGGCCCCTGCCGTGGCTTTCACTCTCCTACAACAAGTCGACCACTTTCGATCTCAACCTCGCCCGCTTCGATCCTTTCGGCGAAACCGTGCCCGGTGCCGCGGGCGATGGCCACGACTACGGCATCCGCATCGATCTCTGGCAGAACAAGCTGTCGCTGAAGGTCAACAAATACGAGACGTCTCTCGGGCCCACGCGCGCGATCCAGCAGATCAACAACTTCACCACCCAGTTCAGGAACGTCGAAACTCGCGTCCTCGAACTGGATCCCACGACACCCCAGATCAACGTGAAGGACGGCAATCTCCGCGGTTTCCCCGTGCTGAGTGTCGACAACTACAACGTCAACTCGTACGCATCCGCCGAAGGTTACGAGGCCGAGATCAACTTCAGCCCGACGCGCAACTGGAACATCCGGTTCAACGGATCGAAGGGAAAGTCCATCGAGACTGACATCGGTGCTGACTGGTTCAACTGGCTCGATCAACGTCTCCCGGTTTGGGAGAAGGTGGTGGCTAGGAACGGCGAGGTGGACTCCACCGGCAAGCCCGTGACCTGGACCACTGCGCCCTACGACGACGCCAACCCCACCGGCCAGTCGCTGGCGCAATATTATCAAAGCCAGGTTATCGGCCGCGCGGCCGCCTTCATCAAGGCAGTTGATGGAAGATCCAATCCCTCCGCGCGCGACGGTCGCATCAACCTGATCGTGAACTACCGCTTCACCGACGGCCGTTTGAAGGGGTTCAACATCGGCGGTGCGTTGCGTTATCGCGGCGCCCCCATCATCGGGTACGGGCTGAAGACGAACGCCGAGGGAGCGATCCTGCTCGATCTCGATACGAAATACAAAGGCGATGCCGAGAGGTACGTCGACTTCATGGCCGGATACCGCGGTCGGATGAAGTCACTCGGCGGAGTCGACTATAAGCTTCAGCTCAACGTCCGGAATCTGCTCAACGAAAACGATCCTGTTCCCAACGCCGCACTCACCACCGGCGCCATCTCCTCCCTCCTCACGGTCGATTCCCGCCTGATCTCCGTCACATTCGGAGTGGATTTCTGACCGGCAACGCCGGCCTGAAAATCCGGATCACACCGACGGCTGGGCCACGGCGAAAACACCCGCGGCTCAGCGGAGCTTGACGGCGTATATCGCGGAGGAGGGCGCTGCGACCTTCTCCCGGGTGATTGCGCATAAACGACCCGCCGCCATCCCTCTCCAGCGATGGCGTGCGCAGGCTGTTGGCGCTGCGTTCCCTTCGATCCCGCACGACGGGGCATGCTCCAGAAAAGAGGGGCATCCCGTCAGGCGTCATTGG
>CAZOXB010000018.1:0-29058 GCA_964583635.1 uncultured Opitutaceae bacterium | reverse complement strand
CCATTCAGAGGTGCCGCCCGCGGGAAAACCCGGCCAATGGCGTTCATGCCACCCGAGGGCAACCTCGTGGCGCCATCGTCCCTTCATGCCAGGCGCCCGCCCTTCGTCCCGCCGAAGGTTGCGTTGGGCCTGCCTTCGCGTTCCTATTCCTTGCTTCGCATGTCCGTAATCAGCGCCTTGCGCCGCCAGAAGCACACCGGCATCTGCCCGCCCGCCCGCGGCGCGGTCGTTGACGAGCTTGCGTGCGCCCATCCGCCGGCGGTCTGGCTTGTGGTGGCTGCCGATCCGAAGCAGGCGGAGCAACTGGCAGAGGATATCACCTTCTTTCACACCTGCCGAAATGAGGCGCAAGGCATGGAGGTGCTGCTGTTTCCCGAGTCCATGGCTGAAGGGGACGAAATGCGCGAGGCCTTTGCGGCCGCCGCTGATCGGCAGACGGCATTGTCCAGATTGCGGGCCCGTCGATCGGGCAAGGACGGCGGTGTCGTCAGGTTCGACACCGCGCTGGTGGTGGTGACCACACCGGCAGCCCTGCTGCAGCCCGTTCCGGCCCTGGAGGCATTTGCCGAGCGCGAGGTGGTCCTCAATCGCGGACAGGCGCAGCCCTTCCAATGCCTGCTCGAGGTGCTACGCGAACTCGACTATGATTGTGAGGCGGTTTGCGAATCGCCGGGGCACTACGCGATTCGAGGCGGCATCATCGATGTCTATCCGATCACCGCCAACGAGCCGTATCGACTCGACTTCTTTGGCGACGAGATCGAGGAGATCCGGGCGTTCGATCCGGTGACGCAGCGATCCGGCGCGAGCGTTGCTTCGGTCCATTTGTCAGCGTCGCCACGACTGAAGCTGATGAACGCAAGCGGGGGTCTGGCGGACTATCTGCCACCGGCCACGCATCTAGTCCTGATCGAGCCGGCGGACCTCGACCAGCAGTTCAGCGAGGCGGCGCGGGAGTCCGTTCATTCGCTCGAGGGCGTGCTGAAAAGATGTGCGACCCTGTTCGGAGTGGGCGAACTCGACGAGGCATCGTCGCTCCTCGACGGCGAAGGCGTCACGGCGGTCACGTGGGATGCCGACAGTCTGACGCATCACCGCGCGTATCCCGAGGATTCTCTGGTGGCGCAGGAGCGTTTGCAGAGCGAGTCCGGGGCCCGCCGCGCCTTTCTGGAGAGTCTTGTGGAATGGAAGAAGCAGGGATACGGGATTGCCTTGGTGGTTTCCAAGGACGGGGAGGAACAGCGGGCGAAGGAAATCCTCGAGGAGGAAAAAGTCCTGCGCACGCTCCGGCCTGCCTGGATGCGCGGCGGGCTGAACGAGGGATTTCGTGTAACGTTTGGCAAGGCGGGTGATGGGGTTGCCAATGGATCTCCGGCGGCCAAGCTGAGCTGGAAGAAGCTGGCGGGCAGCCGGGGCGTGGTGGTGGTGACCGAGACGGAGATCTTCGGGCGCCTGCGGGTGCGTCGCAGCGGCGGATCAAGGCGTGCGCAGGTTCAGCGTGCGCAGGTCGACCAGCTGCTGGACTTCTCCGAGCTCGTGGAAGGGGATTTTGTGGTTCACGTCCAGCATGGCATCGCCGTTTTCCGCGGACTGATGAAGATCGACACGGCGCAGGGAGTGAAAGAGGTGATCTCGCTGGCATTCGACGATCAGGTCACGCTGCATGTGCCACTTCAGGAGTCGCATCTCATCAGCCGCTACGTCGGGCTCTCGAAAACGCGTCCCCAGCTCGGACGGATCGGCTCCGGCCGCTGGGAGAAGACGCGCAAGGCGGCCGAGCATGCGACCCTGGATCTTGCCGCGGACCTTCTCCGGATCCAGGCGACGCGCGAGGCCGAATCGGGATTCGCGTTTCCCGCGGACACGCCGTGGCAGAGGGAATTCGAAGCGTCGTTCCCCTTCACCGAGACGCGCGACCAGTTGAAGGCCATCGAGGAGACCAAGGCGGACATGGAGCGTTCGCGGCCGATGGACCGGCTCATCTGCGGCGACGTCGGATTCGGCAAGACCGAGGTTGCGATCCGGGCGGCCTTCAAGGCCGTCCAGGGCGGTCGCCAGGTCGCGGTGCTGGTGCCCACCACGGTGCTGGCCCAGCAGCACCTGAACACGTTCCGGGAGCGCATGGCGGGTTATCCCATCGCCGTTGAAATGATCAGCCGGTTCCGAACCCGTGCGGAGACCGCGAAGATTCTGGCGGCGACGGCGGCGGGGCAGGTGGACATCCTGGTGGGGACGCACCGGCTGCTCCAGCGCGATGTGGTGTTCCGGGAACTCGGGCTGGTCGTGATTGACGAGGAGCAGCGGTTCGGCGTGAAGCACAAGGAGCGCTTCAAGGCGATGCGGGCGACCGTTGACGTTCTGTCGATGAGCGCGACGCCCATTCCACGCACGCTCTATCTGGCCATGACGGGTGCGCGGGACATGAGCGTCATCGAGACTGCACCGTCCAACCGGCATCCGATCCAGACCATCGTCAAGACGTACGACGAAAAACTCATCGTCGATGCGATCCGCCACGAGATGCGCCGTGGAGGTCAGGTATTCTACCTGCACAACCGCGTGCAGACCATTGATGTCCTCGCGGCGCGTCTCCGCGTGCTCCTGCCCGATCTCACGATCGGAGTGGGGCATGGCCAGATGGATTCGGATGAACTGGAGGAGCTCATGACGGAGTTTGTGGCGGGTCGCTTCCATGTGCTGGTCTGCACCACGATCATCGAGAGCGGCCTCGATATCCCGAACTGCAACACCATCATCATTGAAGGTGCGGATCGTTTCGGATTGTCCCAGCTCTACCAGTTGCGTGGCCGGGTCGGACGTTTCAAGCATCAGGCCTACGCCTATCTCCTGCTGCACCGTCATACGCGCATGCTGGAGGTTGCGCGCCAGCGCCTGAACGCCCTGCGCGCCCACAACCAGCTCGGCGCCGGTTTCCGCATCGCCATGCGGGACCTCGAACTGCGGGGCGCCGGCAACCTGCTGGGGGCGCAGCAGAGCGGGCACATCGTCGGGGTGGGCTTTGAGTTGTACTGCCAGCTTCTCCGCCAATCGGTGGCGCGGTTGCGGGGCGAGGCGCAGGCGTCGGCGATCCGTGCCAGCATCAAGCTCGATTTTGTCTTTGTCGGCGAGGGAGAGTCAGCGTCCGGCGATGCCGGAGCGCGGTCCCGCGGCCATGGTGCCAGTTACACCGCGTTGAAGGAAGCGGAGCGGGAGGCGGATGGAGCAGTGCGGGTCGACCGGATCCAGGCGCGCATTCCCACGGCCTATCTTGCTGAAACACGCTTGCGGATTGATTTCTATCGCAAGCTGGCGCTGGCGGAGAACCTCGGGCAGTTGAAAACAATCGAAAGCGACCTGCGGGACCGGTTTGGTGCATTTGGTAACGAAATCGGTGCGTTGCTGATGATCACGGAGATACGCATCCGGGCGGAACAAAAGGGAATCGTTTCCGTCGAAACGGATTCCTCGAGCCTGAAGTGTCTCCGGGCGAGTGGACGCCGCGACGATTTTGTAATGCTCGGCAGCCGGTTTCCGCGGTTGACCGCTCCTGAACCGCTCCTACGTTTACGCGAAATCGTCACATTTCTGAACAATCTGCCCAATCCATAATGACAGTTCTCCCTCGTTTTCATCCCTCCTCTTGGCTTCGGATGGCACCGGTGCTGGTGCTCGGAGGGGTTCCCTTGGCGCTCGTGGCACAGGGCGGGGCGGCAACCGGCGCGGATGACCTGCAATTTGGCAACGGCATCGCGGCCGTGGTCGAAAGCAAGATCATCACCGTGGGGGACATCCGTCGCGATATCGCCCCCCTGGTGCCGGAAATCCGTCGTGATTCCCGCAATGAGCAGGAGTTCAATCAGAAGCTTGAGGCGGCGCAGGATGAAATCATCCAGGGCATCATCGACCGCGAGCTGATCGTGAAGGAATTCCGCAAGGACGAGAAAAAGCGCATTCCCGAAAGTTACGTCGACAACGAGATGGCCGAGACGCAGATCACGCAGTTTGACGGTGATCGCTCCAAGTTCCTCGCCTATCTCCGCAGCCGCGGCCAGACACTCCGCGATTACCGCCGTGAAGTGGAGGAGAACATCATTTTCGGCTACATGCGCCAGCAGCAGCGCAAGTCGCAGAGCACGGTCAGTCCGGTGAAGATCGAGACCTTCTACAACGAGAACAAGGAGCGGTTTTTCCAGGAGGATCAGGCCCACATGCGGCTGATCCAGTTCACGCGCAAGGCGGGGCAGACCGATGAAGAACTGCGCGCTCTGGCGCAGGCCGCCCTGGATCGCGTGCGCAACGGCGAGAAATTCGAGGACGTCGCCCGTGATGTCTCGCAGGAGTCGCGCCGCGCCCGCGGCGGTGATTGGGATTGGCAGAAGCGTTCCGACCTGCGCCCGGAATTCAGCGATCCGCTGTTCAAATTGAAGAAGGGTGAGACCAGCGACGTGATCATCACGCCCGAGGGCGCCTTCCTTCTCCATGCGGACGACCGGAAGTATGCCGGCATCCAGCCGATTGACGAAGTGCGCGACCAGATTGAGCGCATCCTCATCCAGCAGGGAGCCCGGCAGTCGCAGGAGCGCTGGCTGGAGCGCCTGCGCCGCAACGGTTACGTGAAGCATTTTTGACGGGCTGATCGGCGGTCCGCCACTCGCTGGCTGAGTCGAGGGACGAAGGGGCGAGAATCTGAACCAAAATCGGCATTCCGGGGCGGATGCCGACGATCAGCACCGTCGCGCGAGGCGAAACGCGATGGCCTGAGCAACGGGATCAGGAAGGTTCCTGGGTTCGTTTCGCCGCCATCTATTGCGGGGTGCCGGTCAGCCGGGCCCTGGCTTCTGCGAGGGTGAGGCCGGTGAGCGCGATGACTTTCTGGCGGGATTTTTCGCCGCGCACGAGAACGACTTGCCGACGGGGGAGGCCGAGGCGGTCGGCGAGAAATTCGCACAGCGCTTCGTTCGCGCGGCCTTCGAGCGCGGGGGCGCGCAGCTTCACCTTGAGGGCGTCGCCCAGCCATTCCCCGATTTCGTCGCGGCTGGCGTTGGGAACGGCCTTGATCGCGATGCGACAGGTGGACGCGGGCATGCGGGGCGGGTGCGGCTTGCGACGGGGTGCGGGCGGCGGCTCAGGCAAGCGCCTCCTGCAGGGAATCAATGATTTCGGACGCGGGCTCGCAGCCGACGGACAGCCGCAGCAGCTCGGGCGAAAGCCGGTTGGAGGCCAGGATGCCGCGGCCAGCGGATGATGTCACCAGGTCGTAGTGCGCGAGATAAATGAAGGGACAGATCAGGGTGGTCTTCATCCCGAAGCTGGGTCCCTTGGGGAGGCGCAGCCGGTCGTAGAAACGGGAGAGTTCGCCGGCGACAGTGAAGCTGAACATGCCGCCGATGCTGGCGGGAGACCGGGCCAGCCGGAGGTAGTTGAGGCGCGAGTTGCCCTGCAGCGTCCAGAAAAGCGACGTAATGCGGGGATGTCCCTGGAGGAAGGCGAGCACGGCCGCCGCGTTTTCATTGGAGGCTTTCACCACCCCGGCCGTGTCGTCGATCTGCCGCGCGAGACGTTGCAGGTCCCGGTGATAAACGGGCTCGAGATCCGCAGCGATCGAGCGACGCAGCGCGGCGGCGTCGGGTGCGGAGGGATTGACGATGGCCGCGCCGAATAGGACGTCGCCGTCGCTGGCCGCGTATTTGGTGAGCGAGTTCACGACGATGTCCGCAAACGGCAGGACATCGATGTTCAGCGGTGAAACCACCGATGGGTCGACGATCAGGCACGCGCCGACGGATCGGCACAGCGCGTGTACCGCGGGAAGATCGGGGGTCTGGATCAGCGGATTCGTGGGAACCTCCGTGATAACTCCCGCGATCTCGTGTCCGCGGCGGGCGAACAGTGCCCGTAGCCCCTCCAGATCGAAGACGTCGCCGTGAAAATGATAATTGTCGGGACCTCCGCTGAATTTCTGCAGGATGGCGATGGTGTCCAAGTACAGCCAGCCGAGCTGAATCCACAGCCTGCGCCCGCGTGCCGCCTGCAATGCCGAGACCGCCCGATAGGCCGCCCAGATGGCATTCATGCCACTGTTGGCCAGTAAAATGTCCTGATCGCCGGCCGGGTGGAAAGCGTTTCTGAGGTACGTGCGGACCCTGGCGTCGCCGTCGCCATGGCAGGTTTCCTCGACCTGCGGCCGCTCCCGTTCGCCGACATTCAGCAGATAGTCCTCGGCGGCGCGGCTGGAGGTGATCGCACCGGAATGCTGCAGCCAGGTCTTGGCGCGCCCAAAAGTTTCCGCGTTGGTGGGAAACGCCACGCCGTTCATGCCGCGCTCCGAGACCACGGTGCACCGACTGGGTGCGAGCCAGCTTGCGAGGTTCTCGGCGGCGCGGCGGGACGCGGTCAACCAAAGCTGGTGCCCGTCCAGACGGTGCGTTTTCAAGATGTGGGCGGCCGCCTCCTTCAGGAGGGGATGCTGCACAAAACGCGGGTAGCCGGAGGTCAGGTGAGCGACGACGGCTGGATCCTTTTCCTCATATCCGATCACTGCGCGCATGGTCGGCAGATTGCAGGAAACGCCGTGCAGGCTGGCGGGAATGCGTTGACCGAGCGGAAGATGGGAGAAAGGCATGGCGATGGGCGAGGGGCAGCTTCGCCGGTTGGGCCATGCCCTGGCAACTCTGGATGCAGAATGCCCTGCGGATGCCCGGACGACCTGGTGGCGGATGGCAGCCCGGCGTTGACCACGGGCCGGACACTGGTGAGATGGACGGACTGGCGAATGAAGAAATCACGTTCCACCGCATCCACCGGCGCAACGCCGACCTGGTCCTTGAAGAATGATGTCGTCAAGGCATCCGTCACGCAGATCGGCGGGCACTTGGGGCCGGTCCTCTTCCAACTGCCGAACAGGAGGACCGCATCGCCCTTGGCGGTGGCGCCTTGGAGTGGGGAGAAACTGACGGACGACCTGCCTCCGCTGCTGCAAAGCTTGCGGGGCGATTTCTTCTGCGCTCCGTTCGGAGGCAACGGCGTGCCATTCAGGGGCGAGCGGCATCCACCGCATGGAGAGTCCGCCAACGGCCGTTGGATCCTGGAGGCAACGACCCGGGCGGGGGACGCCGTGACGCTGCACGCGCACCTTGAGACCAAGGTCCGGAAGGGGCGCATCGACAAGCGCCTGACGCTCAGAACCGGACACACGGCCGTCTACTGCGAACACCTGCTGCAGGGCTACTCGGGACGCATGCCCATCGGCACCCACCCGTGCCTGCGGTTTCCCGATCGCGAGGGAGCGGGGCGCATTTCGGTGGGACACTGGCGCTGGGGGCAGGTACTTCCAGGCGAGTTTGAAAGCCCGGCGGCAGGAGGTTACTCCTCGCTCAAACCGGGGGCGCGATTCAGATCGTTGTCGAAGGTGCCCTTGGCCCGGGGAGGGTTCACCGATGTATCGGGGTACCCCGCTCGCCGTGGCTTCGAGGACCTGGTGATGCTCATGGGTGACGGCAAGGCTCCGTTTGGATGGAGTGCGGTGACCTTTCCCGCGGAACGTTTTGTTTTCCTGCAACTGAAAAATCCGCGGGTGCTTCGGCATACCGTGTTGTGGCTGTCGAACGGCGGGCGCCATTACCCGCCTTGGAACGGACGCCACGTCAACGTCCTTGGCATGGAGGAGGTCACCGCCAATTTTCATCTGGGCCTCGCGGATTCGGTCCGTCCGAATGCGCTATCGAGGATGGGGCTGCCGACGTCGGTGGCGCTGTCGCGGCGCACGCCCCTGCGGGTGGCCAGCATCCTCGCCGTCGTGGCGATTCCCGCGAAGTTCGACATCGTGGCCGAGGTCCGCGCGATCGCGGGCGGAGTTGAGCTGGTCGCCGAATCTGGCGAACGCGCGCGGGCGCCGTTGGATCTCGGATTCGTGATGGCGGAATGAAACCCGCTGGAGAACGACGCGGGGTTGCATTCGTGCACGAATCCGTAATGTGATGCTCTGACAAATTTCCGATTCATTAAGGCTGGATTTTACAGACATGAACGACCGTTGCGCCAAGTCCCTCCTCCTCTCGATTCCGACGCTTGGAATACTTTCGCTATCCGTCCAGGCCGCGTTGTTTCCATCGGAGGCACGCCTTGACCACCTGCTGTGTTGCGGCACGGGCGAGGTGCGGGGTGGCCCTGCCTATCGGTCGCTGGTCGATCCGCTGACGGGTTCGCTCCGGGCCATGGCGATGATGGCTACGACAGGCTCGGTCATCCCTGCGGCTCCGGCGCCAGCGACGGTCGCGGAGACAAAGGCGGTGGCAACCGCAACACCGCCGACTCTGGAGCAGGAGGACGGCTATGTGAAGGTCGGTTTCGACCGGCTCGCCAGTTATACCTTCAAGGTTCCGGAGTTCGATCCCGCGGCAAATCCCAATGTCAAGCCGCCCACCGGTGAGGAGCAGATCCCGGGATGGCTCAAGGAATTGAACGGCCGGAAGGCGAAGGTGACCGGTTTCATGCTGCCCATCAAGCTGGAGGGCAATCTCGTGACGGAGTTTCTCCTGCTGAGCGATCCGATGATGTGCTGCTATGGGGCGGTCCCGGAGATGAATCAATGGATCGTGATCAAGATGAAGAAGGGCGGGGTGAAGCCCATTCAGGACGTGCCCGTTTCCTTCTACGGCGATCTCAAGGTCGGCGCGATGTTCGAGAACGGTTACATGACGGGCATCTACGCGATGGATTGCGAGAAGATGGGCGCGGTCGAAGGATAGCGCCGCATTCGGAGGAAGGGGACGGCAGGCGCCGCCATTCCAACGGGCTTCGCGGCGAGGGAAGCCGTGGCGGACTAACGCGAAATGTCCTTTTGCGTGAGGACCTTGAAGCCCTCGTGGTTCAACGACTGGGCGGCGACGTCGGCGTCCTCGACATTCAGTGCCAGCGCCGTGTGATCGCCGGGACGTTTCAGGAAGGTGTAGACGTAGTGAATGTTGATCTCCGCCAGGAGCAGGGCCTTCAGGACCTGGGAGAGGTCGCCCTCGTCGCTGATCTCCACCGCGAGCACGTTGCTCTCGCTGAAGGGAAAATCATTGTTGATCATCAACTCGCGGGCCTTGTCGGGATCGTCGACGATCAGGCGCACGATCGCACTGTCGGTCGTGTCGAGGACGGTCAGGGCGATGACGTGAACGTTGTTCGCCTTGAGCAGGGCGGTGAGGTCGTGGAGGCGGCCCACACGATTTTCCGCGAAAACCGAGAACTGTATGACGGGATCGCTCGCAGTGAAGGTCGTGACATCCATGGTGTGCCCAGCCATGCTGTCGAGGGCGCGGCGGGAGGTCAATCCAAGGCAGGGGTCCTTATCTGACGCCGAGAGAGGCATCGGGACGGGCTTGGGATCCACCGTTGGAATTCGGCCCGGCACAGGTGCCTGTGATTCACCATTCGACGCCCTGCCAGGCCGGATTCCGATTCCTACAAATCAACCGGCGGGAGGCTTTACGGTTTGCGGAAAATGACCGTGTCCCCCAGACTGCCTTCCATGGGCAAACGCGATGTCTCCAAACCGATCAGCTCAAATCCCCATCTGCTGAAATGGGTGACCAAGATGGCAAACCTCACCCAGCCGGCGTCGATTCACTGGGTCGACGGGTCGAAGGCTGAGTACAACGACCTGTGCGCCGAGATGGTTGCTGGCGGGACGTTCGTCAAACTGAACGAGTCCCTGTGGCCGGGATGTTATTATGCGCGATCGGATGTCAGCGACGTGGCCCGGGTCGAGGATCGCACGTTCATCTGTTCGCTTTCCAAGGATGCCGCGGGTCCCACGAACAACTGGGAGGATCCGTTCGAGATGCGCAAGAAGCTCAAACAACTTTTCGCGGGCTCCATGCAGGGTCGGACCATGTATGTGCTGCCGTTCAGCATGGGTCCGGTGGGGTCGCCCATGGCGCAGATCGGGGTCCAGTTGACGGATTCGCCCTATGTCGTCGTCAACATGCGGATCATGGCGCGCATCGGGCAGGCGGTATTCCGCGAGATCGACAAGGGTGACAAGCGCGTCGTGCCGTGCCTGCACTCGGTGGGCGCGCCGCTCAAACCGGGACAGAAGGATGTGCCCTGGCCCTGCAATCCCGAGAAATACATCGTCCATTTTCCGGAGACCCGCGAGATCTGGTCCTATGGTTCCGGCTATGGCGGCAATGCGTTGCTCGGCAAGAAGTGCTTTGCGTTGCGAATCGCCACTAATCTGGCTCGCGACGAAGGCTGGATGGCCGAGCACATGCTGATCCTCGGTGTCGAGAACCCGCAGGGGGAAAAGACCTATGTCGCGGCGGCATTTCCCAGCGCGTGCGGCAAGACGAACTTTGCCATGATGATTCCGCCGGCCGGGTTCGAGGGCTGGAAGATATGGACGGTCGGCGACGACATCGCATGGATCAGGCCCGATGCGGAGGGGCGCCTCCACGCCATCAATCCGGAGGCGGGATTCTTCGGCGTTGCCCCGGGTACCTCGGTGAAGACAAATCCCAACGCGATGGCCGCCCTGGCCAGGAACACGATCTTCACCAACGTTGCCCTGACGCCGGACGGCGGTGTCTGGTGGGAAGGCATGACAGACACCCCTCCCGCGGAATGTCTCGACTGGCAGGGCAGGCGGTGGACTCCGGAGATCGGCAAGTCGACCGGAGCCAAGGCGGCCCATCCCAACGCGCGGTTCACCGCACCGGCATCGCAGTGCCCGACCATTGATCCCGACTGGGAGAAACCCACCGGGGTGCCCATCAAGGCGTTCATCTTTGGCGGACGCCGGGCGACGACCATGCCGCTGGTTTATCAGGCGTTCAACTGGAGTGCGGGTGTGTACACCGGCGCAACGATGGGATCGGAAATGACGGCGGCGGCAGCCGGGACGGTTGGCAAGGTGCGCCGCGACCCGTTTGCCATGCTGCCCTTCTGTGGCTATCACATGGGCGATTACTTCCGCCATTGGATCAAGATGCAGCGTTCGCTCAGTGAGACCCCGCGGATTTTTCACGTGAACTGGTTCCGCAAGGATGCGGATGGAAAATACATCTGGCCGGGCTTCGGTGAGAACATGCGGGTCCTCAAATGGATCGTCGACCGTGCACGCGGACGTGCCTTGGGCCGGGAGACGCCGATCGGCTGGCAGCCGCGCTATGAGGACATCGAGTGGAAGGAGTTGGATTTTCCGCGGGAAAAGTTCGAACACCTGCAGGCGTTCGACCGGGCGGCGTGGCGCGCAGAAGTGATCGGCCACGAGGAACTCTTCATCGACCTGCACGATCACCTGCCGAAGGAGCTGATCTATGAACGTGAGCTGCTGATCTGCCGCATGTAGTCCGGAACGTGCCGCTTGCCGCGCTGACTGTGGCCCTTGGGCTCGGAGCGGGATCGGGTGGTGCGGTTCGGGCCTACGCGGTTCGCAGGGCGATGGTGAATATGCCGATCATCGCCAGTCCGCAGGCGAGCCGGACGATGGCCGAGAGCACGAAGCCCACGGCGGCCCCGACGCCAGCCTTGAGCGCGGCGGCATCGGAACGTCCCGCGCCCCACTTTTCCGCCGCAATGGCTCCAATCAGCGACCCAAACAGGATCGCTCGGAGTGAAAAGAACATGCCGATGACCGTGCCGATCCCGGCACCGGCCATGCCCCATTTCCCGCCACCTCCCAGACGGGTGCCCAGCAGCACGCCCCCGACATCGGCCAGGAGCGACAGAACCCAGAAAAGTCCGATCCAGATGAAGACGCTCCAAGCCAGGGCGTCGGGCAGCAGCAGCTTGTGAATCACCAGGGATGCCATGATCAGCGTTGTTCCCGGAAGCAGCGGCAGCACCACGCCTGCAAGGCCAACGCAACACAGGAGTACCGTGAGGATGGGAACGACAATTTCCATGCCCCCAGAACACGCCGCAGGTTGGAAAGTTGCGGGAAATGCGGCCTGCCTTTTCGCCGCCGGATCGTGGGTCGAGGCGAGGTCAGTTGCATGCGTTGCCGCCGACTGGCGGAGACGCGCGAGGAGGGCTGCGTACGGCGGGGTGGGTGCTGGCTTGATTCTTCGAACCGGCAAACGGGGCTTGTGCCGCCAATCCGCCCGGCCAGACTTTTCTGCAACTTGTCCCCCGCGTGCGGTGTTCTGCGCATGAACGATGAACCAAACGTGCAACCTGCCTCTGCGGAGCTGAAGCCGCGTCCCGACTTCACCACCTTCATGCGCGCCTATCAGGACATGGTATTTTCGACCGCGGTACGTTTGCTGGGAAACGAAGCCCAGGCCGAGGACATTTCCCAAGAGGTGTTTCTCAAAGCCTACGAACGCTTCGAAACCCTGCAGGACAGTCCCACTGCAGGCGGCTGGCTTAAGACGGTGGCGACCAACCTGTCGATCAATCATTTGCAGCGCTATCGCAAGCGATGGCGATTTTTCTCCGAATTGTCCGGAAACGACCGGAGCGGCGAGGAAGATCCCTCACCGGTGGAGTTTCCGTCGGCGGATGGCGATTTTCTGGCGTCGCTCGCGCAACGCGAGCGGCGTGAGTGGCTTGAGGCAGCACTCGCGAAACTTCCCGAGCATCAACGCCTGCCCTTGGTGCTCTTTCATTTTGAGGACCTTCCCTACGAAGAGATCGCCAAGCGGTTGAAGATCTCCCTGGCGAAGGTGAAAACCGACATCCTGCGGGCCCGTGCGGCCCTTGCCCAGATCCTGACCCGAAGCGGAAGCGCCCACGAATCCGCCCAACAGACGCTCGCATGAACTCTCCCGATCCAAGACAGCAACGCTGGGAAAACTCGCTCAATGCCGCGTTGAAGAACCTGCCACCGCGCCAGGCGCCGGTTTCGCTGGAGAATCGGGTGCTCGCGGCCATTGCGGCCAGGGAAGCCCGCCCGTGGTGGCAGAAGAACTTCGCGTATTGGCCGCTGGCCGTGCGGGTATTCTTTCTCATCACCACGGCAACGCTCGCCGCCGGAACCGTCTGGTTGCTTGTGCGCGGTTTGGGCAACGCTCCGGCGGCCATGGGGGAGATGCTGTCCTCCGTTTACGGCGGATGGGCGCAGGTCCGCTCGACCGTCAGTGCGCTCGTTGATCTCGTGCGGGATTCACTCCCGCCGACCATGCAGCTTTGGATGCTCCTCGCGATCGGCATCGTGGCCCTGGGTTACGCCACCGTGATCGGTGCCGGTGCGGCGCTCTACCGGATCTTCTGGCGTGTGCAATGAACTGACCGCGCCTCTCCTCAACACGCTTTCGAATGCCATCACTCTCATGACAACCTTTTTTCGCAAGTCCGGATATGGCTGGGCCGGAATCCTTCTCCTGCTGTTCTCCCTGCCGCTGTTTTCCCAGGAACCGGCAGTGGTTCCGGCCCCGCCGGAGGCGCCTCCCGCGCCAACTGCGGACGAGACCCCTCCTCAGACCGATCCGTCCGAAGCTTCCGCGACGAACGACACCCCCACAAGGGTTGTCGTCGGGAAGGTCCGGACGGGACGCCGCAGCGATCGCAACTCCGACGTCCTCTTCGCCTTCAATCGGGATGTTCATCACGGCGCGGGGGCAAAAACGCCGCATGCGGTGGTTGCCGTGGGGGGATCGTGCCAGGTGGACGGAGATGTCCGCGACGCCGTGGTGGCGATTCTCGGGGACGCACGTGTCACCGGCCAGGTTGGCAAGTCCGTCGTGGCGGTGTTTGGAAATGCCTATGTCGACAGCGAGACCGAATCGGTGGTCTCCGTGTTTGGCGGAGTCGAGCTTGGCCCGAAGGCCAGAGTGCAGAATGTGGTCACGGTGGGCGGGCCGGTCATTCGGGATCCGGGATCCCGGGTCCTTGGTACGCTCAACGAACTGAGTGTCGTGTCGCAGATGCCGGATTACACCGGGTTCCGGGCATGGCTGCGGAAGTGCCTCTTCCTGGCTCGTCCGCTGGGCATCGGCAGCCATCTTGGCTGGGCGTGGACGACAGCGGGAATCTTTCTGGCCGTGTATGTGCTGTTTGCCGTCGTCTTTCAGGGCGGAGTGGACCGCTGTATTGAAACATTGGAGACGCGACCCGGAAGGAGCCTCTTTGCGGCGATCGTCTGCCTGTTGCTCACGCCGGTCGTGGCGCTCATTCTCTCGCTCACTGTTGTCGGATTCTTCCTGTCCCTGGCCCTGATTGTGTTTGCCATCATCTTCGGCAAGGCTGCGGTGTTCGGCTGGCTCGGACGGAGGTTGATGCGGGGATTGGGGCTGGCCAGCCTGAAGGATGCGACGGCGCTGGCCGTGCTGCTCGGCGGCGCCCTGGTGGCGGCGATCTATCTCATTCCCGCGGCGGGAATGATGGCATGGATGCTGATTCTCGTCCTGGCCCATGGGGTGGGAGTCTACACGCTCCTGCTGGGACTGCGTCGCCCGCGCCTGGCCGGACAGGCGGCGGCTCCTTCGGAGAATCCTCCGGGTGCAGCGCCGGGCGTGGTGGGCGAAACCATGGCGGTGGCAGCCGTCGAATTCCCCGCGACTGATCCATCGATGGTCGCGTCTTCAACAGCTGTGCAAGGGGAAGCCCCGGCTGTTCCGCCGATCCCGGCGGGTGTGGCGACGACCCCTCCCGCGGTGCCGGGTTCATCCTATGTGCGTGCGGGATTCTGGATTCGCATGGCCGCCCTGGCGATCGACATCATTGTGGTCGGCGCGATATCGATGATGGTTTCCATCGGCTCGCTTTTCCTGCTCATCCTCGCCACCTACGCCGCGGTGATGTGGAAGATGAAGGGCACCACGATTGGAGGCATTGTCTGCGGCTTGAAAGTCGTGCGTCAGGATGATCGCCCGCTGGACTGGACGGTTTCCCTCGTGCGTGCGCTCGGCTGTTTCCTCTCGCTCGCCGTGGCGGGGTTGGGGTTCATCTGGATCGCGCTCGATGTCGAGAAGCAGTCCTGGCACGACAAGATTGCAGGCACCCTGGTTGTGCGTCTGCCCAGCGGTGTGTCCTTGGTTTGAACCGAAACCAACCGGAATCCGGAAAATCCGTGAAAGAAAAGACGGGATTTTTGGGTGGTGGGCGCGCGTCCTGAATCGCTGGGGGCGGATCCGGATGGCGCATGCTGGACGACAGGGGGAGATCGGCATGACTTCCGCATTGGCAAACACGGCCGATCTGGGTGAGCCTTGCACCATGACGAATTCCCCTCCGCGTGTCGGTATCATCATGGGTAGCAGCTCGGATTGGGCCACGATGGAGCATGCGGCCCGAATCCTGGAACAGTTGGGAGTTTCCTTTGAGAAGCGGATCGTCAGCGCCCATCGCACGCCGGAGCTCATGTTTGAGTATGCGAAATCAGCGGAAGAACGAGGTTTGCGGGTCATCATTGCCGGAGCCGGTGGTGCGGCCCACCTGCCAGGGATGACAGCCTCCCTGACGACACTCCCGGTACTGGGAGTGCCGGTGGAAAGTGTGTCGCTGAAGGGCTTGGATTCCCTCTATTCGATTGTGCAGATGCCGGGAGGAATCCCGGTGGCAACCTTCGCCATCGGCAAACCGGGAGCGATCAACGCCGCGCTATTCGCTGCGTCCCTACTTGCGGCCGGCGATGAACGGATCGGTGCGGCGCTGAAACACTATCGTGCCGAACTATCGCAAAAGGTGCGTTCGGAGACGCTCTGAGTCCCGCGCTTACGCGTCGGCACGCGATGTTATCTTACCATCCGAAAGGATGATTAATCGGCGCAATTCCATACGGGTTTTCGCGTAGCAACCAGTTGCAATCAGGAGAGTTTGGCGACTTCGAATATTTTTTCTGGCACTTTGCCAAGCGTTCTGGGAAGGTGCATGGAATGTCCATTAATACATACGACGAAGTCCCTTACCCAAGTTCCTCCTTTCCCCAAACTCACCCGATCAAGCTGGCCACGATCGCCCGTTTGTTTGGAATGAGCCCCGTAAATCCGGCAAATTGCAATGTCTTGGAGCTGGGATGCGCAGACGGCGCAAATCTGATTCCGTTCGCACAGCTCTATCCCGAAAGCACCTTCGTGGGAGTTGACCTTTCAAGCCGCCAGGTGGAAGGCGGTCAGAAGGCCATCACTGAGATCGGCTTGAAGAACATTACCCTTCAGCATAAGAACATCCTCGATTTCGACGCTGAGGGAAAGAAGTTCGATTATATCATCGTTCACGGCATCTTCAGTTGGGTTCCGGAGAATGTCCGCGAGAAGATTCTGAATATTTGCGACACCTCCCTTTCGGAGAACGGTGTGGCTTATATCAGCTATAATGCCCTCCCCGGTTGGCATATGCGTGGCATGATCCGCGACATGATGCTGTTCCATACGCAGCAGTTTGCTGACATCCAGCAGCGCATCGGTCAGTCCCGTGCTCTGGTCAAGTTCCTCGCTGACTCGGTCCCGACGGAGAACAATCCCTACGGCCAGTTCCTCAAGAATGAGCTGACCTCGATGCAGGGGTGGGCTGACGGTTACCTCCGCCACGACTTTCTCGAGGAGGAAAACCGCGCGTTCTATTTCCATGATTTCGTCGAGAACGCGGCGAAGCACAACCTGCAGTACCTCGGCGAACCCGAGCTCAGTTCGATGCTCGCCTCCAACTTCTCCCCGCAGGTGCAGCAGACCCTACAGAAGGTCGGCCGCAACATCATTGCGATGGAGCAGTATATGGATTTTCTGCGGAACCGCATGTTCCGCATGACCCTGCTTGCCAAGAAGGATGCGAAGCTGAACCGCGGCATCGATGCCTTGGCCCTCAAGGATTTTTATTTCGGTGCCCTGGCAAGCCCGGTGAAGGAGGACCTCAACCTTCAGGCCGGCCAGAAGGAAGAGTTCCGCATGGCGAACAACGTCACCTTCAGCTCCGACAGCGCGCTGGTGAAGGCCATCCTCGTTACCCTGTACAGGCGGGGATTGAACCACATGGCGTTTGCCGACCTCATGGGCAGTGTGCGCGGCCTCCTCAATCAAGGTGGCTCCGCGATCCGCGAGGCCGGACACGAGGCGCGCGAGGAGGCGGTCATCGCCCAGCAACTGCTGCTGCTCTACAGCCGCGGCTTGCTCGAGATCGTCTTTACGCCGCATCCGGCGGTTGCAACCCGCAATGAAGGCAAGCTCAAGGCCACGGCGTTTGCGCGCTACCAGGCTCTCAACGAGCCGCGCCACGTCACCAATCTCCGCCATGTTTCGATCCGCATGGACGCCTTTGCGCGTCATGTGCTCTCGCTGATGGACGGCACGCGTGACGTCGATCAGCTTGCCGAAGGCATGGCGGCAAAGGTGCAGGCGGGCTTGTTCACCGTTCAGGACAGCGGCCAGAACGTCACCGATACTGAAAAGCTCAAGGCGATCCTCGCCCCGCGCGTGAACGCGGTCATCGAGCAGGTCGCCCGCACGTCGTTCCTGCAGTCCGCATAATCCCAAGGAACTGTCGGTTTTATCAACTCCGCCTTCGCAAGAGGCGGAGTTTTTTTTATCGGCGATTCCGGATTGGCGCCGCATCGTTCTCCGCCTGCGACCATGCTTCGCTTTTCCCTCGTCACTCCGTCGTTGAATCAGGCCGCTTTCCTGCGCGCCGCGATCGACAGCGTTCGCAGGCAGCAGGGGGTGGACCTCGTGCATGGGGTGCGCGATGGTGGATCCACGGATGGTTCCTTGGAGATTCTCCGTGGATTCGGTCCCTCGCTTCGCTGGCAGAGCGGCCCGGATGGCGGCCAGGTGGAGGCGATCAACGCCGGTCTTCAGGAGACCGACGGGGAGATCTGCGGCTTTCTCAACAGCGATGACGTGCTTGCTGAGCACGCGCTGTCCCGGGTTGCATCGGTCTTTGCGGAGAATCCCGGCGTGGATGTTGTCTACGGTGATGCCTGGTTCATCGATGCCGCGGGCCGGCGAATCCGGCCGTATCCCACGATGCCGTTTGATTTCCAGATTCTCGTCCAGCATTGCTTCATCTGTCAGCCGGCCGCATTCTGGCGCCGGTCGGTGCACCAACGGTGGGGCTGGTTTGATCCGGCCTATGACACGACGTTCGATTATGAATTCTGGATCCGCCTCGCCACGCAGGGAGCGCGCTTTTTTCACCTGCCCGAGGTGCTGGCGGAATCACGCGAGCATCCCGAAACCAAGACGCAGCGTCAGCGGCAACGGATTTTCAGGGAAATCCGGCAGATGGAATTGAAGCATCTGGGTTATTGCGGGCGGAACTGGTGGGAACAGGAACTGCGGTTCTACCGGGATGAAACCCACGGCTGGCTGAGTCGTTTGCTGCCGGGCAAACGCGAGACCAGGCTCTATGGTCTTGCCTGGTGGCCGTACGCCCTGTGCCGCCGCCGACTCGGCGGACCATGGAGGTATCGACGCGGCCACTGGCGGGCGTGAGGCCTGTTCCGCGAGGTATAGGCCCCCAATTTCATCCGTGGACATCCTCGTCATACTGGGACCGATTTTCGTGACCATCGCGCTGGGGGCAGGACTCCAGCGGGCCGGGTTCTTCCCGCCTGAGTTTCTTTCGGGAGCGAACAAACTCAACTACTGGGTGGGCCTTCCCGTGCTCGTCTTTCTCAGCCTTGCCGAGGCGCAGCATGGAAAGGCTGAGCTGAGTCGTCTGCTGCCGGCGATTCTCCTTGCCTCGATCCTGAGCATTGCCCTGGCCTGGCTGGGAGCACGCTGGGTCGGCGTCAAACCGGGAGGCCAAGGCACGTGGACCCAGGCGGCTTTCCGCGGGAATCTGGTGTTTGTCGGATTGCCCTTGGTGCTGTCGATGCCCGATATCCCGAAGACGGCGGTGATCCTGTCGATGGCGCCGCTGTTGCTCATCTACAACGGCGGTTCAGTCGCCCTGCTCCTTGCCAGCCGGCATCGGGGCAATGGGGAGATGGGCAGGATGATGGTGCGGGAAATCGTGCGCAACCCGATCATCATCGCCAGCGTCATCGGGGGGAGCGTCTATCTCCTGAACGGATCGGTCTGGTTGCCTGCGGGGCGCAGCCTGTCACAGATTTCGAAAATGGCCGTGCCGCTCGCGTTGATCTGCATCGGCGGTGCCCTGGTGATCACGCCGTTTCGCGGAAACCGGCGGGTCGCGGCCTATGCGGCACTCTTCAAGACCGTGGTGAGCCCGCTGATCGGCTATGGCGTGGGTCGGTTGCTTGGATTGAACGCCGGGGAGATGCGTGCGGTGCTGGTGCTGATGGCCTGTCCGACCGCCGCGGCATCCTACACGATGGTCCGGCAGCTCGGCGGAGACGAGAATGTGGCGGCCAGCTCGATCGTGCTGAGCACCCTGTTCTCCATGGTCACGCTGTCGGTGGTGCTCGCGGTGACCTGACGCCGCACCCAGCACTCGTCCCGCGGCAGGCCCGCACGTCGGGGTGTGTCCCGATCCCATGCGAAACGCCTCGTGCCGCGATGCATCGTGAATCGCGAATCCGCCGTACCGGATCGCACCGCTTCGTGCGGTCTTCAGGACCAGGCGTAATTGAAACTGATGCTGATGCGCTCGGCAGCCGAGCGGTTTTGGCCAACCTCGTGGCGGAGCCAGCTTTCAAAAAGGATCACGTGGCCTGCGTTTGCGGGGTAGGTGACATAGGTTCGGTTGCCGTCACCCGCCGTCGGACGTTTGGGAGGAGCCGCCATCAGGCTGCTGAGCCGGGGATCCTCGAATTTCAGGCCCGGACAGCCGTCCGGAGTGAGCACGTAATAGGTTCCGCTGATGAATGACAGCGGGTGGAGATGCATGGAATGCGCCGCTGAGGGAGGCATGATGTTCACCCAGCAGTCCGTCATGGCGATGTTTTTTCCCCGGAGATCCATGTCGAGTGCCCGGGTGAAGGCCAACACGTGCCGGGTCACTCGCTTTTCCAGCCGATCGAACGTGCTGGAAAAACGGTGCAGCGTGTTCATGGAAGCGTAGCTCGTGTAACCGCCGGGATAGTTGGCGGCCGACCACCGGCGTCCCGCATCGTCGAAATCCCTCAGTTGCCGGCACTCCTTTGCCAGCTCCGCATTGAGCCGGTCGGTGCCGCGCGTCAGCAGCGGTTCGTTGTAGATGAACGTGGAGAACCAGGCACGCGTGGGCATTTCAATGCACGCCTCCCATCAGGCGCTTGGTCCACGGCACCAGGGCGAGCATGAGCAACGTTGCCGCGCCGACGACGAGTGCCTGGTGGAGGAAGAAGTCCGCCAGCCGTTCGGAGTTCGTCGACGTGAAGTTGCCGGCGAGAACACCGGCAAGCTTGTTGCCCAACGCGGCCGCGAGAAACCAGATTCCCATCACGAGTCCCATCAGTTTCTGCGGAGCAAGCTTGGTCATGGTGCTCAAGCCGACGGGACTGAGCAGCATCTCACCCACCGTCTGCAGGAAAAACAGGCCGAGCAGCCAGAACGGGCTGACCCGGCCCACGGCGGTCAGCCGGGCGGCGGGAACCATCAACAGGAAGGACAGCCCCACGAAGAAGATTCCGAGGGCAAACTTCAGCGCGCTGGAGGGCTGGCGATGGCCGAGCCGGATCCAAAGGAAGGCGAAGGCCGGCGCCAGCAGGATGACCCAGATCGAATTCACCGATTGCCACCAGGAGGAGGGGAAACTGCGGCCGGCGATGGAGTTTCGGGTGAGCTGGTCGGCGAAAAGGCTGATCGACGAACCGGTCTGCTCAAACAACGCCCAGAAGATCTCTGCCGCGATGAAGAAGATCAGGATCGCCGCGATGCGCTTGCTGTCGGGATGCGGGCGAAAGGCAAAGAACAGGATCGCGCCCACCTGCACCGCAAAGATGAACCATACCAGCGCGGCGTGTTCGTCACTGGCCCTCATGAGGACGATCAATGCCAGCGAGCCGAGTGCGACGAGCCCCAGGCGGCCCCAGGGCCTGGCCTGGCCGGCGACCCGCGGAGGCGTGCTGCCCACGTGCGCGAGGCAGGGGAGCTTCCGAAGATAGACGATCAGGCCGAAGGTCATGCCCACGCCGGCCGCGGCAAAACCGAAATGCCACGACGATCCGGGATCCATGCCCCAGGATGCCAGCACGTTTTTCCAGGTCTTCCCCTGTGCCAGGAAACCCGTGACGAGCGGAGCGGCGAAGGCACCGATGTTGATTCCCATGTAGAAGATCGAGAAACCCGCATCCCGGCGGTCGTCACCGGCGGCATAAAGACTGCCGACCATGGTCGAGATATTCGGCTTCAACAGACCGGTGCCCAGCGCGATTGCGGTCAGGCCGAGAAAGAACGTGCCCGTTGACGGTACCGCCATGCAGAAGTGCCCGCAGGCGATGATCACGCCGCCCCACAGCACGGCACGACGCGCACCGATGAAATTGTCGGCGATGAAACCGCCGAGGATGCAGAGCAGGTACACACTCATCGTGTAGGTACCGTAGATCGAGGTGGCATGCCGGGTCTCGTAGCCCATGCCCCCTTGGGCGACGGAGGCGACCATGTACAGCACGAGCAGGGCGCGCATGCCGTAATAACTGAAACGCTCCCACATCTCCGTGAGGAAAAGCGGGGCGAGGCCACGGGGGTGTCCCCATTGATCGCCGGGTCCGTTTGCTGCGGGCGTGGGTAGGGTTTCGGAACCCGACGGAAAACTCATAGAGGTACCGCAGACTTGTCGCTCCAACGGTCAAGGCAAAGCCGAAACTTCCCAATCACGATGTTCCCCTCGGAGGCGGCATCATCCCTAAACCGGGCAGACTGGGCGCTTCTGTTTTCCGCCGGGACCGGCATTCAGGAGGTGGCCCATGGGGAGCGCTTAGGGCTTCACGTTGAAACCAAAAGCCTCGTCACCCGTGGGGCAGACACAAGTGATACAATGAAAACACTGACTGAAAGCGAAGCGGCTGGGGTGGTGGGCGGAGAACCTCTCACCTTCGCTACGGCATTGATGATAGCCGCCTTTGGCGCCGCCGCCTACGTGGCCAAGGACGTCTATGAAAACTGGGGCGCCTTCAAGGAGGCCGTCGCGGATGGCTGGAACAACGCCTGACGGGAGATCGGAACCATGAAGACCTTGCATACTAACGATCTATCGATGATCACCGGCGGCGATGGTGACCCTGTCCATGTTGATCTTGGCCAGTTTGTCGGCGCTTATGCCAAGTCGCTCGTTGAACACGCACACTACGGGTTGTTCGCGGGTACCGTGGCGTTTTTTGACGCATTAGTGTACGCGATCACGGAATAGTAACGCCAACTCACGAGGCGAACACGACGTGCGGGAGTCGCGGCATGTTCGCCTCCACCCCATCATGAAAATTTCCCACAATTGTTCTATTATCCTAGCCTTCGTAGTCGGATGGGTAGCGGGCATGCTCTTGGTTAAGTTTTGGATTCCGATGAAAGATTTCTTCCATTCCCTCTTCTGACGGGAATTTCGGACAACTTATGGCGTCAGGCTTGCTTACGGTATATTCATTGCATCAGTGGTGTGGAATTCCACCCCATGATTCACGAATACCGTTCTGCCGATTTCCAAAATCTTTCCAAGAAGGGGACGAATGCCGGTGCTGGTTCCGCTGGGTCTGTCGCCTGTCTGGCCAGGCCGCTCTTGTCGGAAGGCCCCTCGGCTCCACTCTCTGACCTGGCCCATATCGAGCGAATCGTTCTTGCCCACCCGGACCGGGTTCTCCTTGAAGTCCTTGGTCGCGCCATTGCCGACACGCTGCCGCGTGCCCGCATGGAATGCGCCACCACCGCCGCCGCGTTCCGGGGCTGTCTCTTCGCCCGTGCCGCGGATCTGATCGTCGCCTCGGTCGATTTGCCGGGTGAGGATGGCTTCTCGATCCTCGGAGCCTTGAGGCGGCCGTCTGACCCTCAGCGGCTGCTCTTTGTGACCAACCGATCCGACTATCAACTCGTCCAAGCCATGCGCTCGGTGGGTGCCCGGGGTGCGATCGATACGATGACGGATGACATCGCGTGTTTTTGCCGGGCATTGCGTTGTGTGTCCCATGGACAAACCTATTGGAGCCCCAGCTTGCACGGAGTCTTGCATGGATCAGGGGCGTCCGCACGGGCGCTGCGGCATCTGACGGCGAAGGAAATGTACCTCTTCGCGATTCTTGGGGACGGCTGCAGCGATGATGTCGCGGCCGCGATGCTCAACATCTCGGAGCAGACGGTGCACGGCTATCGAAAACGCCTGCACCGCAAATTGGGCATTCAACACAAGGGCGCCCTGGTCACACGGGCATTTCTTTACGGCCTGGTGCGCGTAACCTCCGACGGCGTGGTGCGCCCGGGATTGGACCTCCTGCGCGCGCGCTGCCTCGTCAGGGGAGCGGCGAAGCTGGCACTCCGTGCCGACCCAGCCCGGGCATGGCAGACTACCGGGATGCCATCGCGCTGAAAATCGAGGTGACGTCGGCCAGGTAGCGGTCGAACCAGACGTGCGCATGGAGAAAATAAATCGCCGCGGCGATGGCCAGCATGGGTCCGAAGGGAACATGTACCCCGAGCGACAACTCTGCGGGTTTGCCATCGGGAGTCTCCGCCGGAGGAGCCAGGTGGGTGCGTGATCCGCTTACCTGCTTCCAGAGCAGGGCGAGGAGGAACCAGACGGTGCCCACAATCGCGCCGCCGAACAGGCTGAAAATGGTGCCCTGCCATCCGCAGAATGCCCCGATGGCGCCCATGAACTTTACGTCGCCAAAGCCCATGGCTTCCTTTTTCAAGGCTGCTTCGGCCAGCAGCGCGATCCAAAGGACCAAACCGGAGCCGATCAGGATGCCGAGCAGCGAATCGGCACCGGACTGCAGCACATTGGCAAGCGCATCCGCTCCCCGGTATCCATGAAGCTCCGGAACAGCCAGCGAGAGCAGCATGCCGCAGATTGCCCCGCCGACCGTGAAAATGTCAGGGATGATCAGGTGGTCCAGATCGATGAAGGTGGCGCAAACCAATCCGCTCAGGAAGACCCAGCCGACGAGGGCCTTGCCATGGGGAAACACCAGCCAGCTCCCGAGAAACAATCCGGCGACGAGGAGTTCGACCAAGGGATACCGGAACGAGTAGGGGCGACCACAGCAACGCGCTTTTCCCCGAAGGATGAACCAGCTCAGAACCGGGATGTTGTCGTACCAGGCAATGGGCGTGCCGCAGGCACACTGCGATCCTGGGCGGACGATTGATTTTCCGGCGGGGACGCGGTAAATGACGACATTGAGAAAGCTTCCGACCACGGCGCCGAGGACGGCGGCAAGCACGGCGAAAAAGAGGGGAAATTCGGCAACCATCGCAACGTACTTGGAAAGCATGGAAGCCGCCATTCCGACCACGGCACAGGATGAAGTCAAACCGCCGTCAGCGTCCCAACGCCCGCAGGGCTGCCTCCCGCATCGCCTCCACGGGCACGCGGGCCGCCGACCAGATCTCCAAGGCGCGGACTCCCTGATGGATCAGCATGGACAGGCCGTTGGATCGCGGCAATTCGAGTTCGCGGGCGAGACTCAGGAACGGAGTCTCCACGGGGTTGTAAATCATGTCGTAGACTCCTGCCGGACGCGGGAGCTTGCGCAAGTCGATTGGCAGCGGATCCTCCGTGCGGAGTCCGGCGCTGGTGGCGTTGATCACCAGGGTGTCGGTGGGCAGGTGGGCCGGCGGGGTCATCGGGCTGAATCCGTGGACACCGATGCCTGCGGCCAGCGGTCGGAGATCGGCAATCAGCCGCTCCAGGTTCTGCGCGGTCCGATTGGCAATCCAAAGCGACCGGCATTTTCGTTGCAGACATTCGACCGCGGCCCCGCGGGCGGCGCCGCCCGCGCCAACCAGCAGGATATCGGAGCCGGCGAGGCCCAGCCCCAGTGTTTCGCACACGGCCATGCTGAGTCCATAGCCATCGGTGTTGAAACCCTTCCAACCGCTGCCCTCCCGCCGCAACGTATTGATTGCGCCGATGGGCCGCGCGGCGTCGTCGATGGTTGCCACGCAGCCGAACGCCAGCACCTTGTGCGGCACGGTGAGGTTGAGTCCGAAGAAGCCCTTGGCGTGCAGGCGATCCAAGGCGACGGGCAGCTCTGCGGGGGGCACATCGAATCGCACGTATTGCCAGGTGGAGAAGCGCGGGTCCTGCCGGGACATCTCCGCCAGCGCGGCGTTGTGCATGGCCGGGCTGATGGAGTGCTTGATGGGATGTCCCAGCACTGCCAGGGAGGTCAGTGGGGAACTCCAGGTTTCCAGCTCATGGAGGGTCAGAACGGCCTGAGTCGACATGGATCGTGAGGGCGAAGGACTCCCAGAGACGCGTCGCGAACTCAACACCGGAAGCGGAGGATTGGAATCCCATGGCGACGGAACTCCCCTCAGGGCGTTTCACGGGTCGGCCGCATTTCGGAGTTGGAAGTGACGGGCTCGTTTTGTTTACTGCGTCTGCATTTACCCATGCCGCGCGTGCCATTTTCCCAGAAACGTGCCTTGGAAATCCTTGGCGTGACACCGGAAGCGTCGCGTGAGGAGCGGTCCCGGATGTTCCATGAGAAGCGGGAACTTCTGGAGCGTGAGCTGAATGCGGCGATGACGCCGGGACTGAAGGGGCGGTACCAGGACGCCTTGAACGATCTCACGCAGGCTTTTGAGGCTTTGGAGCTGGATGCGACCGAGTGGAATCTGGAGTCGTTGGAGGGGACGCCACGAGATCCTTCCGGTCCGGAGAGTGCGGCGGAACCGGCCAAGAGTGTTCCGGGGCTTTCGGGTCTTTCTCCCTGGGCCGCCCAGGAAGAGCAGGGGCCGAAGCGCTTCATCCGACCGATTGTCGCCGCCCTGATACTGATCGTGGTCGTCGCATTTGGGTGGACCTGGAAGAAACGTGCCGATGCCGAACGAATTGCCGAGGACGCAGTCGCCCGCGTGGAGCGGGAGAAGGCGGAAGAGCGGGCGCGCCTCGAGCGTGTGCAGCAAGCGGTGGCGGTTCGTGAGGCTGAATTGAAGGTGGCTGACGAAAGGCGCGCGGCGGAGCGACGCAGTGAGCTGGAGAAGCAGGTGCGGACCCAAATGGCCGAGCAGCAGGCGCGACTCCGGCAGGTGCAGCCGTATCTCGACCACGTCGAGGAAGCGGTTCGGAAGCAACGGGACGCAGCCCGCTCCCTGGGGGAGGATGCAGGTTGGCAGCAGGAGTGGACCCGCCGTCGCCTGAGCCTGCTCGAAGCATATGAGGCGTCGTTGAAATCCTTCACCCAGCAGCATCCCGCCCGCGTGCATCTGCAGTCGGCCGAACGGCTCTTTCAAGCCGGGGATCCGGATGCCGCGTTGGCGGAAATCCAACTGGCTGCGTCCTTCGCCGAGCATCTCAAGAACGAACCCGAGGAACGACGCTACGCGATGGTGGGCAAACCCCTGATCGATTGGCTGACGAAGGGTGACGTTGAATGGCCGGAGTCGGCGCTGGCCACGTTGCGTTCCGAAGAGTCCTCCGCGGTTGCACGCGCGGTGGCCGCGCTGAGGGAAAACCTCTCCTACCTCGATCGACCGGGCACGAAGGCGGTGAACGCCGACTGGCGGGACAAGATGCTGCCGCTTCGCGCCCTGGCGGGGGCGGGTGACGCCGGGTTCCTTCGCTGGCAGCGACGATTCATGGGTTCAGTGCGGGTTGAGACGACTCCCTCCGGTGCAACGCTTGTCGACGAGAAGGGGATCGCCATGGGCGTGACACCGGTGAAGTTCGAGCTCATGAGGGGCGACAGCCTCAACCTGACGGCGTCTCTCAAGGGACATATCTCAACCAGCCTGGTTGCGGCGGTGGGTTTGGGCGATGAGCAGGTCGTCACTGTAACGCTGCCGGAGATTCCCGTGCCCCGGCCTGGTCACTCGTACACTATTTCGGGACTGGGTCTTGGGCTCATCTGGATACCATCGGGCACGTTTACCATGGGCAGCCCGGCATCGGAACCATCCCGGGCCGCCGACGAAGGTCCGCAGATCAAGGTGAGAATCGCGGAAGGGTATTGGATGGGCCGATACGAAGTGACGCAGGGCGAATGGGTCGCATTGATGACCAGCAATCCCAGCCAGTTCAAGGCGGTCGGCCCCGAGGGTCCGGTGGAAAGCGTTTCCTGGCGCGAAACCATGGAATTCTGCCGGCGTCTCACGGAACGCGAGAAAGCCGCAGAGCGACTGCCGGCCGGTTTCGTCTATACGCTGCCAACTGAAGCCCAGTGGGAATACGCCTGTCGCGCAGGCACAAGCGGGGCCTATGCGGGAGATCTCGATGCGATGGGCTGGTACATCAAGGATGATGCGGGCATGAGCCATGCCGTGGGCAAGAAGGTGCCGAACGAGTGGGGATTGTACGACATGCACGGCAACGTATGGGAATGGTGCCTCGACTGGTACTCCGATTCCCTGCAAGTCGATGCCCATGGCATGCAGGTGTCGCCGCAGACCGGCACCTATCGGGTCAGTCGGGGAGGCAGTTGGAATTGTCCGGCCGGCAATTGCCGCTCGGCGCTCCGCCGCTGGCTGTCCCCGACGGACCGCGGCAACCGGCTCGGATTTCGCGTGGTCCTGACCCATGCGAAGCCTTGAGGTGCCATGCGATCATTGCGTGGATATGCATCCTCCTCCCGGATTTCACAGACGTCCCATAAACAAAGTTCGGGGTTTGTAAGTGGCGGATGGATAGGGGGAGAAGTGGCGGAATCCGAGGAGAGTCATTCATGAAGTTCGTATTCTCCGACGAGGGACTCCAAGATGATATACACGTGCCATCCCACAGGATTTGGGGCGAATCCCGGGAGAAAAGCCTGCTCGGGCTGGGCGCGCATCCGCCATAGTGGCCCATCGGCTGTCCCATAGATTTTGAGCAGTCCCGGCAGATTGATTCGGTTCCGGATCACACCGCGAATCATGTCAAAGAGCAGGGAGAAACTGTCAGGCCAATCGCCGAGTGAAGCCTGAAAACGCGGCAGGAAATCAAGGAGCAGGGCGATCCAGACCTGCCAGCGCACGGCGTTGGCGGAGTGGCACGTGGATGGTGGAGACGAAGGACGGCGGGCGCGTTTTACCGAGCCTTGCCGTCGTAATCGCTACAGTCCAAGCTGACGGCCCAGTTCCTCGACCGTGAGCTTATGGTGCGCGGCGACGACCTTGAGGATGCCCCGCAGCGTGCCCAGCTTGATCGGGCTGTGATTGGGCACCGTGACATTGTGCTGGCCGCCGCGCTGGGTCGTGAGCCGGAGGTGCGAGCCGTCCTGCCGCACCCGCTCGTAGTCGAGCGCCCGCAGGGCCTTCACCAAGTCGGAGCCGCTGAGGTCGCGCGGGATCTTCACGTCGCCAGAATCTCGTCGCGAACAAAATGCAACCGGATCACCTGCGGGAGCGGGCCGGGCACGCCATCGCCAAAGTGGCACTGCACGGCCTCGCGCACGTTGGTCCGCAGCTCCTCCAAGGTGTCGCCCTCGGTGAAGATGTCGTGCCCCAGCGCGGCGGCGGTGTAACCGCCGTCCGTCTCGTCCTCGCGCACCTCAAAAATGATTTCCGTGGTCATGGCCGCACCTTACGAAGCCGCCGCCCCGTCCGCAAGCTCGGCGTCGTCCTCGGCGAGGAGTTCCGGCCCGGCCTCGAGCGTGGCCGGGTGCGTCCGCGTGTCGACCTCCTTCAGAATCCGGATCGAGACTTGGGCGTAAATCTGCGTCGTCTCGAGTTTCTCGTGGCCGAGGAGCTGCTGGATGAACCGGATGTCGGCGCCGTTCTCCAGCATGAGCGTGGCGCAGGTGTGACGGAACAGGTGGCAGGCTCCGGTTTTGCCCAGCTCGGCCGCGTCGACGTAGTCGCGCACGAGCTGAGTCAGCCGGTTGACCTCGAAGACCAGGCCCACGTTCGTCAGGAAAGCGATCCCGACATCGGGCGTGTTGGCGTGCCGAGCGACGGCCGCACCTCATCGAAGTAGCGGCGGATCCAGCCGACGGCGCGGACGCCCATCGGGATCATGCGGACCTTCTTCCCCTTGCCTTGGCGCACGAACACCGTGCCGCGCCCCTGGTCGAGGTCGTAGAGCTTGAGGTGCGCGAGTTCCATCCGTCGCATGTCCGTCGATTAAGGACGTGTGCAAAAATTAATTTCCGTTTTCGTTTGGGAGAAGCGTGTAGTTCCA
>CAZOXB010000017.1:0-29178 GCA_964583635.1 uncultured Opitutaceae bacterium | reverse complement strand
TGCGTCAATAATTGCCGATTTATCAACCCATGAGGTTCACCTGCAGCCGCCCCAATTCTCATTGATGAGCAACCGCATTTTCACAGCATCAACCCATCCCCGTCCCCTTGGAATGCGTCCCCTACCTTTTATGAAATGCCATATCGCGCGCGTTGCCGCGTGTACGTTAATCCTTCTGACAGGCGTCCTGCTTGCCCCTGCCACGTCCATTGCCGCGGAGTATGGGCAGCGTCTGATCAACCTCTCCACGAGAGCCCGGGTCGGCACCGGCGACGCCAATGCGGTCATCGCCGGTTTCGTCGTGGGTGACGGCGCGCCCAAGAAGATCCTGATCCGCGCCTCGGGTCCCAGCCTGACGCAGTTCCCCGCGGGTCTGACTACCTCCCAGGTACTGGCCAATCCTCGCATCGAGCTTTTCAACGGCAGTGCGGTCAAGATCCTCGAAAACGACAACTGGAAGACCGCCAGCGGCGGCACCCCGGTGACAGCCGGCGATTTCAGCGCGGTGGGGGCCTTCCCATTCACCAGCGACAACGACTCCGCCCTGCTGGCAACGCTCTCACCCGGCAGTTACACCGTCAAGGTCGTCGGCGCGACGCCGAGCACAGGACTGGCGCTGGTCGAGGTCTACGATATCACCGGTTCCGCCCAGCTCATCAACCTCTCGACCCGCGCCGAGGTCGGGGTGAATGAGAATATCGTCATCGCCGGCCTCGTCGTCGCCCCCGGGACCACCATGCGCAAGGCCTTGGTTCGCGCGGTGGGTCCGACCCTGTCGAAATTCAATGTGCCCAATCTTCTGGCCGATCCCACGATGGTCATCGTGGATTCCGCGGGCCGTGAGGTGGCGAGCAACAACAACTGGGGTGATAACGGACTCAGCCAGACCGTATCGACCGCGTTCGCGGTCAGCGGCGCCTTCCCGATCGAAAACACCGCCAGCCGCGATTCCGCGGTCATCGTCGACCTCGCTCCGGGTTCCTATACGGTCCTGGTCAGCGGTGTGGGCGGCACCAGCGGCGTGGCCTTGGTGGAGGCTTACGACATGACGCCAGCCACGATGTCATTGGTCAGCGTCCTCGCGACTTCACCTACCACCGACACCGGAGGCGCAGAACCCGCTGTCTTCACGATCAGCCGCACGGGGCCGACGACGCAGCCGGTTGACGTGTATTACAAGCTGGGTGGATCCGCCGTCCCGGGGGCCGACTTCGTGGAGTTGCCGGGCGTCGTGACCATTCCCGCGGGCGCCAGCAGCGTCGACGTGGAAATCCAACCTTACGCGACGACACAAAACACGGTGTCCAGCAAGTCGGTCACCCTCACGCTCGCCTCCGGCATCGTCTATGGACTGGATCCGACCCACACGGCGAGTGTCACCATCGCATTCAAGCCCGTCAGCACGTTCTTCTCGACCCTCCGGCCGTCCGCGACCGCCGTCAACTCCGTCGCCTACGGCAGCTCCTGGATCCAGCTCAGCTCCGACGAAACCTTCGCTCTGGTGAGCCTGAATTTCTCGGCTCTCTCCTCTGCCCAGACCGTCGCCTACCTGCGGCTGGGGACCGTCGGCGACGCCGGTGCGGCCCAGATTTTCCGAATCCCCAACGGTCAGGCAAGCGGGGTGAGCTGGAATATCCGCGCTGTCGGCACCTACTCCGCAGCGGACATCATCAAGGCCCTCAAGGAGGGCCGGATCTTCGTGAGCATCGAGACGGCCGACTATCCGGCTGGCGAACTCGCGGGGGCCTACGTGAAGAGCTCCGGCAGCGTGGCATTCACTCCTCCGCCCGCGCCGCCCACCATTTCCCTGGTCAATCCCACACCGCCGGAAGCGGCCCGCTTCCTCATCCAGGCGACCTTCGGCCCCACCCAGGCATCGATCGACGAGGTGGTCGCCAAGGGATACCAAACCTGGATCACCGACCAGATGAACAAGCCGGCATCGTCGCACCGCGATGGCACCATGGCGGATTTCGCGGCCAACAATACCGGAGGGCAGGACAGGGATCCCAACACCAACCTCAATCGTCGTCCGGGCAGGACACACCGGTTGAGCACCTGGTGGAAAGTCGCCGTCCAAGGCGAGGACCAGCTCCGCCAGCGGGTGGCTTTTGCACTCTCCGAAATTCTGGTGATTTCCGACGATAACGGGACGGTCAACAACTGGCAGGAAGGCGCCGCCAACTACTACGACATTCTGGCCAAGGGCGCCTTCGGCAATTTCCGGCAGCTCCTCCAGGACGTCTCCTTGAGCCCGATGATGGGCGTCTACCTGAGCCACCTGAGGAATGCCAAGGCGGCCGGGAGCACGCTGCCTGACGAGAACTACGCGCGCGAGGTGATGCAGCTTTTCAGCATCGGCCTCAACGAGCTCAATCCGGACGGAACGCTTCGCCTCGACATCCAGGGCCTGCCGATTCCGACCTACGACCAGACGACGATTGCCGAAACAGCGAAGGTGTTCACCGGATGGGGATTTGCCCAAAACTATTCCACCAACCCGACGTTCAGAGGCGGCGGCGGCCGCAGGCCGGACAACAGTGCGCCCGACTGGATCGATCCGATGCGCCTGTTCCCTACCTCCCACGAGGACGGCCCCAAGACGATCGTCGGCGGGAAGGTGCTGCCCGCCAACCAGGGCGGTCTCAAGGACCTGAACGACACGCTGGACACGCTCTTCAACCACCCGAACATCGGCCCGTACATCTGCCGGCAGCTCATTCAGCGGCTGGTCACCTCCAACCCCAGTCCCGCCTATGTGTACCGCGCGGCCCAGGCATTCGCCAACAATGGTTCCGGCGTGCGCGGAGATCTCGGAGCCGTCGTTCGGACGATCCTCACGGACTACGAAGCCCGCTCCTCGAACGCAGCCGGACTCGATACCTTCGGCAAACTGAAGGAACCCCTGCTCCGCACGTCGGCGATGTTCCGGGCGCTGGGAGGAGCGACCAACGCCGGCAGATACGTGATCACCAACGCGGATGCCATGATCGCCCAGGAGGCGCTGAGTGCGCCGACCGTGTTCAATTTCTTCGAGCCGGATTATGTCAACCCCGGGCCACTGGCCGCCGCCGGTCTCTATGCCCCGGAGTTCAAGATCCTCACGGACACCACCGCCATCACCACTCCGAATTATCTCTACGGCTACCTCTACGCCAATAAACCGGCGGACCAGAACAACGGCAGCACGGTGTACATGAACCTCACCGACCTCCTGCCCCTTGCGGCCACACCGGCAACCCTGGTTGACAAGCTCGACCTCTGGTTCACGGGTGCCACCACCAGTGCAGCCACCCGGACGCGGATCGTGTCCGCCTTGACCGATATGCCCGCCAGCACCTCCACCACCGAAAAGGTGCGCAGTGCCGTCTACCTGATCCTGTCGACGCCCGAGGGAGCCGTACAACCTTGAAACCATCGTCCAACGTCACGTCCATGAAGCCTCTTTCCTCCTCCGCACCGTTCGATCCCTCACGCAGGAAATTTCTCGGAGCCTGCTGCGCCGCCGTCAGCGCCACCGGCATGCTCTCCGCGCTCGCCCAGTTGCGGGTCCTGGGTGCCGTGGCACAACCGGGCAACGGACCCCGCGTGCCCGGCACCGCCAACGCGGAGGACTTCAAGGCGCTGGTGTGCCTTTTCCTCGCGGGGGGCAACGACTCCAATAACCTCATCATCCCCACGGACGCCGCCGGCTACGCCGCCTACGCCGCCTCGCGCACCGCACTCGCGCTGCCCAACAATGTCGCCCTGCCGATCGCCAGCTCCGCGGGCGATGGACGGACCTGGGGAATGCATCCGGTGATGACCGGCCTGCAGAATCTCTACGGGCAGGGCAAGGCTGCCGTGGTCGCGAATGTCGGGACGCTGCTCTATCCCACCACCAAGGCACAGTACGCCGCGCGTTCGGTGCCCCTGCCGCCGCAGCTCTTCTCCCACCAGGACCAGCAGGTCGAGTGGCAAAGCAGCATTGCGGACAAGGCATTCAGCACGGGCTGGGGCGGCCGCCTCGCTGATCTGACCAATGCCTTCAACGAGAACAACTACATCTCGATGTCGATCAGCCTCAACGGGCAGAACTCCTTCCAGGTCGGCCAGACAGTCGCGCAGTATTCCGTCTCTCCCACCGGCGCGGTGGTCCTCAGCGGCTCCTCCAATCCCACCGGTACGACGGCCGCGTCGCTGCGCACCCGGGCCATGAACGACATCCTCGCTTCGCCCCAGGCCAACCTGTTCAACACGGCCTTCGCCGGCATGACCGCCGAAGCAATTTCCGACAGCGCGCAGCTTGCCACGGTCCTCGGCAACGACAGCACCGGCTCGGCATCGGCATTTCCCAACACCTACAACCTCTTTCCGACCTCCAGCCTCGGCCAGCAGCTGCGCACCATCGCCCGCCTGATCTCCGCCCGTTCGCAGCTCAGCCTGAAACGTCAGATCTTCTTCGCCCGCATCGGCGGATGGGACCTTCATGACAACCAAGTTGTCGAGGGGAACACCCTCACCGGCGCGCACGCAAACCTGCTCACCGACGTCTCCAACTCGCTGAAGGCCTTCTACGACGCCACCGCGGAAATGGGTGTCGCCGACATGGTCACGACCTTCACGGCGTCAGACTTCGGCCGCACCTACAACACCAATGGCGACGGCTCCGACCACGGCTGGGGCAGCCACCACATCGTCGTCGGCGGCGCCGTCAAGGGTGGCAACATCTATGGCCGCATGCCCGACCTGATGTTGAAGGGCTCCCAGGACACCGGCACGCGCGGCCAGTGGATTCCGACCACCAGCGTGGACGAATACAACGCGACGCTGGCCCGCTGGTTTGGCGTAAGCGCGACCGATCTTCCTCTGGTCCTCCCCAACGCCAGTCGCTTCGCCCACCAGAACGTCGCATTCCTGTAACGTCTGCTCCAGCGACTTCCTCCCTTCAGGCGCCACCGACATCGTTCGGTGGCGCTTTTTTTGCATGAATCGAATGCGCGTAGTTGAACCCAAAGGCGTTTTCGAGGTTGCGAATGATGCTCGTCGAGCCCCGTAAACCCGGTTCTCATCGCGGCGATGCGCTTCCGCCAAGTCCTGTCCGCACTCGGGTATGCCCTGTTCTTGTGTTCCCTGGTCCATGCCGAGGTTGTCCGCGTGGAGATCACCAGCCGGCTGGATCTCGGTGAATCCGGCTACGAGGAGATCCTCGGGCGTCTGCATTTCGAAGTCGATCCCGCTCTGCCCTGCAATGCGGTGATCGCAGACATCGGCCTCGCGCCCGTGAACGCGGACGGCCGCGTCGCCTTCTCGTCCGATCTGCGCATTCTCAAGCCCCGGGATCCTGCCCGCGCCAACGGCGCCGCGTGGGTCGAGATTCCGAATCGTGGCAACAGGGCACAGCTCAGTCCATGGATGACCCGGAACGGCTTCACCGTCCTCAACGTCGGCTGGGAATTCGACGTCGCGCGGAAGGACTCCCTGCTCCGCATCCAGGTGCCGGCAGCGCGCAACCACGACGGCTCCGCCATCCGCGGCGTCGTGAGCGCCACGTTCACACCCGACCAGGCCGTCGACCGGTTCACCGTGACGGATCTCACTGAATATCCGCCGGTGGATGCCACCGGCCCCGAAACCCGGCTCGTCAAACGGGCGCAGATGGCCTACCCGGCCGGCGCTGAAGTTCCCCGGGAGTATTGGAGTCTTGAAGGCAATCAGGTCCGGCTGCAGGGCGGCTTCGAGCCAGGCGCAACCTACGAAGTCTTTTACCTGGCGGAAGGGCCTCCGGTGGCCGGCCTTGGATATGCGGCCATCCGCGACGCCGTTGCCTGGCTGCGGCACGATACCCAATCACTCGCCCCGGTGAAGCATGCCTACGCATTCGGCGTCTCGCAATGCGGGCGCTTCCTTCGCGACTTCATCTATCTGGGCTTCAACACGGATGAGCGGGAACGCCAGGTGCTGGACGGGATGATCTCACATGTTGCCGGGGCGGGACGCCTGGTCCTGAACCGCCGGTGGGCAACACCCCGCAGCCTGGCGGAATTCTGCACCACCGCCTATCCCTTCACGGATCTGGCCCTGCCCGATCCCGTCAGCGGGCAGACCGACGGCCTGATCGAGAATCCGCGAGTGAAGCACCCACCGAAGATTTTTCATACCAACAGCTCGACGGAGTATTGGGGCGCCGGCCGGGTGGCCGCACTGATCCACACGGATCCCGCCGGCACCCGGGATATCCCGCTCGCGGAGAACGTGCGCTGCTACTATTTTGCGGGCACCCAGCATGGCGGGGCGAAGTTTCCTCCGACCGCACTGGCGGAGGGATCCCCCCTCTCCAACCCCACGAATCCCATTCCCGTGGTGGAGGCCCTGCGCGTGGCGATGCACCGGTGGGTTTCCGACGGCATCGAGCCTCCGGCCAGCCGGTATCCGCGATTGAGCGATGGCACGCTGGTTCCGGTTGCCCAAGTCCGATTTCCGCTCGTGCCGGGCATGACGCTGCCGCAAGCCCTCCGCGCCGGCCCGCGCATTGCCAATCCCCGCTGGCCGGGAGGCGCCGGTGCCGGCGTGGAAATGCCGCTGCTGGTGCCGCAGGTCGATGCGGACGGCAACGACCTCGTAGGCATCAGACTGCCCGGAATCGCAGCCCCGCTCGGCACCGCCACGGGTTGGGTTTTCCGGCCTTCAGCCTTTGGGTCTCCCCACGAGCTTGTCCTCCTGCGCGGTGCGTGGATTCCCTTCGCCACCACCCGGACGAAACGCGTCGGCACGGAGGATCCGCGACCTTCGCTGGAGGAGCGCTATCCCTCGAAGGACGCCTACCTGAAAAAGGTCGGGGACGCGCTCGCAGAACTCGTCCACGACCGCTTTCTCGCCGATTCGGAGACGGATCAACTGCTCACGAAAGCCGCCGAAATGTGGGACTGGCTCCATCGCGAGTAGCCCGGAGCGTGCCCGCCCCTCGGCAGGTCACGCCGGAATCTCACGGGGTGGGTTTTGCCGCTCCGCCGGGGCGTGTCATCTTGAAACGATTGAGGTTCGTCTCCTGGGTGATCTTGGCGCGCCCGGCAAAGTCTGTGTAGGTCATGCCCGAGAGCTCTTCGATGATTTGGGTCAGCAGGGTGCGCCCGTTGATGGACTTGCGTTCGGCCTTCTGCGCCAGAAGACGATCGCGGATCCTGTCGACGAGGGCATTCCCGAATCTCTGGTAGGCATCGATCAGCACGTAGCGGAAGCCCGTCGTACTCCCGAGCGACAGCCGGGCATCGGCTTCCGGCCGGTCGGTTGCCACCCGCTTCTCGCCCTTGTTCCAATTGAGAAGATCCAGACCCAGCCCGAGCACCCGCGGGCTATCACCCAGGCGCTTGCTCAGCATGTGGAGCGAATAGATTTCGTCGACGCCCTGGAGCTTGATCGTAACGACATCCGAAAGGAAACGGGCGAACACGTCATCGAACCATTTGCGGTCGTCGACGTAGATGCAGGCGGCCTGGACCTGCTCCAGGCTCTCACGGATGAAACCGCCCCGGAAACGGGTATTTCTTCGCGCCACCCAACTGAACGGATCGTAGATGAAATACAGATTCGCGATGAACGTCTCCTGCAGATGGCGCAGCGCCTTCTCCCCGGTCAGTTCATTTGAAAAGAAGATGGGATAGGTCAGGCTGACCTCCCGGAAGGCCTCGGAGGGGACATTGACAGGCAATCCCTCTTCGATGAAGTGGAATCCCTTCTGAGTATCGAGATTAAGCCCCTGCGTCTTCTCCGTGGTGAAGGCGGAATTCAGCCTGTTCGCGTTGTTTGGATTGTTCGTGTTGCGCAGGAAAAACACCTCCCAACGATCGGTGATGCGCCGTTCCCACCGGCCTGTCGTGGCATCATAACGGATGTCGCGCGCATACTTCGAGTCGGGCTTTTCGGGAGCCATCTTGTTCAGTCGGTCCAGATCCCAGACGATCAGCGCCTTGATTTTGAAAAAAGGTTCCCGGATCAGACGCGTGATGATCGCCCGCTCGCGCCGCAACCAGTAGGAATGGTCCAGGGTGAACCGCCCCAGCTCGAACGAGGTGGTCAGTTGATCCATCTCCTGCTCGAAGTCCTTGCCGAGTTTCACCCGGAACTGCAGGTGCTTCACCTCATCGAGCACCAGCTTCTTGTGATAACCCAGCAGCAGCTTGTTGAACGAACGGGCAAAATCGAAGACGACCTCGTTGCTGCCTTCGTAGCCCTTGCCTGTGAAACCGTCGACGATCGGAATCTTGCCGTTATAGACCGTGACGTTGAACGGCTCCATCGTGATGACCTCGTCACCGGCGGATGTCTGCGCACCGACGGGCAGCGACGCCAGAAACACCAGCCCAAGCGCGGCGGCAACGGATCGAACTTGAAGATGGGCCATGATGTGCGGAGTTCCTTGATGCAGCTGAACCCAAGCTTCAACCCGATCAACGGCAATAATCGCCGGGACCTTCGCCCTTGCGGCGCGAAAGTCAAGCCCGCCGCGGTCAATGAGCCACGCAGGAGGAACTTCGTCCGGCAGGACAACCACCGCCCGAAGCCATGCCTTCCCACACCGATCGGTTCACCCCGTCCCGATACTCATGCCCAACCGGCAGGCGGGACGCAAATCCGCCGCCAGCTTCAGAACCGAACACTCGATGACAGCATCCAGGTACGCGGCTCGAGTTGTTGGTAGGTGAGCACCGCTCCGTCGGTCGCGCTGGCGAAGCGGGATATGAGCGGATAGTCATCGAGCAGGTTGCGGACGTGTAATGACAGCTCCCAGTCGTAGCGACCGAAGATCCGCCGTTCATAGCGGACGTGGGCGGCGAGCAGCGTGTAGGCGGTCCCTCTGATCGGGTGGGCGAAGTCGGGGATGTTCGTCGTAGGGTTGACGATCGCGCCGATGACCGACGGGCCACGATACTGCACGTTTCCGCCAAAGGAGAGCCCCTTGAGGCTCCCTGCGCTGATCCGGTAATTGGTGACGAGGTTGCCAGTCCACTCGCGCAGCACCTCCGCCTGCCGTCCCTCGACCGCCGTCTTGGTATTGCGTATAGAGTTCCGGAAATTGACGATGGCCTGCGAGACGGTCTGCCCGTTGGCCAGAATGGTCGAGCCGTACTGCGCTTCCAAGGGGTAGACGTTATCCTCGAGGAAGCGGGCCGCTCGCGAATTCACGTTGCTCAGCACGTTGTTGTTGCGGGAAAAATTTGCGGAGATCCGCCAAGCCTTGCTGGGATTGTAGATCATCTCGAATTCATACCCACGGGCCACGATGTCCTGGGTGTCGCGGGGATCGAAGACCGCTTCCAACACCGGAATATTCAATGTCCGACCGATGTCGTTAAGCGATGCGCCGAGCCCCTGCACGCTCGAGATCTGCTGGTTTTTCTGGGACGAGGTGAAACGCGTGAGCGTGCCGGTGAGCTTGCCTTCAAAGAGAGCGAACTTGATGCCATAATCCTCACCGTCGCCCGTCGAGACGGGCAGCTGCTTCGCGTACATGTCGCGCGCGGCGCCTGCCCCGGTCGAGGTCTCGGACTGGTTGTACTGCAGGCTGAGTTGCGGCAGAACGTGGAGCACCGCACCGCCGGTAAATGTGCCGTTGCTCATCGTGGTCGTCGGCGCTTTGATCAGGGGAACCGTCTGCCAGGCCGGTGCCTCGCCGAGTGCATTGCGGACGGACAATGCGGGATCGATCGAGTAGCCTTTGAGTTTGTCCCAGCGGTAGCCGAGCGTGGTCGCCAGCCGGCCCTTGAGGGTCTTGCTTTGCGCCGCGAGCACGAAGGAGCGCGTTCGCTCGTCCGTGCGCAGGGGCCGGTCGAGGAAGTAGCGCGATCTCACGCCGCCTTCGTTCACGAGCGGGATATCCCGGAACTTGTAATTGGAGAGCCACACGTTGCCGGCACCTTGAAAGAGATAGCTGCGGCGGGAGATCCGGTTCTGCGCGTTGTCGTAGCGGGCGGGATAACCGGGCAGCGGGGTTTCGTTGATCTCAAAATGGTCGTTCAACCCCGTCAACGCGTAGTCGCGGCTCGCGAGAATTGCCAAGCGGTGCAGGCCAATCCACGGGCTGATCTTGCTGAAGTCAAAGACGTGGGAAGCCGTGAGGCGAAGCTGGCGCGCGAATTCCCTCTGATCCTGAAACCGGTTCGTACCCTGCACATAGTAGCGGCCCGCGTTGGGGTTCGGATTGCCGTTGGGCAGCGTGCGGTTGGTGTCCACAAACACCAGCTCGCCTCCGTCCGATCGGACCCAGTAGATATCGCGCAACGTCTGGCCGTAGGCCAGCTCAACCGACGTGGCTGCGCCCAGTTCCTGTTCGAGGAAAAACCGGTAGCTGCGGCCTGAGTAGTCGCTGGCGCGGGTCGGGCCGTTGTAATTGAGGTCGTAGGGAATCGGGCTGTGGGTTGACAGCGTGCGGTTCTGGTAGCCGTTGATCCCGCCTCGCGTCGTGTTGATCCAGTTCAACATTGGTACCGGTGTCGGGCTGCCGTCGACGATCACGAGCTGGTTGACCCCCGATGCGCGGATGACTCCGGCGGGGAGCACGGCATTGGCCGGGGCCGGCTGTACGCCGGCGACCAGGTTGGAACCGGTGTCGATCCAAGGCGTGATGACGTCGGTGGCGGTGCGCAGGTTCGGCAGCACGCGGTCGGCCTGGGCCGTTTCGACATGCGCCCGCAGCGTAGCCGACCAGTTGCGCCGGGTGAGCAGGCGCGCCGTGGCCGCAAAGTAGGCGCGATCCTCCTTCCAGTAGGCCGGCTGAATGAAGGACTCCGTGTCGCGGTGCAAGGCCGCAAAGCGGAAGGCGACGCGATCGGATACCAGGACCCGGTTCACGTCGAGGGTACCGCGCCAGCCGCTCTCCTGATCGACCGACCCGGCGACTTCGAGCCGATTCGAAAAATTGGCCCGCTTGCTGATTCCGGTCAGCGTGCCCGCGGGATTGCCCACCCCGAAAAGCAGCGAATTCGGGCCCCGGTTGACGCTAATCTGCTCCACGTTGTAGATGTCGATCGGCAGGAGGTTCGGGAAAAAATCCTGCGTACTTTCGCCGACCCGCACTCCGCGAATGCGCGCCGATTCGCCGCCATTGTTCGCGGTATTGAAGGTCGCGACGTTCAGTTCCGCGTTAGGGGTGAAGCCAATCGCGTCCTGAAGCGTGAAGACTCCGAGATCGGCCATGTACTCCGGCGTGATGATGGTGACGGCGGCGGCAATATCGCGCAAAGGCGTGTTCAATCGCGTGCCCGCCAGCGTCGACGACGCCGCATAGCCGCTATCCTTGTCGGTTGCCACCGTGAACGGATTCATCAGCAGCACTTCTTCTTGCTGGACAGCCGCGACTTGGGCACGGGCCCAATTCACCAGTAGTAACGCAACGGCGAGTTGAACGGGAATCAGATGCTTCATGGGAGGTTGTTTTAAGGGGGGGTGCCGGTACGCGGGTGCGCTGCGGTCCCTCACGAACGATGCGCCAGCCCACAAAAACCCCTACAGGAGAATTGAATTCCATTGGGTGCATTGTCGTGAACCCGTCGCTGACGGATCGTGCGATCCATTCCGACCGAACCATGACGACGTCGTGTCTCGACATTTGACAAAGTGCAGTGGTCACGCCTCCTTCCCGCTCCTGACGAAAACGGATCCCGCCGGCATGATAGTTCTGCATTTTGCTGGCATCTACATCCTGCCGGATGGACCCGTGACCTGTCGCCCCCTGTTCTTCGTCTGCATAAATTTCGTCAAATCTTGACATAGATCAAGGCGATGAGCCTGCAGGAGGCACATGGTCGACGCCAACGAACGGATGTGGCATGGCCGTGGGTACCCCAAGTCGCCCCAGTGTCAGGCATCCCGCCGGAGATCCGACGGCAAGGGCGGAGCTCGGCGAAATCACTTCCGGGAAGCACTGGGATGCGGGTGCGGCGATGGACCCGGTATCAGCCCGCGCGGACACGGATCGCCGGGGTGGATTTCCATGCCAAACGATGCGCATCCATCATCTGTTTGTGTCGAAGGGGCACAACTATTTCGGCCACCATGGCCAGGCGCCCGGGGAGCATCCCATGACCGCCGTGGACCGGATCGAGTGTGTCGCGGCCCGCGGCATCCGCGGTGACCGATTCTTTGATTACAAGGAGGATTACAAGGGGCAGATCACGTTTTTCTCGCTGGAGGTTTTCGAAACGTTGCGGCGCGAGCTGGGCTTGCCCGGCGCCCAACCCGAGACCACGCGCCGCAATGTCTTTGTCAGCGGTGCCGACCTGAATCAATTCATCGGGCGGGAATTTGAAATTCAAGACGTCCGCTTCGCCGGTGTGGAGGAGTGCCGGCCATGCTATTGGATGAATCGCGCGTTCGGCGACGACCGGACCGAGGCCTGGCTGAAGGGTCGGGGCGGCCTGCGGGCCCGCGTTCTCACCAGCGGGACACTGTACACCGGCTGAACCAGGGCGGAATCGCCAACCGAGGAACCACCGCAATGACCTCCCCCATTGACCCGGAGAGCCTGCAGGTGCTGATCAGGAATGCGCTCCGGGACGTCAAGTATCCGGGCTATACGCGCGACATCGTGTCGTTTGGGTTCGTGTCGGAGATCGCCGTGCAAGACGGCAGCATCCGCATCGGATTGGTGATGGGCACGGCCCAGCCGGAGACGGCGTTCCGGATCCAGGCTGACGTACGGAACGCGCTCACGGCGTTGCCGCAATTGCAGGGCACCGAAATAAAGATCGAGATGACGCACCGGAGCGAGGCAACGGCGCCGGGCCGAAACGGCCACGAGATTCCGATCAGTCCGCTCCAGGATGAGTTGCAGCAGTCCGGCACGGGCTTCGATCCCGATCCGCTGCTGACGACGATGGTCCGGCCGGACCTCGCGCCCGACGCCGGTTACGGCGAAGACGGTCCGTCCGCACTGGGCGGGCCGGCGGGCGACCGGACTTCGATGAAATGGAAGGGGGCGGTGCCGGTTTTCCAGTGGGAGATTGATCCATCCGATCCGCAACGGCAACACTACGGCGAACACGAGGTGGAGCGCGACGGATGGTTGTTCCGGGTCTGGTGGCAAGTGCATCCGGCGGGGCTGGTGTACGCGTCCATTTCAGCCATCTCCGATGAAGAGGAGGAACGGCCGCACGCGCGGTTGCATCCCGTCGGACGCAGCGTCGCGGTGAACCTCGTTTACGACCTGCGGCGGGAGGGAGTCGTCGCCGTCTACGGCACGGCGCTGGATTTCCGACCCTTCGTCGAGGTGTTTCTGCAAGGCTTTGCTGCCGCGCAATCAGATCATGCGGGTGCCGGTGCGCCCGCGCAGGAGAATTCATCATGAACAAGAACGGCAACGGCAACGGCAATGGCAACGGTTCGCGCTGGTTTCGCGTGCTCGATGAGCCGCGCGATTGGGAGGATTTCTATCGCAAGCGCTGGACCTACGACCGCTCGGTGCGAACCAGCCACAGCGTCAATTGCTCCGGCTCATGTTCGTGGGAGGTGTTCGTCAAGGACGGACTCATCTGCTGGGAGCTGCAAAAGACCGACTGGCCCCAGATCAACTCCGACACGCCCAACTACGAGCCGCGCGGCTGCCAGCGCGGCATCTCCTCGTCGTGGTATCCCTACAGCCCGGTGCGACCCAAATATCCCTATGTGCGCGGTGTGCTTTTGGACTACTTCCGCAAGGAGCGGGAAGCGGGGAAAGATCCGGTCGAAGCCTGGGCCTCCATCGTGGAGAATCCGGAACGTTCAAAGAAATACAAATCGGCCCGCGGCAAGGCCGGCTGGCGGCGCGTCAAATGGGAGGAAGCCACCGAAGTCATCGCCGCCTCGTTGATCTACACCATCAAGAAATTCGGACCGGACCACATCGCATCGTTCTCGCCCATCCCGGCGATGAGCATGGTGAGTTTCCTCTCCGGCCAGCGGCTCAACAATCTGCTCGGCGGCACGATGCTCAGTTTCTACGAATGGTATCATGACCTGCCGCACATCATGCCGATGATGTGGGGCGACCAGACCGACGTCTCGGAATCGGCCGACTGGTATCAGAGCGTGTATTGGATCGTGGTGGGGTCGAATCTGCCGATGACACGCACCCCGGACTGCCACTTTGCGTCCGAGCACAAGTTCAACGGCGGAAAACTGGTCAACCTCGCGCCGAACTATTCGGACGTGACGAAATTCGCCGATCTCTGGGTGCCGGTGCGCCCCGGAACCGACGCGGCGTACCTTTCGGCCTGCATCCACGTCATCCTCCAGGAATTCCATCACCAGAAACAGGAGCCCTACTTCATCGGATACACGAAGCAATACACCAACCTGCCGTTTCTCGTGATGCTCGAACCCGCGGACAAGCCGGGCGAGTATTTGCCGGGCCGGTTCGTGCGCATCAGCGATCTCAAGGGCTTCGCAGGCGAACAACATCCCGAGTGGAAGCAGGTGATGCTCGACAGCCAGACCGGCGAGGTGCGGCTGCCCGGCGGATCGGTCGGATTCCGCTGGGAGACGCAGAAGCCGGGCCGTTGGAATCTCAAGCTCGAAGACCAGAAGACGGGCCAGGCGTTCGACCCGATGCTCACGTTGCTCGGCAAAACGGAACAGGAGGTGGGCGTGCGCTTCGCCGATTTCAGCGACACCTTCGATGTCAGCCCGGGCAAGACGCCGGGCAAGGGCCGTCCGTCACGCGAGCACGTCCGCGGTGTGCCGGTGCGGGCGCTGCAACTCGCAGATGGCAGGACGGTCCTCATCACGACCGCCTACGATCTGCTCATGGCGCAATACGGCGTGAACCGCGGCCTCTCCGGCGCCTATCCCAAGGATTACGACGATCCGGCGCAGCCGTTCACGCCCGCGTGGCAGGAGAAACAGACCGGCGTGGACCGCTCGCTGGCCATTCGCGTCGCGCGCGAGTGGGCCCAGAGCGCGGCAGCCACCAAGGGGAAATGCATGTTCATCACCGGCTCCGGCGTGTTGCACTGGTATCACGGCGGTTCGCTTACCTATCGCGCCGAAGCCGTGATGGGCATCCTCTGCGGCTGCATGGGCCGCAACGGCGGCGGCTTCAACCACTACGTCGGCACGGAGAAGATCCGTCCCTACGCGGCCATCCAGAATCTCGGCGGCGCCTCCGACTGGCACAACATCACGAGGATGATGAACGGCACCTCCTACTGGTATTTCCATTCCGACCAGTGGCGCTATGACGGCATGGTCCTCGATCCGCTCTGGACGCCGTCGGCAACGGTGCTTCCGGAAAAGAAACACGCCGCCGACGTGAACATGCTCGCCGTGCGCAACGGCTGGCTGCCGTTCTATCCGCAATTCGACAAGCGCAACCCGGTCGAGGTGTTGCAGGAAGCCCGCGCCGCCGGAGCGAAGACGGACGCCGAGGTTTCCGCCTATCTCGGCGCACAAATCAAGAGCGGAAAGCTCAAGTTCGCGCTCGAGGATGTGGATGCACCGGAGAACCATCCCAAGGTGATGTGGGTGTACCGGGGCAACCTGGTGGGCACCTCCATGCGCGGCCACATGTACATGCTCAAGCACGTGCTCGGCACGCACAACAACGTGCTGGGCGAGGACCGTTCGAAGGGCCTGGTGAACGACATCAAGTGGCACGACGAGGCGCCGGAAGGAAAGCTCGACCTGCTGGTGAACGTCAATCTGCGCATGGATTCCTCCGCGAACTACGCGGACATCGTCCTGCCCACCGCACACTGGTACGAGAAATTCGACCTGACCTGCACCGACCTGCACTCGTTCCTTCATCCGTTCACCCCCGCGCACAATCCGCCATGGGAGGCACGCCACGATTGGGACGCGTTCAAGGCCATCGCGAAGAGTTTCACGGAACTCGCGAAGAAACATCTTCCCGAGCCGGTTGAGGACCTCGTGATGCAGCCGCTGATAACCGACACTCCCGACGAGCTCGCACAGCCCTTCGGCGAGGTGCATGACTGGAAGAAGGGCGATGTGGACCTGATCCCCGGCAAGACCGCGCCGAAGTTCCGCACCATCAAACGCGACTACACGAGGATCCTCGACAAATACACCACCCTCGGTCCGCGGGTGTGCGAGGAGAACGGATACGGCACGAAGGGCATTGATTGCTCCCTCAAGGAGGAATATGAGGCGCTGAAGAAGAACTACCTTGTTGGCGAGAAGGACGGACGGCCGTCGCTGGAAACCGCGCAGCAGGTGGCGGAGACCATCCTCCGCATCTCCCCGGAGAGCGACGGAGAAGTCAGCCACAAGCTCTTCCAGGTGCTTGAGAAGCAGACCGGTCTGCACCTCACGCATCTCATCGAAGGCGACCGGGAGATCCACCACAACTACAACGACCTGATATCCCAGCCTAGGCGCAGCCTCACTTCGCCACACTGGTCGGCCATCGAATCCCCGGGGCGCACCTACGCGCCGTGGACGATGAACATCGAAACGCTCAAGCCGTGGCACACCCTCACGGGCCGGCAGGAAATCTATTTTGACCACCGTGCCTACCGCGAGCTGGGCGAATGCCTGCCGACCTACAAGCCGCCCGTCGACATGATCGGCATCGGCGACGCCATCATCGCGAAGGCGGGCCCGACGGCGCGCCCGTTCCGGTGGATCACGCCGCACGGAAAATGGCAGATCCACTCCATGTTCTGGGACTCATGGCAGATGCTGAACCTGTTCCGCGGCGGTCCGGTGGTCTGGATCAGCGAGGACGACGCCCGCGCCATCGGCGTGCGGGACAACGACTGGGTCGAGGCGTTCAACGAGAACGGCATCGTGGTCGTGCGGGCCGTGGTCAGCCCGACGATCCCGCGGGACATGGCCATCATGTATCATTCCAGCGAGCGGCACATCAATGTTCCCTTCTCCAAGCTGGCGATGGAACGCGGCGCGAGCGACCTGCGCGGCGGCAATCAGAATGCCACCACGCGGATCATGATGAACCCCGCCACGATGATCGGCGGTTACGCGAACTGGACCTACTTCCTGAACTACTGGGGCACGAGTCCGAGTGAGCGCGACTGCGTGGCGTTCATCCGCAAGATGCCGCTGGAACCGGGCAGGAAGGGAGTCATTTACCAGGAAAAGGACCTCGAGCGCTAGAAAATCATCCAACCGGAATACGCCCATGCAAATCAAACGACAGATGGCGATGGTGTTCAACTTGGACAAGTGCATCGGCTGCCATACCTGCACCGTCGCCTGCAAGAACATCTGGACCAACCGCGAGGGCGCGGAATACATGTTCTGGAACAACGTCGAAACCAAGCCCGGCATCGGTTACCCGAAACAGTGGGAGAACCAGGACAAATACCGCGGCGGCTGGACGCGGCGTGAAGGTGCGGGGGCCCCCAAGCTCCGCAATGCGTCGCGTTTCTGGGAGATGATGAATCTCTTCTTCAATCCCGTCATGCCGCAGATGGAGGAGTATTACGGCAAGGGACCGTTCACCTTCACCTACGAGGACCTTCATTCCCAGAAATCAACCACCCGTTCACAACCGGTGGCGCGTCCCAAGTCGCAGATCACCGGCGAGGAGGACATTCCCATCACCTATGCCTCGAACTGGGAGGACAACGGGGCTGGTGTGACCGAGGACGGCACGGGCGGGATGGATTACAACTTCAAGGACATGTCGGCGGAGGAACGGCAGGCGTTCCTGAGCTACCAGAAGGTATTCATGTTCTACCTGCCGCGCATCTGCAACCACTGCATGAATCCGGGTTGCGTGGCGGCATGCCCGAGCGGCGCGGCCTACAAGCGCGAGGAGGATGGCATTGTCCTGATCGATCAGGACCGCTGCCGGGCGTGGCGCTACTGCATCACCTCCTGCCCGTACAAGAAGGTCTATTTCAACTGGCGCACGGGAAAGATGGAAAAATGCATTCTCTGCTACCCGCGCGTCGAGACGGGCCAGCCGCCGGCGTGCTTCCATTCGTGCGTGGGCCGCATCCGCTATATGGGGCCGCTCCTGTACGACATGGACCGTGTCGCGGCCGCGGCGAATGTGCCCGACCTGGAGTTGGTCCAGGCCCAGCGCGACGTCATTCTGGACCCGCACGACCCCAAGGTCATCGACGAGGCGCGCAAGGCGGGGATTGAGGAGCCGTGGCTCGAAGCCTGCCGCCGGTCGCCCGTCTACAAGATGGTCAAGGAATGGCATATTGCGCTGCCGCTGCATTCCGAATTCCGGACGGTGCCCAGCCTGTTCTATGTTCCACCCGAAAGTCCGGTGCAAACTGCCGCCCAAGGAAACGGAACGAATATCCGCATGGTCGGCAAGGACGACGGGAAGAGGCATCTGCCCGACCTCGAGCAGTTCAGGGTCCCCATCAAGTACCTCGCCCGGCTGCTCGCCGCAGGCAACGAGGAGGTGGTGAAGACGGCCTTGACGCGCCTGCTCGCGATGCGCGAGTACCGCCGTTCGATCCGCGTCCTTGGCAAACCCGACCTCGGGGTGCTGACGCAGGCGGGAATGAACGAGGCGCAGGCTGCCGAAATGCACCGCCTGCTCGCGCTGGCCCATTACCACGAGCGATTCGTGGTGCCGACCACCCACCGTGAGGCGACCGCCAACTCGCCCTACATCGAGCGCGGATTCGCGGGCTTTGACGAGATGTCCCCCGGCACCCAACCCCATCGGCGGCAGTTCTTCCACGGCCAGCGTCAGGAAGTCGGGAGTTGATCATGTCCGCGCCAATGAACACCGCCGCCTATCGATTCCTGGCCGAGGTGTTGCTCTACCCGGAGGACCGGGACGTCGGCCGGCTGGAATTGTGCGCGGAAGAAGCGGGGACCGCCGCCCCGGAATGGCGCGGCGTCATCCAGGGCCTGATGAACAGCCCGGGACTCAACGACTGCGACGTTTATCTCGAGGCATTCGAGATCGGCGCAAAATGTCCGCTGTATCTCGGCCATTACCTGTTCGCGGAGCCCACCAACTGCCGCGGCGCCGCGATCTCCGGTCGGAACGCCTACATGATTCAGCTCAAGAATCTCTACCGTCATTTTGGCCTTGAGCTGCAGGGCCGGGAATTGCCGGACTACCTGCCGCTGATGCTGGATTTTCTGGCGCTGACCGCGGGCCACCCGGCCGACAAGCATCGCCGCCTGCTGGTAAGGCAATTCATGCTTCCCGCGCTGCCTGCCTTGAGCAAGGCGCTCCGGGAGCCGGGCAATGTCTATTCTCCCATCGCCGGACTGTTGGAGGAACTGCTCCCTGCAGAAGTTCCACCGGAGTCTGGTGTTCGGTCACCCTCCGGGGAGAACGCCCGCCCCCACCCCGAAGCATTCACGACGTCCGCTTCGCCCGTCCCCCGGGCCCAGCGCGGCCCTGATGCTGGACGTTCGCCGGTTCCCGCGAACGTCCCTTCGGACCCAGGAGAAGGAGGCGAGGTTCCCGCGGCAGCTGGCGGGACGCCTGGCACACAACCCGATGCGATCGGGATAGGAAAAACCCAGACTTGAAAGTGGCACCATGAATAGCACCTTCCTGACAACATTGCTGTGGGGCGTGTATCCCTATCTTTGCCTCACTCTGTTTCTGATCGTTCCGATCATCCGGATGATCTATCGGCCGTTTGGATTCAGTACGCGCGCCACCAGCCTGTTCAATCGCGACGTGCTGGGCATCGCGTCACTCACACTGCACTGGGGCCTGCTGCTGCTGTTGCTGGCGCACCTGGCTGGATTCATCGGTGGGCTGCTCGGGCTGGAGGGCTGGTTGAAATTCTTTTTTTGGACGGGACTGGTGGGCGGTCTCTCGGCGTTGCTTGGTTCGGTTGTCGCGCTGGTGCGCCGCATCGCCGTGCCAGAGGTGAGGGCAATGAGCCAGTGGGACGATTACCTGGTTCATTTCTTCCTCATCGCCATCATGGGCATCGCCCTCTGGCAGGTGATCGTGGACAGAATCTTCGGAGTGGCCTTCACCGCATCGGCGTGGCTGGCGAGCATCGCCCAGTTTGCTCCGCAGCCCGAACTGATGGCGTCGGCCAGTCTCATCTCCAGGTGGCACGTGTTCCTTGCGCTGACGTTCTTCGCTCTTTTTCCCTTTACGAAGCTGGTCCACTTCTGGACCTACCCGGTAAACTATTTCGTCCGCCCCTACCAGAGCATGCGGACCAGCCTCAACAAGTACCGGCGCAAATGGGAATTCGCGCTGCGCACGGACAAGTCGTATCTCGTCTACGGGTTGGTCGGCTTGATCCTGTTTTTTGGCGGCTTCTCATTGCTGCTGGGTCGCGCCGGCATGAACGGTGCCGCTCCCGCGACGGAGCACCCCTCCAACCGGCTTGTCGGTGCCCCGCTCTATGTCAGCCAGTGCGCCCGCTGCCACGGCGTCCACGGCGACGGTCGCGGTGACGGTGCGGCCTCGCCGACCTTCTCCACACCCCCGCGCGATTTGACGCTCGGGCAGTATGCCTTCATTTCCACGGACAACCGGACGGCTTCCGATGAGGATTTGATGCGCACCATCCGCGCGGGTCTGATACCCGCCGGCATGCCGGCTTTCGCCGAGTTGGACGATCACCAGATCTCCTCGTTGGTTGCGGTGACACGCCGCTTCGCCGAAGCGGTCAAAGTCCAGCCGGGTGAGACCATCGCCGTGCCCCCATGTCCCCCGCAGGCCAACGCAACGCAAGGCCGGGAATTGTTCGCCCAGGTGTGTGCGGCCTGCCACGGCGAGTCCGGTCGGGCCGACAATCCAAACCTGGCGGCAATGCGCGGATTCTCGGATCATCCGTTGCGGCCGCGTGATTTGACAAGACCTGAACTCTACAAGGCGGGGGCGGATCCCGACCAGCTCTACCTGCGCATTTCAGCGGGCATCGCTCCCATGATGCCACCTTTCCGTCAGATCTACTCCCCCGAACAGATCTGGTCAATCGTGCTGCACCTTCGGGAGGACTTGATGTCGACGGGCAGCTCCGAGAAATAGGCGGTATGGCCGACGGCCCCCCAGCGATGGCGCGCCCGCACGCACGCAATTCCGTGCCATGGGAGCGAGTGGAGGGGCGACAGGCGGTGACCGTGCTGACGCTGAGTACTCTTGCGTTCGCCGTATGCTTCGCGGCCTGGATGCTCTATGGTGTGCTGATCACGTTTCTGGTGGAGAAAGGAGCTTTCACCTGGAGCCAGAGCGAAATGGGCCTGTTGATTGGCACGCCCGTCCTGACCGGGGCCGTGCTGCGATTGCCCATCGGGATTCTCTGCGACCGGTTCGGAGGCCGCATCGTTTATTTCCTGCTCATGCTCACGGCGGCCGTTCCCATGTTCCTGGTTGGGGCCGCGAATGGTTACGCCGAGTTTCTGCTCGCCGGCCTGGGGTTCGGCCTGGCGGGCGCGGCGTTTGCAGCGGGTGTGGCCTACACGTCGGTCTGGTTTCCGCAAAAACGCATCGGCACCGCGCTGGGTATCCTCGGCCTGGGCAATGCGGGTGCGGCGGCGACGGCGATGTTCGCGCCATTGGTGCTGCAGCGGCTCACGGCGGAGGACCTGGAGGGCTGGCGTACACTCCCCAAAATCTACGCCGGATTGTTGGCCGCTATGGCCGGCGTGTTCTGGCTGTTCACCCGCACGAAGATGATGGCAGGCGCGGGTCGGACTGGCTTGTTGCAGCGATTGGCTCCGCTCCGGATCGCGCGCGTCTGGCGGTTCGGCCTGTACTATGCCTTTTTCTTCGGAGGATTCGTCGCGCTTTCGCAATGGTTGATTCCCTACTACGTGAACGTGTACACGATGTCCGTGGCCACGGCGGGCGTGCTCACGGCCACGTTCAGCCTGCCCTCGGGCCTCATCCGGGCGGCGGGGGGATGGTTGTCAGATAAATGGGGGGCGCGCGCGCTGATGTACGGAACGCTCGGGGCCGGCCTGGTCGCGTGCATCTTCCTTTTTCCCGCCGCGATGGTCCTCCATACACCCGGGGAGGGGATCATGGCCAACGCGAGTGCGGTGGTCGTGCGAACGACCTCGCGTGAGATCGTCCTGTCGAATGGCAGGAGCTACGCCTTGAAGGAAAAGGACCCGGAGAAGCTCCTGGACTTCACACTCGATCGGCACATCATCTGGCCGCAAATGGTCCGGTGGCAGGAACCGGTGGTCAAGGAGGGAGAGCCGGTCCGCAAAGGCCAGCTCCTGGCGCGCGGCACCACGCGGATTTTTTTCCAGGCCAATCAGTGGGTGTTTACCTTCTGGGTGTTTATCCTGGGTTGTTCGCAGGGGCTGGGCATGGCCGCGGTGTTCAAGCACATCCCGACGTATTTTCCGGGCGGGGTGGGCGTCGTGGGCGGCCTGGTCGGCGTCGTGGGCGGTCTTGGCGGATTCGTGTTTCCCATCGGCTTCGGCTACCTGCTCCAGGCCACCGGCCTGTGGACCACCTGCTGGGTGTTTCTCGCCGCGTTGGCGGCGGCTGCCTTGATCTGGATGCACCTGGTGATCCGGCGCATGATGCGCGAGCCGATGGCGGACTTGGTTCGCCCCGCGGAGGGAACGAAAACATGACAGGCGTCGCGGAAGGGGTCCGGGGCCTCTCGCCCGCGTATTTCGCGCTGGTCATGGCGACGGGCATCGTTTCGATCGCCGCTGAGCGCGTCGGATTCCGAACACTGGCCGTTGCGCTCCTCTGTCTCAACCTGGGGCAGTACGTCGTCCTGTGGATCCTGACCTTGTGGCGCCTGCTGCGCTATCGCCACGAACTGTTCGTTGATCTGCTCGACCATCAGCACAGCTTCGGATTCTTCACGACAGTCGCGGGAACCTGCATCCTCGGAACGCAACTCATCCTGATCGCCGGTGCATACCGCCTTGCGGTCGGACTTTGGATTCTGGGCCTGCTGCTTTGGATCGGGCTGACTTACGCCATTTTTATCGCCATTACCATCAAGGAAACCAAGCCTCCGCTGGACCAGGGCATCACGGGCGCCTGGTTGCTCGCGGTCGTTGCCACGCAATCGGTCGCCGTCCTCAGCGCGCTGCTGGCGCGGCATTTCGATCAGCCGCACCGGTTGCACGTCAATTTTCTTGCCCTGTCGATGTGGCTTTGGGGCGGCATGATGTACATCTGGATGATCTCGCTCATCTTCTACCGCTACACATTCTTCAAGTTTCTGCCGGGCGATTTGTCGCCCCCGTATTGGATCAACATGGGCGCCATGGCGATCTCGACGCTGGCGGGGTCCCTGCTGATCGAAAACACGCCGCATGCCTGGTTTCTCCACTCGACGCTCCCTTTTCTGAAGGGCTTCACGATCTTTTTTTGGGCGACGGGAACATGGTGGGTGCCGATGCTGTTTATCCTGGCCCTCTGGAGACACGCATACAAAAGATTCCCGCTCACCTACGATCCCGGTTACTGGGGGGCGGTTTTTCCGCTGGGCATGTACACCGTCTGTACTTTCGAGATGTCGCGGTCGATGGATCTGGAGTTTCTTCTGCCGGTGTCGCATGTGTCCATCTACGTCGCGCTCGCCGCGTGGGGGGCGAGCTTCCTCGGCTTGGCGCACCGGGTTCTGGCCCTGGCCAGGAGCTGCCTCCATGCGTGAGACGGTCTGAACCTCCCCCGCAACTCACCGGGTAACCGCCGCGATGGTCGCACCCTGCGACGGGGAATCGTCATGGTGATTGTGCTCCACTTCCACGGGCGTTACCCTAGAACTCTCCACACTTCCCGACCGACCCATGAAGATCACGAAAATCGAAACCCATGTCTGTCATGCGCGCATGCGCAATTGGATCTTCGTGAAGGTGCTCACCGACCAACCCGGCCTGTGGGGCTGGGGCGAAGCCACCCTGGAGTGGCACACGCGGTCGGTCGTCGGCGCGATCGGCGATCTCAGTCCGTTGCTGATCGGCGAGGATCCGACCCGCATCGAACACCTCTGGCAGGTGATGTTCCGCCAGCACTTCTGGCACGGCAACGGCATCGTCCGCGGAACGGCGATCAGCAGCATCGACATCGCACTCTGGGACATCCTCGGCAAGATCCACGGCGTGCCGTGCCACGAACTCTGGGGCGGCCGGGTCCGCGACTGCCTGCGGCTCTACTGCCATCTTGGCGGCGGACGGATGGAGGACATGTATCAGGCCCACCCCGAGGACGCCAAGCGTTTCGCCGATCTCGCAAGCAGGGCCGTAGCCGAGGGGTTCACCGCGTTCAAATCCATGGCCGTGCCCGAGTCGCAACCGATCGAGGGCCTGCAGCCGGTGCGTTATGCAGCGGCCTGCGTTCAGGCCATGCGCGAAGCGGTCGGTGCTGGAATCGATATCATGGTCGACTGCCACGCCCGGCCCTCTCCCCGGATGGGGCATCTCTTCGCCGGCGCCCTCGAGCCCTATGGCCTGTACTTCCTCGAAGAACCCTGCTGGCCGGAATGCATGGACGACATGGCGGGCATCCAGCGCAGCGTTCGCACGCCGATCGCCACCGGCGAACGCCTGGTCGGACTCGCCGCATTCCGGGATCTGCTCGAGAAACGCGGCGCGAGCGTGCTGCAGCCGGACCTGACCCACTGCGGCGGCATCACCGAGGGACGGCGGATCGCCGCCCTTGCAGAAGCCTATCGGGTGGGACTTGCCCCCCACAACGCGCAGGGGCCAGTCAGCACCGCCGCCTCCATCGAATTCGGATTTGCAACCCCTTCCTATCTCATCTGCGAGTCCGTCCATGGCGATGTGCCCTGGCGCCAGGAGGTGGTCGACCCGGGTTACACCGTCGAAACCAAAGGGCGGATCGTCCGCCCCAACACGCGTCCTGGCTTGGGCGTGGAGATCAACGAGGCCGCCGTGAAGGCCCATCCGTTCGAACAGGAGATCCTGCAACGCAGCTTCCATCGTGATGGCAGCGTCGGCGACTGGTGATCGGAAAGCCGTCGGCCTGAGAGGAACGCTGCTGTCACGACACCACGGATTGCGGGAGAGAATTCGCCGCCAGATTCCCGTTCAGCGCATGCCCGGCCCGGCGGATGCCGCCAAAGGCGTGGTGTCCCTCCGCCACCCGGAGAATCGGCCCATGACGGGTTTGATGCTGCTGCTGAACGGCGACCTCTCACCCCCGGGCCCGATCCCGATTTGCTTCGTTGGGTTCACCCTTTCCCCACGTGCCGTCTCCGGCAGGATGTAACCCAATGGGTTACATCCTGCCGAGGGCGGTTCTCCGAGGCGGAGCGGCGGGCAATTCCGGAGTCGTAATCCCTTGATGGACAACCGGTGGGCGGCTATGCCGTTTGTTGCGTTGCCGCCCGCTGAAACCGTGGGTAGATCAGGTTGAACACCGCCCCGCCAAGAGCCCTCGGCCTCACTCTTCATGGTCACCCCGCCGTCCGTGCTGGAAACCCGGATACAGTCCCTCGGCCGCCAGTTGTTCGCGCTGATGGACGCCCACCCAGCGCCCGGGATCTTCTCCAAGAAAGGCGCCTACGCCCGCATCATGGAGTGGTCGATGCGCGACCCCGAGTTCAAGGCCCGGCTTTTCCGCTTCGTCGACGTCCTGCCATCACTCGACTCCAGCTCCGAAATCGTGCGGCACCTGCAGGAATATCTCGGTGACAAGGCGGTCGAACTTCATCCGGCGTTGAAGGCCGGCCTCGGGGCTGCATCGTTTGCCCCGGGTCTCGTGGCCGGTCCGGTGAAATCGCAGATCACCGCCATGGCGCGGCAGTTTGTCGCGGGCGAGAACGCCACGGACCTTGTGCGGCGTCTCCAGGCGAACGCGCGGAATGGCGTGGCCACCACAATCGACCTGCTGGGCGAAACAGTCGTCAGCGAAGCGGAGGCGGACGAGTTCCTGCAACGCAACCTCGACGTCCTCTCGGCCGTCAGCGAAGCACTCCGACGACAGCCGGAGCCGTGCGCGAGCGACCTTGGCACCGGCGGTAAACCGCTGCCCCGCCTCAATCTCTCGCTCAAGATCTCGGCGCTCTCCCCCGAGGTTCATCCGGCCGACCCGGAGAATTCCATCGAAGCCCTCAAGCGCCGGCTGCGACCAGTCCTCCGACGAGCTGCCGAGGTTGGCGCCCTGATCAACTTCGACATGGAGAGCTACCGGCTCAAGGATCTCACCTTTTCCCTCTTCCGTTCCATCCTCGAGGAGGCCGAGTTTGCCGAAGCGCCCGCCGTTGGCATCGCTGTCCAGGCCTACCTGCGCGACGCCGAGGCGGACCTGCGCAGCCTCATCACGTGGGCGCGGGGCCGTGCGCGACGAATTGCGGTGCGTCTCGTCAAAGGCGCCTACTGGGATTTCGAGACGATCCTTGCCCGGCAGCGCGACTGGCCCGTCCCCGTCTGGCAGCAGAAACCCGAAACCGACGCCAACTTCGAAGCCCTCTCCCGACTCCTGCTGGAGAATGCCGCCCACGTGTCCGCTGCGTTTGCCTCCCACAACGTGCGCTCCTGCGCTCACGCGATCGCCCAAGCGGAAAGCCTCGGGGTCGATCCGCGCGCCTACGAATTCCAGTCGCTGTTCGGCATGGCGGATGAGCTCAAGGCCGCCCTGCTCCAGACCGGACACCGGGTGCGCGAATACTGCCCGGTCGGCGAACTCCTGCCCGGCATGGCGTATCTGGTGCGGCGTCTCCTGGAAAACACCTCCAACGAGGGCTTTCTCCGCGCCAGCAACCTCGGGGAGACAACACGCGAAATCCTGCTGAAGAATCCGAAGGACGCGGCGATAGCCGCCGCCACATCCCATGCCGATCCGCCCCCTGGACCTCAGGCGGGTTCCTTTCGAAACGCACCGAACACCGATTTCACCCGCGCCGGGGCGCGGGCCGCCCTCTTGGCCGCCCTCTTGGCCGCGCTCCAGCGCCCGGAGGAGACTGGCGCCACCGCCTATTTTGGTAAGCGCTGGCCGCTGATGATCGGCGGCAAACGCCGTGAACCCGCGGATGGCGGATACTGCCCCTCGCTCAATCCGGCCCACCCCGCGGAGATCCTCGGACACTGGGCGCGCGCCACCGTGCGCGATGCCGACACGGCGGTGGCGGCCGCCACCGCGGCATTCCCTTCCTGGCGGGCGACGCCGGTGGACCGCCGCGCAGCCGTGCTGGAACGCGTCGCGGACCTGATGGAGGCCCGACGCTTTGCCCTTTGCGCCCTTGAGATCCGCGAGGCCGGGAAGCCTTGGATGGAGGCGGACGCCGACGTCAGCGAAGCGATTGATTTCTGCCGTTTCTACGCCGCCGACATGCGCCGGTTGGGGGCGGGGGCGGTGACACAGCACACGCCTGGGGAGTCCAACATTCTGGTGCACACGCCGCGCGGCGTCGGTGTCGCCATCGCCCCTTGGAACTTCCCCCTCGCCATCCTCTGCGGCCTCACCGTCGCGCCGCTCGTCGCCGGAAACACGGTCATCATGAAGCCCGCCGAGCAGACCTCGATCATCGGCGCCGTTTTCATGGACCTGCTCACCGAAGCCGGTGTGCCGGCCGGCGTGGTCAACCTCATAACCGGCCGGGGCGAGGAGGTCGGCGCGCATCTCGTCGCCCACCCGAAGATTGATTTCATCGCCTTCACCGGCTCGCGCGCCGTCGGACTCAGGATCTGGGAAACCGCGGGGCGCACGCTGCCGGGCCAGATGAATCTGAAGAAGGTCGTGTGCGAGATGGGTGGAAAGAATGCATTGATCATCGACTCCGATGCCGACCTCGACGAAGCCATCCCGGCCGCGTTGTATTCGGCTTTCGGATTCAGCGGACAGAAGTGCTCCGCCCTTTCCCGGTTGATCGTTCTTGACGGGATCCATGACGCGTTCCTCGCGCGCCTGATCGCCGCCGCCGGGAGCCTCCAGGTGGGCGACCCGGCGCTGCCTGGAACCATCGTCGGCCCCGTGATTGATGCTGAATCCCGCGACCGGCTGCTGAGCTGCATCGGAGAATCCGCGCGGGAGAGCCGCCTCGTTCACCAAGCCCGCCTGCCGGAGGCCGTGGTGGCCAGTGGCGGATATTTCGTCCCGCCGACCCTCTTCGCGGACGTCCGACCCGAACATCGCCTTGCCCGTGAGGAATTCTTCGGTCCGGTGCTGGGGGTCCTGCGTGCCCGCAACCTGGATGAAGCGTTCGCGCTCGCCAATGGCACCGAGTATGCCCTGACCGGCGGCATCTTCTCGCGGAGCCCGCGTGCCCTTGCGCGTGCCCGCGAAGAGCTCCTCTGCGGAAACCTCTACCTCAATCGCACCATCACCGGTGCCCTGGTCGAACGTCATCCGTTCGGAGGATTCCGCATGAGCGGCGGCGGCACCAAGGCCGGGGGACGGGGCTACCTCGAGAATTTCCTCTTCCCCAGGGTCATCAGCGAAAACACCCTCCGCCGCGGTTTCACCCCGCCCGAGGAGACGTTGAACGCATAGAGCGCATTCCACGGATTGACAATCCAATGCGACCTGCTGCCGCTGGACGCAGGTCAATGGGCGAAGGTGTTGTCACCAGGCACCGTGCATTACCGCTTTGCAAGCTACAGGCTTGGCCACATAAACAGGTTTCATGCAAAACCGCCGCCTCTACTACGCGATCGCTATCCTCGCCACGGCCATCGTCATTTGGTACATCGGACGGCCCAAGGCACCGGCTCCGAAATCCGAGCCCGCGCCGATCGCGCCCACCCCACGGATCGTGGCGCCGACTCCGCTTGCGTCGGCGACCGCCAACCTGCCGCCCGACTCGGTGCCGAAGATCGCCACAGGAGCCTCTGCCGTTGGGGACGGCGCCTTCGAAGGGATCGACAAGCTGAACGCTCCCGACCGAACGATCCACGATGACTTGCGGCTTCTGGATGATCTCCTCACTTCCTGGAAGCTCACCTACCCTCACGGTGGCAATCCGGTGGGCAGCAACGCCGAGATCACCAGGGCGCTAACCGGCGCAAACAAACTCAACCTCGCGTTGATCCCCAAGTCCCACGTCGCCATCAACGCCCAGGGTGAACTCATCGACCGCTGGGGCACACCGTTCTTTTTCCATCAATTGAGCGGCACGCGCATGGAAATCCGTTCCGCCGGTCCCGATCGCCAGCTTTACACTGCCGACGACGCCGTGCAGACGCCGGAGCCCGTACGCTGACTGACGCAGCGCGTCGCGAGTGACAAACCCGCTTGGAGGGCCACGGTCCCTCGTGGCCGCGGGAACGCACCGCGCTGGACAATGCCGGCACGACTCTCTGCAAGGTCGCATCCCGCTTCCCCGGCCACGAGAGACCGTGGCCCTC